>DAIRFC010000060.1:0-6802 GCA_036795215.1 Actinomycetota bacterium | reverse complement strand
CATGGGCAAGCATTTCGTACTCATCCACGGCGCCTGGCACGGAGGATGGTGCTGGGACGGCGTTATCGCCGAGCTGCAGAAGGCGGGCCACACCGCTGAGGCGCCGACCATGCCGGGCCATGGTCCGGATGACGACCGTTCGACGGTCGAGTTCGGTGACTACGTGCAGGCCATCGTGGACGTCATGCAGCGTCAGCCCGAACCGGCCGTGCTCGTGGGTCATTCCAGCGCAGGCTTCCTGCTCATGTCGGCGGCGCCGAAGGTCCCCGACAAGATCGCGCAGCTCATCTTCCTCAACGCCTTCATCTTGCCCGACAAGACGTGCCAATTCGATCTCGTCCCACCCGAGGCGTCGGAAGGCATGACCGCAGCGGCCATGGCCTCTCCCGACAGAAGCGTGCCAGTCATCGAGGACTTCGTCCGTGGAGCCCTCATGGCCACCGAGCCCGTTGAGATGCAGAACGCCCTTCTGGAACGTCTGGTCCCACAGCCGCTCGCCCTCTTCACCACCAAGATCGACGCGGCGCCGTTCCAGAGCGTCGCCATCCCCAAAGCCGTCGTGTTCTCCAGAGAGGACGCCTCTCTGCCGCCCGGTGCGTTCGTGGGCATGGCTCAGAGTCTCGGGGAGCACCGGTTCGTCGAGATCGGCGGGAGTCACGAGGCGCTCTTCACGAACCCGGCCGTAGTCGCCAAGGGCCTGTTGGACGCTATCGCATAGCGTGAGCGCCCGTGTGCAGATCCGGGTCGCGACGCCCGCCGACGCCGAGCTCCTGGCCGACCTCGGCGCCCGGACCCTGCGGGACACCTTCGGGCCCGACAAGACCGAGGCGCAGGCAGGCTATCTTGCCCTGACCTTCAACGCGAAGCTGAAGTCGGGGGATCTTTCCGATCCAAATGCGGTCTTTCTCGTCGCGGAGGTGAAGGGCGCCGCGGTCGCCTACGCCAGACTGCGTTTCGGCTACTCACCGGACTTCGTCGGCGGAGTGACGCCCGTGGAGATAGCCCGCATCTACGCCGACGCGCCCTGGGTGGGCCGCGGCGCCGGCAAAGCCCTCATGAAGCGCTGTCTGGCGATGGCCAAAGACCGGGGCTGCGACATTGTCTGGCTCGATGTGTGGGAGAAGAATCATCGGGCCATACGGTTCTACAAGAGATGGGGCTTCACCGCCGCGGGCAGCCAGGCGCCCGGTTGGATCACCATGAAAAGGCCGGCCCTCTCATGACTCAGACGCGCGTGCATGTTTTCTATAGCCCCGACTACGTCGGCTCGGCTTATGCTTTCGAGACCACCCGCAAGGCACAGTGGGTAGCCGATTCACTGGCGATCTCCCCCATCGAGGGCATCGATCTCGTGGAGCCGCCGCCCCTCTCCTGGGACCAAGTCGCACAAGTGCACGATCCGGACTACGTGCGGGCGGTGCAGACCGGCACTCCGCGGCACCTGGCCGAGTCGCAAGGTTTCGAGTGGGACCCCGGCCTCTGGCCCATGGTGCTCTCGTCAAACGGTGGCGCCGTGGCGGCGGCTCTCGCCGCGCTTGAACACGGCGTGTCCGGCTCTCTCTCCAGCGGCCTGCATCACGCGCGCCGCGGTCACGGCGCCGGGTTCTGCACCTTCAACGGGTTGACAATAGCCGCCCGTGCGGCCCTGGCGGCCGGAGCCGAGTCGGTGTTGATACTCGACCTCGACGCCCACTGCGGCGGCGGTACGGCGTCCCTGATCGCCGAGGACCTGCGCATTTGGCAGGTGGATGTCGCAGTGAACGCCTTCGATTACTACAGCGTCGCGGCCACTCCGGCCGACCCGGCCGGCGCCGCCGGCCGGCGCATCCAGCTCCGGGTCACGCAGAGAGCCGACCAGTATCTGGCCGACATCGAAAGCAATCTGGAGCAGGTCGCGGACCGTCTGGAACGGTTCGATCTGTGCCTCTACAATGCTGGGATGGATCCTTTCGAGGGATGCTCCACCGGCGGCTTCCCCGGTATCACCCGCGAGATCCTCGCCGCCCGCGAGCGACTGGTGTTTCACTGGTGCCGGTCGCATGCGAAAGCGACCGCCTTCGTGCTGGCCGGCGGATACATCGGCTGGGGCCTGGATGCCGCGGGGTTGGTCGACCTGCACAGGTTGACGCTATCGGCGGCCGTGGGATCTGATGCGGGTCTTGACCTACTGCCATGAAATGCCGATAGACGTCGTGAGCCGTGCCGCATGAGGCACGCTGACGCTGCCGAGACACGACACGACGCGGACCACATGATGCCTCCGCAGAGCGACATAGGTGCGCCGGACTCCCTCGCCAGGTGCGCGATGGATTCCATCGGTGACGGCCTCGTCGTCCTGGACAAGGACTACCGCATCCTTCTGGCCAACGACATCATGGAGCGGCTCCATCCTTCCAAGCTGCCCTTTCAGGGCAAGAGGTGCTACGAAGTCTTTCACGACCGCCCCGCACCCTGTGTGGGATGCACTTACCCGGAGGTCCTGGAGACCGGCGAGCCGCTGACCATGCTCTTCGAACACAAGCCCCACGACAGCGACGCGCGGGTCTACGAGATCTCCGTGCACCGGCTCGAAGACGCCGACAACAAGGTCATAGGCGCCGTGGAGCACATCAGAGAGGTGACGCAGCGCAAACAGGCCGAGCAGCGTCTTCGCGACGAGATAGCCCGGCGGCGCATGATGGTGGAGAACTCACCGGACGGCATCGTGATCCTCGATCAAGACGGCTCTGTGTATGAGGCCAACGAACAGTTCGCCCGTATGCTGGGCTACAGGCTCGAAGAGGTCTACCACCTGCGGGTCTTCGATTGGGAAGTGGCCCACCCGAAAGAGGTGGTGCTACAGATGATCGCCACCGTGGACGAGAGTGGCGACCACTTCGAGACTCGCCACATGCGGCAGGACGGTACGTTCGTCGAAGTGGAGATCAGCAGCAACGGCGCACTCTACAATGGCAGAAAGCTCATCTTCTGCGTGTGCCGCGACATCACCGAGAAGAAGGCTATGGAGAGGCAGATCCGCGATCTCGCGGTGCGCGATTGTCTCACCAACGTGTACAACAGGCGCTACATATTCGAACGCCTTCCTGAGATGGTGGCAGAGTATTCCCGTGGTGGCGGCAGTTTCTGCGTGTCCATCCTCGACCTCGACCACTTCAAGCTCATCAACGATGTCCACGGTCATCAGGCCGGCGACTTCGCCCTCGATCAGTTCGCGCAGACCATCGCACCGATGATCAGGCCCTACGACCTGCTCGGCAGATACGGGGGTGAGGAGTTCATCATCGTGTCCCGCAGGGCCGGCGCTCAGGAGACCGCCGCGATGATAGATAGGATCATGGAGGTGATACGCCGCAAGACGTTCACCTTCGAAGAACGTGAGATGCGCCTCACCTTCAGTTGCGGGCTTGCCGACAGCGCCGAGTTCCCGCGAGGAGCATTCACCATCGAGGAACTCATCGGCCTTGCCGACAAGCGGCTCTACGACGCCAAGGCCTCCGGAAGAGACCGATGCGTAGGCCCGGCGGCGTCGTCTCAGGGACTGATGGTATTCTCTCTCCCGAGGGGGATGGCCACCGAGGGTGGAACGCCATCGAAGGAGTAGCTCTTGAACGCGAACCGAGCGGAGTCCGCGGAGAAGGTGATCCCCTCTCTCTGCCACGGCTGCGGATCCTACAAGCCCCAATGCGGGCTGTTGTGCTACGTGAAAGACGGCAGGTTCACCCGCGTCGAGGGTAATCCCGACTCTTTCAACAACGGCATGGCCGGCTCCACGTCGCTGTGCGCCAAAGGCCTCACCGGGCCACAGTACGTCTACGCTGCCGACCGCCTGCAGTACCCCATGAAGAGGGCCGGCGCCAAGGGAGAGGGCAGGTTCCAGCGCATCACCTGGGACGAAGCACTCGACACTATCGCCGACAAGCTCAAAGAGACCAAGGAGAAGTACGGGCCGGAGTCTTACGGCGTGCTCTCCCCCGAGTACTGGCCGGTGCTCGCGACTCTGGGACGCCGGTTCCTGAACGTGCACGGGAGCCCCAACTACATGCACAGCGCCATCTGCGCTACACCGCGCATGGCCGCCTCCAAGGTCACCATCGGCTACGTCAGCATGGCTCCCGACGACTGGAACAAGACCAGGCTCATCGTCAACTGGGGCGCCAACGTGGAGAACTCCGGCGTGAACCAGGGCGCCCCCCGGGCGATCTTGAACGCGCTGGCGGGCGGGACGAAGCTCATGGACATCCGCCCCATGCTCGAGCCCATGGGGACAAAGGCCGACGTGTGGCTCCCTATCAGACCGGGGACCGATTGCGCCCTCGCGCTCGCCTTCCTCAACGTGCTCATCTCCGAGGGGCTCTACGACAATGGCTTCGTCGCTGAGTGGTGCCACGGCTTCGACGGGTTGGCCGATCACGTGCGAGGACTCACTCCCGAGTGGGCGGCGCCCATCACCGGTCTGCCGGCCGGGCAGATCCGCGAGGCGGCCCGGCTCATCGGCACCACCCACCCCACGTTCATCAGGATGGGCAACGGCATAGGCGACCAGACCAACGACGGCACTTCCACCATCCGCGCAGTCTTTCTGATAGCGGCCATCACCGGCAACCTCGACGTTCCCGGCGGCCAATCCGCACCCCCGCCGGGCGCCCGTCCTGACCCCACCATACCCCTCTTGGACGAACTCGCCCCCCCTGATCTGGTGGAGCGGCTGGTGGCCCCGGAAAGCCCCATCTGGTATCAGACGCCGGGGAACTGCGAGAGCGGCCCCACCACCGCCTACTACAAGGGGCTGATGAGCATCCTCACCGAGAAGCCCTATCCGCTCCGCGTCCTCAACGCGAGTTGCAGCAATCCCCTGTCGGCTACGCGCAACCCCAGAAAGGTCGCCGAGGCGCTCAAGAAGCTCGAATTCATGTTCGTCATGGACGTCTCGCACGCTCCTCATGTGGATTATGCCGACATCGTGTTGCCTGCGTGCACCAGCTATGAGCAGGGAGACTACTTCAGCGCGAAGAGGACTCCTCAAGGCATCAGGCTGGCCCCATACAACAAGGTCGTGGAGCCATTTGGAGAGTCACGGAGCGACTGGCGCTTCTACCTCGACCTGGCCGTCCGCATGGGCTACGGCGACCATTTCTGGCAGGGCAGCATGGACGGTTTGATGCAGGAGATGCTGGCCCCCTTCGGTGTCACACTCGAACAACTGCGTGCAAACCCGGGCGGCATGTTGGTGGAAGCGCCGCCCGCGCCGCCCGCGGCCGAAGGCGCGGCGGGCCGGCCTGCTCCCCAGCCTCAATACCGCAAATACTCCCAGCTCTTCAAGGACCTGCCTCACGGCAAGGTGCAGTGCCGCAACGAACTCATCGGGGGCAAGAAAGACAACCTCGATAAGGACACCCTGCCCTACTTTCCCGAGTACAAGGGCCCTCCCGAAGGCATCGCCGAGACTCCGAACCTCGCCGAGGAGTACCCGCTGATCCTGAGCGACGTCCACGCCCATCGCCTTTCCCAGCACAGCTACATGCACAACGCGGCCTACCTGCGGGAACTGCAGCCGTATCCCTGGCTGAGGATCAACCCGGCCACCGCCGACGAATACGGCATAGCCGACGGCGACTGGGTCCGGGTGGAGTCGCCCCACGGCCGGAGCAAGTTCGTGGCGGAGTATTTTCCCGGCATGTCGCCCGAGGTGGTCATGACCAAACGTGGCTGGTGGCAGTCGTGTGAAGACCTGGACCTGCCTGGTTACGATGCCTTCGATGGAGGAAGCGAAGTCAACAACCTCTACAATTCCGACGAGGGTCTCTTTGACAGGTTCTTCTCGCAGATGGCAAAACAGACCCTGGTCAAGATCAGCAAATGGGAAGGAGCGTAGGCCGTGTCCAAAGACTACGCTTTCAGCCACGACCCCCAGCGGTGCATCAAGTGCTACACATGCGAGATCGCGTGCAAGCAGTGGCGCGGCATCGCCCCCGGCGCCTTCAAGCTCCGCAGGGTCTACGAGGTCACCACCGGGTCGTTCCCGCAGGTCACGCGGACCTTTCACTCCATCGCCTGCATGCACTGTCCGGACGCGCCTTGCATACCGGCCTGCTCCCCCGGGGCGATCAGCAAGAATCCGGCCGACGGCATCGTGAGAGTCGACGCGTCGAAGTGCAACGGTTGTCGCGAATGCCTCGAAGCGTGCCCCTTCGGCGTGCCTGCCTTCGCCTCCGACGGCATCATGGACCTCTGCGACCTCTGCGCCGACCGCTTGGCCTACGGCAAACAGCCCATCTGTGTCGAGGCCTGCCCGACACACGCCCTGCGCTGGCGTTTGTCTGAAAAGGGTTGCGGGTAGTTTAGTAGCCGGTCAGGTCCTGCGCGAATATCAGTCCGTCGAGGCTGTGAGATCTACTCAGGGGGGCCGCGGTGATGAAGCCGATCGGACTGTTCGGTAGGCGACCCAAACGCTTCTGGACTCAAGAGGAGTACCACAAGACCCTTGCCGAGCAGCTCAAGCTGGGTCCTGTATCCCTGGAACGACTTGCCGAGTTCAGCGTGGGCACTGAGGACCAGTTCAAGTTGGAGTTCCTCTTCCATACCGATGTCCGCCGGAAAGCGCTGAAGCTCGCCGGTGATCTGGAGGAGCTCGGCTGCCAGGTGGAGCACCAGCAATCGGGTGCCGATGAGGCTCTCACCGTCATCACCGGACGGACGCCACCTCTCGCCATGACTGCGGCGGTCCTCCAAGCATGGACTCAACGGATGTGCCGGCTCGGCTTCGAGCGCGACTGTAGATTCGACGGCTGGGAAACCACCTAGG
>DAIRFC010000059.1:10324-14596 GCA_036795215.1 Actinomycetota bacterium | reverse complement strand
ATCCCGATCCCAAGGACGTAGAGTGTGCGCGCCGGGCGTGGGAAGCATGCAAGGAGGCGTTGTTCTCGGGTGATTACGGGATGGTCATCTTCGATGAGATCAACAACGCCATCGCCTACGGCCTGTTACCCGTGGACGAAGTAGTGGACGCGCTGCGGCGCCGTCCCGCTGGGCTCCACGTGGTCCTTACCGGGAGAGGCGCCCATCCACAGATCGTGGAGATGGCGGACCTCGTCACCGAGATGACCGAGATCAAACATCCGTACAAAGCCGGGCTGACCGCCCGTAGGGGGATCGAATACTAGCGCGGCGACCGCGAAGGAGACCGAGTGGGCCAGACCATCAGGAACCAGTGCCTGTCGGACGAGTGCTTCTTCAGGGTCTGCAAACAGGAAGTGCTTGTTCAGCGTTCCTGGGCGCCGTGGAGCCTCATGCCGGCACAGCCCGTCAGGAGTTCTCAGCCATAGGCGAGGCATTGGTTCAGCAGGGCAAGGACCTCCTGGACATGGAAAATCTCATCGACGCCGGTGATGCCAAGAAGTACCTCACCAAGACCCGGGTCGACGGTTGACGGTCCGGATTGTGGGAGATGCGCACACCGTGACCAAGCAAAAGCTGTGGACCAGGGACTTTGTGATCGTCACTGTTGAGAATTTCCTCATCGCCATGAACTTTCTCCTGTTTCTGGCGGTGATGTCGAAGTTCGTCACCGATCGCTTTGACGCGTCCACGACGCTGGCGGGGCTGACGGCGGGCATTTTCATCATCGGCGCGATCTTCGTCCGCCCCCTGTGCGGCAGATGGATCCACCATGTTGGTCAGACGAAGATGCTCTACGTGGGGGTCGCGCTCAGCTTGGCCCTCACACTTGCGTACTTCGTGGCCAACAGCCCCGGAGTCCTGCTCGTCATCCGCTTCTTCCACGGCGCCGCGTTCGGAGTCGCCCACGTGGCCACCGGGACCATCATCGCTGCTGTGGTTCCAAGGGAGCGATACGGCGAGGGCCTCGGCTACTACACGCTGAGTCAGATCTTGGGCAACGCCCTCGCGCCTTTCGCAGCTCTGCTCCTTATCCAGTACCTGAATTTCGATGCCGTGACCATCGCCTGCGCGATCGCCTCCGGAGTCGGTCTGGCGATCATCCCGTTTCTCTCCGTGAAGGATCTTGAACTCACCGACGAGCAGCGAAAGGAGGTCGAAGGCTTCAAGCTCAGCAACTACATCGAACCCGCCGCCATCCCCATCGCGGTTGTAGGCATGGTGATCTACCTCTGCTTCACGAGCATCATCACGTTCCTTGCGCTGTACGCGCAGGAGATCGGGCTGGTGGACACGGCCAGCGTGTTCTTTCTGGTCTACGCGACCGTGGTCTTCCTGGCCAGGCCGTTCGTGGGCAGGCGTTTCGATGGCAAGGGCGAGAACGCCGTCATGTATCCCGCCATAGTCATCCTCGCGATCGCCCTGGCCATCTTCAGCCAGGCGCGAAACAGCGTCATGCTGCTCTTGTCGGCGATCATCCTCGGGGTCGGCTTTGGGGCTGTGCAAGCGAGCGGGCAGACGATAGCCGTCAAACTGGTGCCCCCTCACCGGATGGGGCTGGCTACATCGACCTTCTTCATGTTCGCCGACATCGGCGTGGGCATCGGTCCGGTCTTGTGCGGCGCCGCCATCCCCCATCTCGGCTACAGAGGCATGTATCTTGCTGTGGCGTGCGTCACTGCAGGATGCCTGGTCCTCTATTGGGCGCTGCACGGTAGGCGCGTGGGCGCCTCCAAGACGGTGACGCGATGACGGCGCCGGCCGTGCCGGCCAGAGAGAAGCTCTGGACCAGGAATTACGCGGTCATCACATTCGAGAACTTTCTCATCGCGGTGAACTTCTGGCTGCTGATGCCCGTCGTCGCGAAGTTCGCTACCGATGAGTTCGGTGTCTCTGCAGCGCTGGCGGGTTTCTCGGTGAGCATATTCGTCATCGGCGCGGTCATCGGGCGGCCTCTGTGCGGCAAGTGGATACACCGCATAGGTCAGACGCGGACCATCTACGCAGGAATCTTCGTGACCGTGGCGCTCACCCTGGCCTACCTCGCAGTCGACAACATCGTCCTGCTCCTCCTCGTCCGTTTTCTGCACGGCATCGCTTTTGGAGCCAGCCATGTGGCCGCCGGCACCATAGTAGCCGGCGTTGTGCCCAAGGAGCGGTACGGCGAGGGCATCGGCTACTTCACGCTGGGACAGACCGTTGCCACCGGCATCGGCCCGTTCATCGGCCTGCTCTTGATCCAACACGGCAGCTTCGACTCCGTCATCGTCTCGAGCGCGGCCGCCTCAGCGCTCGGTCTGGTCATCCTACCGTTCCTCTCCGTGCGCAACCTGCAACTGACGCCAGAACAAGCAGAGGAGACCAAGGGGCTCAGACTTACAAGCTACATCGAACCCAAAGTGATCCCGGTTTCTGCGGTCATGCTGCTGGTCTATCTCTGCTATGCCAGCGTCATCTCATTCCTCGCTCTATACTCCGAGGAGGCGCGGCTACTGGGGACTGCGACCTTCTTCTTCATCGTCTTCGCGGTGCTCGTGCTCATCACCAGGCCATTCGTGGGGCGTCGGTTCGACACCAGGGGCGAGAACTCGATCATCTACCCGGCGATCCCTGTCTATGCAATCGGTTTGGCCATACTCAGCCAGGCGCGTCACGGCGCGGTGCTGCTACTGGCCGCGGGCGTCATGGGCTTGGGTTTTGGGGCCATACAGTCCGCCACCCAGGCCACCGCCGTTAGGATCTCGCCCCCACACAGGATGGGGCTGGCCATCTCGACCTATTACACGTTCGCCGACGTAGGCGCAGGCGTCGGTCCGCTGCTCTGCGGTCTCCTCGTGCCTGTCGCCGGCTACCGGGGTATGTATGTGGCGGTGGCGCTCGTGGCGTTGGGCAGCCTGTTTCTGTACTACGCTCTACATGGGAGGCACGCGAGCCGCCACGTGAACACATTGTGATCACATCGCAAAGGTGGTCGTTCTCGCTGGGACGGTCGTCTTCATACCGGTGGGTGGTACTGGCCACGGCCTTCTTCGGCGTCTTCGGCGCGATCGGTCTCGGGCGCTTCGGCTACAGCGCCATCCTGCCCGCCATGCAGGATGACTTGGGCATCAACAGTGCCGCCGCCGGCGCCCTGGCTTCGTGGAACCTGGGTGGCTACACCATAATGGCCGCGGTGGGCGGATTCCTGGCCGCGCGGTTGGGCGCCCGCATGGTAGCCACCGCCGGCATAGTCATCAACGCCGCCGGCATGCTGCTAACAGGCCTCGCCGACGGCATGCTTCTTGCCTCCGCCGGGAGACTCATCACCGGCCTGGGTACAGGGATGGTCCTCGTCCCCTCCATAACCCTCATGGCCGCGTGGTTCCATACGAGACGCTTGGGGCTGGCTTCGAGCATCGTCAGCAGCGGGGCGGCCCTTTCACTCATAGTCGTCGGTCTCGCGGTGCCGCCCATCATCGACAGCGGTGGAGACGAAGGCTGGCGCCACGCCTGGTACTTCTTCGCCGGAACAGCCCTGTTCTTCGGGATAGCCTATGGAGTCCTGCAACGGAACCGTCCGAAGGACGCGGTTCTCTCGCACCCGGCCCCCGAGACCGACGACCCGCCATCCAGGTCTCTGAAGTCCATGGCCCGCCAAACCGCACTCGACTTCAAGAAGATCGCCCGCTCGGGCTACGCGTGGCATCTGGGCTTCGTCTACCTCCTCTACGGTTTCGCCTTCTTGATCTACCAGACCTTTTTCCAGAAGAGACTCACGGCCGATCTCGATTACAGCAGTGAGGCCGCGGGCTATATTTTCCTGCTCGTGGGGGTAGGCGGATTCCTGGGCGGCGCCCTGTGGGGCAGCATCTCCGACCGCATCGGCCGGGGTCGGGCGCTCGCGCTGATGTTCATCATCATGGGAGCGTCCGCGGCGCTCTTTGCGTGGTGGCCGGCCACGCCGGGTCTGGTCATCTCGGCCTTCATCATGGGGCTGGCCGCCATGGGGCTGCCGGGGGTGATCGGAGCAGGCTGCGGAGATCAGTTTGGGCCCGTGCTCGCCTCGGCCGCCCTGGGCCTCGTGACCATCTTCACAGGAGTGGGCATGGTGTTCGGTCCGTACCTGGCCGGCAAGTTGGCCGACGCATCCGGGTCGCTCCGCTATTCGTACACTCTGGCGTGCGGAGTGTTCATCTTGGCAGCCGTGCTGTGTCTGCTGCTTCGGGAGACCGGGCGGGCCGCGGCCATCCGCGG
>DAIRFC010000059.1:0-10224 GCA_036795215.1 Actinomycetota bacterium | reverse complement strand
CAGCCGTGCTGTGTCTGCTGCTTCGGGAGACCGGGCGGGCCGCGGCCATCCGCGGCGTGCAGCTGCATCGCGAGGGTACCAGGTCTACGCCTTGTTCTCGTTCCTCATGATGATGTCGTTCTGCCGGTCACGCAGCGATGGTGGTCTAAGCAGACGGCCCCACGGCCGTCGGGCTACAAGTGCCGGAACACCCTCCAGGGCTTCTCTTCGCCATTCTCTCCCACCAGATACGGCCGGATCATCACCATGCCGTATTCGTCGATGGCCTGCTGGATAGGCTCGTCGGGAGTGAGCGACCCCGTGGTCAGCAGCTTGCGGGTGGGTTGAACCAGCACGGCGACCCCCATGCGGTGGAGCATATCGATGTTGTCGCGACCCCATATGAACGAGTCGGTCGCGGCTGCCGAACCTTGCAGCGAAACGCCGAACTCCTCCGCCCGCTCGTTCGCGAACTTGGCCGAATCTTCGCGGTTGGTCTGCCCGCCACATTGAGCCAGTAGGACGGCGTCTTTGACGAAGGTGAACGAGTTGGACTGCACGGCCTTGGCGCCGATCCAGGCGATATGGGCGTCGGCCGACTCCTGCGCCGTCGGTTGGCGTCTGGAGACCACTTCCATGCCGTACTTGGTGTTGAAGAAGGAGGTGCCATCCACCGCGGTGACGATCGGCTTGCCACCGATGGTCCACTTCATGTTGAGACCGAAGACGCCCGCGTTTATCTTTTCCCACGTGTCCAGGGCGCTCACGTCGACGATGCGCAGGTTCTTCATCACCTTTGAGATCTCGTCGGTGCAGCCGGGCTCGAACCCCGGCGCAGCCAGAACGTCAAGGACGAAGCGTTCTTCGCGGTTCTTATTGACCAAGAAATCGGTGGTGGCCTTGGTGAGCCTTCCCGAGCAGCACAGTATCCCGCCGCTGGGCGACTTCTTGTCGGTAGCCATGGCCGCCAGCAGAGCCTCGAGCTGATCGGCCCGCGCGGCGAAGACCGCCGGGTTGGTGTGCTTGTTGATCACCACGGTCTCGGTACGCTGATCGCCCAGAAGGGCCATGGTCTTGCTGAGTTCCACCGCCACCGAGTAGCCGAGCAGGTCGATGTGGTTGGTGAAGCCCATCCCGCGGCCTTCGATGACCTCGGTATAGGAATCACCCGGCTCTCCGACGTATCCCGCCTGATGGGGATTATCTCCGTTCCGTAGGGCCTCAAGGGCATAGGTGACCTCTTGTCGGCTCCCATCGTCGAAGACCATGGTCACTTTCATCTCTTTGGGAGTAGGCATCTTGGTTCCCCTCGTTCGTGTCGCAGCTGAGCGCACCTAGAGTACCAGGTGCGTCGCGTTGGCGGATGGAGATACCGGCGCCGGGCGGCCGGCGGCGTGACAGGGTTCCTAGTCAGGCGAGCGCGCGGTACCAGACGTTCATGCTCTCGATCCGCCCAGCGATGTTCGTGTTGTTCACCAGCGTCCCGGCATATGTGTAGCCTTGACGGGCAAAGACCACGTTCATCCCGAGCGAGGTGGAGCGGGCGATCGTGAAGGCCATACGCACCCCCGTGTCGATGACTTCCCGCTCGAGAGCCTGCAACAGCAGACCTGCGATGCCGAGTCCGCGCCGTTCCGGCAGTGTCGCGAAGTCCGTCATCTCACATGCGGCCAGGGAGCGCAGCATCTCCGCCGAGGCCGCGGCGATGACCTGCTCGTTGGCAGCATCGCGCGCGAGGAAGTATGCGGTGCCGCTGCTCATCGTCTGGCGGATGAACTCCGCATCGCCGATAGGAAACGGATACGTGGCAAAGACGCTGCCATATAGAGCGGCGAGCTCGCCGGCATCGGAACCGTCGGCCGCCTGAAGCAGGATGCCGTCATCCGCTCGGCTCTTGCTCGTATCCCCATCGCGCGCGGACGCGCTCTCGAGGATCGCCGCCCTTATCACCTTCAGCGATTGGTCGGTGAAGCGCTCGCGCTTCCGCCCGGGGTCGAGAAAGCGAGAGCAGAAGAGGAGATCCGGTCCGCCTGCGGCCCCCGGGATCCGTGCTTCGATCTCGTATCCCGCTCCAAGGAATGCGTCCTGGCGTTCTTCAGAGATTTTCGCGAAGAGCTTCGAGTACCCGTGTCGACGGGCAAGCCGCTCCATGAGCGCCAAGTCGTCCTCAGCGCTCTCTCCCGGCTTCAGAAGATAGACACGGTCGCTCAGCCGGCCGTGCTGCACGACGGCGCCGCCGACATGCTCAACACGGTCCACGCCGGCGGGTACAGGCAATGCGGACGTGGGCACAACTATCTCACTCATCCGTTTCGTCCGCCCGCCGCCGCAGGCGTTCGGTGTTATCCGGAACGAGCGCGCTGATCTCATCATTCGATCGAAGCAGCCCCGCCACGCCGCAGGCGGCGACAGCCGGTGTCTCCGGGGCGCTACGATCACAGTCGCTGCAACGCCAGTCACAGGGCGATCGATCGTAATTGGCCGGCTCGACGTAGCTACAGATCACACCTTCGTAGTTGCGCAGGCTGACCCTGTCCGGCGCCGAGGAGATGAGATAGTTGGGCATGACCGGGATCTTGCCGCCCCCATGCGGCGCGTCGATCACATATGTGGGAACGGAGAATCCACTGGTGTGCCCCACGAGACTTTCAATGATCTCGATCCCCTTGCTCACGGGTGTCCGGAAATGTGACAGTCCCTCAGAGAGGTCGCATTGATACAGGTAGTACGGGCGCACCCGATTGGCCACGAGACGCTGCACGAGCTTGCGCATGATCCGTGTACAGTCGTTGATCCCCGCGAGAAGGACTGATTGATTGCCGAGCGGGATACCGGCGTCGGCCAGCCGGGCAAGCGCCGCCTCGGCCTCGGGGGTCAGCTCCTTGGGGTGGTTGAAGTGAGTGTTTATCCACAAGGGATGGTGCTTCCGGAGCATCGCGCACAGACTTTCGGTGATGCGATACGGCAACACCGCCGGCATACGGGTGCCAATACGGACTACCTCAACATGCTCGATCTCGCCCAGCGCACTGAGGATCTCGTCCAGACGCTCGTCACTCATCATGAGCGGGTCCCCACCTGACAGCAGGACATCCCGCACGGCGGGAGTGGAGCGGACGTATTCGAGAGCGGCTTCGATCTCGGCGGGCTCAGGGATTCCATCTACCTCACCGACGGTCCGCTTCCGCGTGCAGTGACGACAGTACATCGCGCAAGTGTTGCTCACCCGCAGAAGCACGCGATCAGGATAACGGTGCGTCAGCAGTGGCACAGGGCTGTCGGCATCCTCGGCAAGAGGATCGGCCATGTCGCAGTCTTCGACGATCAGCTCGTCGGGACTTGGGAACGCCTGCTTGAAGACAGGGTCGTTCTGGAAGTCGTCCCGGTCGACCAGCGAGAGGTAGTAGGGGGTGATGGAGAGGGGGAATTTCTCGATCGTCTGCGAGAGTAGGACCCGCTCGCCGGGTTCGAAGCTCCGACCAAGGAACTCCTCGATCTCCTCAAGGGTCGTTATGGAGTTGCGGAGCTGCCAGCGCCAGTCGCGCCACCGGGCGTCGTCCTGTAGTTCGCTGAGTACGCAAGGCGCGGGGGGTCGAGCGGTAGACGAGGGCATTCGATAGAACCTCCTGTGTTCGGCAACAAGCCGGCACCGTCACATCAACCGGCCACGAGGGCCGGAGTTCTCCTGTTCAGGGGGAGCGAGCCGAAGACCGGGAGTGCCGAGAGCGACGGTTGCGTCGGTGCAAGTCGCCTCATTCGGCGTGCATGACACCGCGGCCGGTCGGACGAGAAGTCATGGGCCGCAGTGGCTACACCTACGACATGCGGCCCCAAAACACCGTCTCTGCCCCCTTCGTTCTGCGCATGACCACAGCCGCTTCGGCACGAAGCCACCGCGATCTTCTACGCACCTCTGCATGGCGGCTCGTGTACCCGCAGCACGCTTATGAGTGGAGTCGCGAGCCGATTCGCTTGCAGGATCAGTGATTCATTATACCAAGACCATGCCGCGGCCTTGTTTCGGGACCGCCTCAAAGTCGATGAATCCCCGTTCCACGTCCAGAGATATCAGACGCACTTCGGTGCGATCTCCAACATCGAGCCCCTCGAAACCTTCGGTCAATCTTCCCTCCACGGGCAGTGTGAGTAGCCGCACCCACGTGCCTTTGGGGGCCGCGCCGCTGACGATGGCGTCGAACTCCTCACCGACCCTCGAGTCCAAGAGAAGCGCCGCCGCCGACTTGCCGATCTGCCGCTCCACCTTCGTGACGATATCCTCCTGCTTCGTGCAATGGGCCGCCAGCGCGTCGAGTTCGGCCTCATCGTACGGCGGAGCTTCCCCGGCAAGGGCCGCTTTCAGCAGACGCTGCGTCACAAGATCGGTATAGCGGCGATTGGGAGCGGTGGAATGCGTGTAGTCCTTGAGCGCCAGACCAAAGTGCCCCGGCGCCTTCTCACCCGGACCAGTGGCCACATACTCGCCCGAGCCCAGCAGTTTCACAATGGCAAGAGAGATGTCGGGAAAGCGTACGGGATGAGTCGCGGCTACCTTCTCGAGGAATCTCTGAAGCGCGCGTGAGTCGGGGGAACGAGAGAGATCGAACCCGTATCCTTCGGCGATATCGACGATACGGCCCCAACGCCTGGGCGTGCGGACCACCCGGCGGATGGAGGGGAATCCTCGTCCGGCAAGGTAGCGCGCGGTGACGCCGTTGGCGGCGATCATGAGGTCCTCGATGATGTCCTTAGCCCGGTTCCTCTCGTCTATTCGTAGATCGACGACGGTATCACCGTCAAAAACAGCCCGCCCCTCGATGGTCTCCAGATCGAGAGCCCCCAGAGAGCGGCGTAATAGCCTCATACGGCGAGCGGCGCCCTCCTGGGCGCGCAGGTTGTCGGCCAGTCCGTTGTTGGCCAAGACCGCCTCCGGCATCGCTTCTTGGCCTGTCAGCCAGGCAGCGACATCTGCGTAGGCCAGCTTGGCGTGGTTGATCACCAGAGCCCGGTAGATACTGGAATCCTCCAGCGATCCGTCCGGACCCACCACCATCTCGACAACTACGGCCGAGCGCTCCTCTTGGGGGTTCAGCGACGTCAGGTCGGTGGACAGCTTCTCCGGCAGCATAGGAAAGATCTTGGCTGCCGTATAGATGGTGGTCGTGTTGTGCTGAGCGTGGCCATCGACAGCTCGTCCATGCTCGACGAGCTCGTCCACGTCGGCGATAGCAACATAGATCTTGACTCTATCCCTTGGCAGGACCTCGGCCACGGTGAGTTGGTCAAGATCACGGGAATCGTCGTTGTCAATAGAGCACCAAGCGAGGTCTCTCAAGTCATACAGTGCATCCCGGCTCCCCGCCGCCGGTCCCTGTATGGTGGCCAGCTCGGCAAGCACATCAGCGGGGTATTCAGAGCGCAACCCTCGTTCGAGCATCGCCTTCTCGGCCAGATCTATCAGAACAGAGCGGTCGTTCTCGTGGAGGGAAGTCATATGACACTCCTGTAGCGTGTGAAAGAGTGACTGGTGTTAGAAGAAGGTCTCGCACTCCATTCCCAGCGCCTCGGCAGCTTGAGCCATCACCCGGTCGGCGGTGGCCAGAGTCGTGACGCCGGCCGCCTGCATGATGCCAAGGTGCATGGCGTCGAGAGTGCGCAGCGGGATCTCCGGGAGAGAGCCGAGCAGGGACTCCGCAACCAGGAACGATTCAATGGTGTGGGGTAGCAGCACGACATGGCCCCCGGCTATGTCGCCTTCGAAAGTGGCGAGCACCTTGCCCTGCGTCAAGAGGTCGATGTGCCCCTCTCTGACCCGCCGTGCCGCGAGCGATCTCATCTCGATCTTCGTAAGAAGGCTGACGTACACGGGATAGACGGACCTCACGTATTCCTCGACATCCTCGGATCGTGATTCGTTCACATACCACTTGGCCAGGGCGCTGGTGTCGAAGTAGGCGCTCTGCACGGCTATCCTCTCTCGCGGTCCTGTCTGATCAGTTCTTCACTCGGCACGGAGAGGTACGGCATGCCGGCACGCAGGTCGGAATGACTGGGAGCCGACCGGGACGGACCAGTGGCCACGAGCTTGGCGAGGACGCGCCCATGGCGGGTGATGAGGATCTCCCGGTCTCTCTCGACGATCTCCCCCAGCGAAGAAAGGGAGTCTCTCAACTGCCGTATGGACATGCTCCGCACCCGACACCCCCAGAAACGTGATTTGTGCCACATTTTGTTTCCTTGTAGCACAACTGCCTGGGTCGCGCAAGGGGAGCACATGGCACCGCGCGCGGGGAGAGCACGATGTGTGATCCCTGCAATCGGTCTACTCGATCCCGAGCCGGGCCGCCTCCTCCGGCTCCTGCCGCTTGAGCAACTCGAAGTCCGTGTATTGCGTAAGGATGTTGAAACCCCTGAGCAGATCCACGAAGTCGGCGGGGGTCGATGCGTCGGCGATGTACGCGTTCGCGGCGGTCTGGTAGCCGGTGTAGGCGGGTGGGCTGTTTATGCCGTGCTCGATCCTCCACAAGCGTAGCTGCGTCTCATCGAACGTCTGCTGCTGCCGTCCGTAGGCCACAAACTTCTCGATGTACTCCTCCTTCAAAGCCTCGACCTGCGGCTGCACGGTAGCCGGATCGGGCATGCCCTCAAGGAGGGTGGTGAGCCTGGCGAGGCAGTCGTTCCACGCGGTGATGGTCGCGGTGGCCAGCGCGGTCCCGCCCATCTTGGCGATATCCTCCGTTTCGCCACTCGCCCCCGCGGCTGTGGTCTCCGAGGTCTCGCCCGAACCGGCCGCCACTGTCGTGGCCGCGCCGGTGTCATCGCCACCGCCGCATCCGGCCACCGCCGATGCCAGAGAGAGCATCATCAAGGAGAGCACGACCGCGAGGACGGACCGCCCGCATGCGTGGGTGCTACATCGAGCAGACCCGCTCTTCATCCTTCCCCTCCCCTTTGCGCCTATGGGCCCGTGTGCGTCGGCCCAGGATATCAGGGAGGGAGGGGTCAAAGGCAGGTGGGACGGCGCGACCGTCGTTCGCGTTGGTCCTGGAGCAGCCGGTCAGCCTGTGGATGACTACTCCGGTGCCACGACAGTGTCCGCGTCTGCTTGGACGGGGTAAGACTCCCTGACCGGGTCCGTTATCCAGACCTCGACCACCATGCCCGCCCGGATGTCGTCGAAGGTGAACTCGACGTAGCCGCCGCCGAAGCGCTTCAGGAGCTTCGTGTCCTTGGTGATCGCGAGCGACGCCTTATCGTAGTCGAGTCCCTGCGGTGACGTCTCCTCGACGAGGATGGTCCCAAGTCCATCGAATCGCGGCGTGATGCTGGTGACGGAGCCGCGGATCGACGGTTCACCGTCGGGTGGAGTGAGTGAGGCGCAGCCACCAAATGCGGCGGGGGCGAGCATAGCCGCCAACGCGAGGAGTGTGAACAGGCGTCGGAGATGCTTCATGGCGGACCTTCCTTCAAGAAAAGATCACAGCGGGCGCTCACTGCCCACGGTCGATCAGCTGTAATCCTAACCGGTTCGCGTATAACTGGCACAGCACTCCCTAGACAGTCGGTGCACCATGTCGGCAGAGATCGGTTGGGACTGGGGCGGTCTCGGGCAAGAAGCCGGCACGGGGCTACGTTCTACGAAGCGGCCGGTAGCACCTCGAACCCCTGCTCGGCGAAGTGAGCGTCGAACGTGAAGACACGCCGCAGACCGAGCTTCCGCATCGCGGCGAAGGAGGCGCAGTCGACCAGGGAGAGGTCGCGGCGCCCGCCGGTCAGGAGTCCAGCCACCGCCTGGTCGTGCAGCGCCTCGCCGATCCACGAGATGTTCACCCACGGAAGCACATATGCAGTCAGAGCATCGACCGCGGCGACCCCGAGCCGCCGCTGCAGGAGCGCTGTCAGCTCAACGATCACGTAGTTGCTGATGTGGAGAGTCGTGTCGAGGCGGAGCAGTTCACCCCACGTGCGCGAGGCCTCCGCGTAGGCGCAGTCGTCCCCATCGAAGACTGCATAGAGCGCCGAGGTGTCGAGAAAGACCCCATCGGTCAGGGCACTTTTTGCGGACGAGCTGCTCACGACCCTGCGGGAGGCAGATAGGCCTCATCGAGGTAGTCATCGTGCCGGATGGCCACGTCACTCAGCCCCGAGCGGAACCGCCCGCAGACGTCGAGCGCCGTCAACCGCCCCTTCTCGTTGTTGAAGGTCCTAGCCTCCTCGTCCAGGAAGCGGTCGACGCTTCGCCTGATGAGCTCTGCGACCGAGACCCCCGCCTGCCGGGCGGCTAGGTGAAGGCGGCGGCTCTGCTCCTCGTAGAGCTGGATCTGGGTGCGGATCATAGGCAGCCCCCCTCGGTGACCCAGGGCGATTACACTATAAGCATCAGTGATGTATACGATAACACACGGCAAAGACTTTACGGTCCGTCGATGCCACCTGTGGAGTATGGCTGAGCCATAGCGGACCAGGCTCTGGTACGACGTTCGCAGGATGACGTAACAGTAACGCCGCCCGCTAGAGAAGCTGTCTGAATTCCTCAACCGTGAGACCGGCCTGCCTTACGATGGCCCTCAGTGTGCCCTTTACTATCTCATCATGGTCGGGAACAGTGATCAGCCGGTGAGGTGCTGCGATTTGGCGCGGAACAGAAGGACGGTCACCCTCTTACCTCCACGACCTCCTCGTGAATCGAGGGCGGAATAGGCTCGCCGTGTGCTTCGAGAGTCTCCGGGTATGCTTCTATGGGTTCCTGGATGTTGACCACTGCGGCTTCACGTGTTGCGCCTTGAGAGATGCACCCCGGCAAGGAGGGCACTTCGGCAACGAACATGCCGTCTTCGTCTTGTTCGATAAGGACTCGGTATTTCATGACCGCCTCCGTATCGGGAATCCAGGATTCGCGGGACTCAGTTAGGTGGTCCTAAGTGGACAGCTTTTGAACCCGCGCCCTGAACTGTCTACTCTGTTCGGTACGACTCCATCTCGGTGACGGAACAACCTGAAGACGACGTCGACTGGCGGCCGTCAGTCGTTGGTTTGGCCGCCGCACCTGCTAGTCTTGTGAACGGGTGCTACCCAGACTCAGCACTCGTTGTCGCACGATCGTGGTCGCGGCCAGCATATCCTGTAACAAGCGCTCGTTGACCTGGAAGTTGCCACCGTAGTCCGCCGCATTGCGCGCCCCGTGGGCCTTGTCAAGCACACGCCAGATATCCCGCGACACGCCCACCGTGTGTTCCAGAGACTGGAACACGATGTACCGAAGGTCGGATCGGTAGCCGTGCCAGCGAAGGGCGGCTAGGGCGAAGGCGTGCGAGGCACCGTAGGCAAGCTCGAACCGACTTTCCAGGGAGAGCGAAGCGACTTGGGCGTCCTTGAACTTGGCTTCTCCGAGCTTCACCAACCCATCGAACTCATCCTGGTTTGGAGGTTCATTCTTGAGCTTTCCAGCCCTCACGAGGTTTTCGAGATCAGGCAAGGTCATCTTCCGACCCTAGGACGAAGAGTTTCGGGTGCGTCGCCACGTTTTCCAGGAAATGATTGTGATCTTCTCGCCGCCGTTGCCATTCAGCAAATGAGACTATGGTCGGATTGATGGGCCTCGCCAGCATCTGCTCCGCTTTGGTGAGCGCGGCGTATGCCTCAGCATGCAGGAGGTCCTCGCTCACGACCATCAGGTCCACGTCGCTGGACGCGCTATCCACTCTCTTGGCTTGCGAGCCGTACACGAAGGCCACTCGAATCCTGCCCGCGAGCGGATCCAACGCCTCTTGTATGGGCTCAACCAGTCCGACCGTCTTCCTCACCAGACCCCGCAACTCCTCGAACACGGGCGACTCTGGATTCGCCTGATAGTGCTTTTCCCAGCCGACACTGCGAACGGTAAGGAGACCACTTGCGGTCAGGCGTCTCAGTTCGCGGTGAACGGCCCCTGTACCCGAGCCTGCAAGCGCGATGACTTCCTTCGAGAGGAAGCTTCTGTCCGGCTGGCCAAACAAGATGCCGAGCACCCTCTGCTGCACCTTCGTGAACAGGGCATCGGCAAGTCGAACGTGTTCTGGTTCTTTGATTCCCATATTGGGAATAGTAATACCCATATTGGGAATTCTCAATAGTTAGGTCTCTGGCCATCGGCTGGGCGATCGGACAGAACAAAGCAGCGATCTGCAGCAAGAACGTTGTCTTTTCGACAACAAGAGGTGGCGGGACCCGGATTTGAACCGGGGACACCATGATTTTCAGTCATGTGCT
>DAIRFC010000058.1:0-14835 GCA_036795215.1 Actinomycetota bacterium | reverse complement strand
CCGGGACCTCATCGTCCCGAACGATGCGCGCTACCAGGCTGCGCTACACCCCGCCTCGAGCAGTAAGACTCACTGAGCCCAACGGCCGACTATTGTATACCATCGTCTACGCGGGGGCCACGTTCGCACAGAGGTGAGCCACCGGGCACCACGAGCACTGCTCGCCCTGTAGCATCGGGAACTCACCCCGCTCGATCCCCTGCAGCGCCCGGCCGAGGCGTCCTAGCAGCGAGGCGACTGCTTCCTGCGCGTGCCGCACGGTCACCGGGTCACCGGGTCGCTCGAGAAACACAAGGTCCATCTGCACAGAGGGCGCTCCCGCCAGGAGTGCGGCCAGACAATACGTGACCATCTGCAGCTCGTAGCCGGCAGCCAAGCCGGCGGGCGACCGTCCCCTGAGCGCGTTGGTCTTGTAGTCGACTATGCGCCACAGGTCTTCTCCTTGCAGGACCAGATCCATGATGCCCGAGACCATCACGTCGCCCACAGCGAAGAAGAAGGGCGCCTCCCGCGTAGCCGCCGCGTGAGACCAGACCTCCGCCACAGGCGAATCCCAGAACGATAGAGTCAGCGCCACGGAACGGTCGAGATGGTCGGGATCGAGCTGCAGCTCCGTCTCGCCGAGCAGGTCGAGCGCGGCCGCGCGCACCCGCTCGGCGGCGGGCCGCCCAGCCTCAAGCGGCATTCTCTCGAGGAGGGCGTGCACCAGCAAGCCGACGTCCCGCCCGGCCAGCTGCTCCTCTTCGTCGAGTGGCGTTTCGTCCGGGACCACCTGGTCGTCATCGGAATCGTGCCGCGTCAAGCCAGGCGTCCGCCGGGACACCGGCGCATGCGCCGGTAGGGTGGCAAGGCCCAGGACTCGCTCGAAGTAGAACCGCCTGGGACACCGGTGGTACGCCGCCAGCGCCGAGAAGCTGACCTGCCGCACTCCGGTGGCTGTGGATCCCCCAGAAACCGGCGGGCCCGCGGCGGCCGTGGCGGGACCCCCAACCGGACCCGGGGCGACGAGACCCACGTCCTCGAGGACCCCTGGGCGCCCACCGGCCGCTGCGATCTCCGCCGCCGGGTCGACCGTCGGCGGCGCGACGGTCTCGACCACTGCGTCCAGCCCCTCGAGCGCCACCCGCTCCCCTTCGTTGGGTAGGGCGCTCAGGCCGAGCGCCACCACGATGCGCCCGACGCGGCACTTCTCCAGGTTGTCGTTCTGCGGTCTGGCCCCCACCAGCACGAGCCGGTCCTCAGCCCTCGTCATGGCCACGTAAAGCAGGCGGTTGTCTTCTTCGCGTTCGTTGACATGAAGAGCGCCCACTATCTCGGCGGCCGGCCCCCGATAGAGGTCTTGGGTCTCGTATGTGGAGTTCTTCGAGCCTTTGAGGAATACGCCAACACGCCCGTCCTCACCCACCACGAACTCCGACGGGGTGTCGCAACGTACATCCGACCCCAAGCCCGCCAACACCACCACGGGGAACTCAAGCCCCTTGGCTTGATGAACGGTCATAACGCGCACCACGTCCGCCGCCTCAGCGAGCGTGGACGCACTCCCCTCGTCGTCGCCGAGATCGTCCAAGGATTGGACTGTGCGGACGAACCCGGCCAGATCGGGTCCTTCCAGAGCCTCGAAGTCGTCGGCTATGCGCATGAGTTTGCGCACATTGGCGAACCTGCGCCCACCATCCGGCGCCGCCAGCAGACAGAGGTCGTAGTCGCAGGCCTCCAGCGCGTCTTCTATCAATCGAGCCAAGCCGGGCCGCCCGACACGGCGCTCCATCTGGGCCAGCTTCTGAATGAAAGCAGCAAGGAGATCACGGTCGCTATCGCCCAACGGATCCGGACCACCATCTCGCGCCACTTCCCACAGCGACGACCGTTGTCGCCGACCCTGCTGACCGAGGATGTACAAACCGTCATCCGACAGGCCCACCAACGGGGACCGCAGCACAGCCAAGAGCGCCAGGTCGTCATGGGGGTTCAGCAGCACCCGCAGGAGTGAGACGATGTCGGTGACCTCCTCTCGAGCGTAGTAGCCCTTGCCGCGCACCACATACACATCGAGCCCGCGCGCCATCAGAGCCCGCTGATACGACTCGACATGGGTCTGGGCAGGCAACAGCAGCACGACGTCGCGCTGCCGGCGGCCTTCTTCCTTGACGGTCCGCCGTATACGGTCGGCCACGACCTGCGCCTCCGCTTCCTGCATGGCAGGCCGGGACCCACCGTTTTCCGGCGCCTCGAGACGCTGCGCCACCACCACCTCCACCGCCGGCCGGCCCGGCGTCGAGCCGGGAGCGACAGTTTCTGTGGCCTTGTCGGCGGCAGGCGTCTCCAAAGTGTCGAATTCTGTGCCGAAAAACGTCAGGTGGCTGAAGAGCGTGTTGATGAAAGCGAGGACGGACTGCCGGCTGCGGTAGTTCACCGTGAGCCGGTGGACACCCCCTGTCTGTTCGTAACCACCCGCTTCAAGCCGCCGCTCGCGATCGCTGAAGACGTTCACATCGGCGCCGCGGAAGCGGTAGATGCTCTGATGCTTGTCTCCCACCATCAGCAGCCGTTCCGCCCCGAGACCCTCGATAAGACCGCACTGCACCTCGTTTGTATCCTGGAACTCGTCGACCAGGACACGGCAGCCCGGCATGATGGGCCCAGAGCCTCCACTGTTCGCAGCCTCCACCAGCGCGCGGGCACGCAGCTCGAGGTCGTTGAAGTCGAGCAGGCCCTGCTCTTGCTTGTGCGCCTCGTATCGCTCGTGGAACTCGGCCAGCAACACGTTCATGGCGTCCACCACCGGCCCCAAGCGCACGCCGGCCAGGACCTGCCTGTAGCGCGTGAGGGCTTCGCGCACCGGCGCGAACCAGCTCTCCATGGAGGAGGTCTTGCGGCTGGGGAAGAAGGCGTTTGTGGCATCCAGGTCCGCCGCCCGCTCGTCGAGGGAGGTGGACATCTCCAGCCAACTCAGACAGCTTCTGAGCTTCCCGAGAGAATCCAGCAGAGCGGCTCCCGGCTTGGCGACCGCCTCGCCGGCGGCCAGAGCCTCGCGGACCGCGGTGATGAGCGCAGCTTCGGCTCCGCCATCAGAAGGTGACGCCGGGACATCGAGCCGGGGACGCTCGAATCCCATTCCCCGCAGCCGGTCGTAGAGCGCCACCACATCCATCTGGAGACTGCGAGGGCGGGTGGCCAAGACCTCGAGTGTAGCCTCGTCCGCCTTCTCGGCCACCGCCTCCCAAGCCAGCCTCGAGATCTGGCTCTTGAGGAGTTTCGCAGCCTCCGCTTCGAGCACGCGGAACGCCGGGTCGACGCCCGCGTCCAAGGACCGATCTCCGATGAGACGCCGGCAGAGTCCGTGGATGGTGCCGATCGTAGCCGAATCGAGCGCTCTGGCAAGGTCGGCACGCCCACATTCCTCGAGGCTCTGCCGGATACGCGACACCAGTTCTCCCGCGGCCTTGCGGGTGAAAGTCACAGCGGCCATTCGATCGACTGGGATTCCCTCTTCAATCAAGGCGCGGACGAAGTACGCCACCAACAGCCGGGTCTTGCCGCTGCCCGCGCCGGCCGACACCAACACCTGCGAACGCTCGTCGAAGAGGGCTTCTCTCTGCACCTCCGACAGCTTCATCCCGTCGATGACGCTCACCATCGGTGGCCTCCCCGCCGCGCACGGCACACCGGACCCAGCTCACACCACGATGGGCAACTACGCTCGGGCCGCGGCTCGATGATGCCCGACCGCACGCCCTCCACCGCCGACATGGCTACCTCCCGTACCGCCTCGAACAACCGGCCGGCGTCCTCGTCGTCCAAGACTCGATACTCCCGGCGCTCTGGGCCAAGAGTCTCCTCCGATCCTGCTCTCACCACGCCAGAGCGTGTCTTGGTAGACAACCCCAGATAGGCACCCCCACCCACGGCCGCGCCGGCTCGCCCGGCCTCCAAGGCCATGAGGTACAGCGGCAACTGCAGCGCCTCACCGGTTCCGATTGCGGACTTGGAGGGTATGGAACCGGTCTTGTAATCGAAGACGTAGAGGCTCCCCGTCTCGGGCTCCACATCCACCCGGTCGATACGCCCGCGGAGCTTCAGCCCACCGATATCGACTCCCCCCTCTCCACCGACCCACATCTCGGCCTGGGACATGACGAGCGTGGTACCCGACGATGCCTCCATATGGAAAAGGTTGCGCGCCATCAGGCGCAGGCGCCTGCCGGCAAGACGTCGCTCGCCGGGGCTCCCCGGGCACTCTTCGCCTGCCACGAGACCGTCGATGACACGGGCCGCGATACGCTCGGCCATGGGCACGTCGTTGGCGCGCAGTGGCAGCACCCCGGCAGAGGCGAGCTCCGTGTAGACGATGCTGAGAGCTCTATGGAGCAGCTGCCCCGCCACCCTGTTGTCGAGCTCCCGGTCCAGGTCTTCAGTCCCAACCACGCGTTCCACGAACCATCTGAAAGGACAGTCGACATATGCTTCGAGCGCAGAGGGACTGAAGCACTCCATGGCCTGGAGCGCGGCCAACACCTCAGGAGCGACGAGCCTGGCCGGCAGACGATGCCACGGTCGCACCGTGACACCGAGTCCGGCGCCGCTCGAGTCGCCGACGGAGCCACGAGCGACGCACGCCCGCAGATAGTGACGGGGCGAGGGCGCGGTCTCAGGAGCGAACACCAGCTCGGCAAGGGTGCGCGAAGAGTGCTCGTCGTTCTCCACTCCCAGCAACTGCTTCGCTGAACCCCAGAAATACGACGGCGTGGCATCGCCACCGTCGTCCTCGGCGTCCCGGGCGCTCAGATAGAGCACCTGCGAAGCTCGGGAGACCGCGCTCACGAAGAGGGCCGCCTCCTCATCGGGCTCCGGGTCGAACAGCCCCTCTCCGATAGCGTCGAGCCGCGCCCGCTGCGACGCGCTGAGAAGCGAGACCCTACCCGGACGCCCGGGGAACTCCCCCTCCACCAGCCCCAACATGAAGACCGCCTTGAACCGCCGCGCCCGCGCCCGTTGCGCGCTGAGCACCTGCACTGCCTCACCGTCCGCAGTCCGACCCCGCGGCACGGCGACCTCCGCCAGTAGCTGGAGGGCCAGACGAGGGTCGAGACCCCGGCCGTCCTCCCCAGGCGCGGCGTGCAGCATGGCCGAGAGCGCGCCCTGAAGGGCGCGGAACGCCTGGGCGTCTTCTTGCATCTCGCGGCTCCCCACCAAGCCTCCCGTGAGCCCCGCGGACAGCATCTCCTCCGCCAGCGCGCCTGCGGCCTCCGGCTGGAAGCGCGCGCAGACTGGGCCCGGCACGACACTTTGCACGTTCGCGCGCGCCGGCGCAGCGCCGGGCGCGCCGCCGCCCTCCTCCATGAGGCTCCAGAGACGTTCGACTTCACCCAGTCCCCTCTCCTGGGCCAGATCGCCCAGCACACGAGCACCGGTGGCCGTCCCCCTGCGGTAGCGCAGCTCCAAGTCGTTGACGGCCTCTCGCGCGATCCCACTGTACGGACTGCGCAGGTAGGCAAAAATACTGTGCGCATCGTCGAGCGCCACGCCTCTGAGCACGGAGAGGAAGGCGTGGCCCATCCCCGTCTCGCGAAGCACTCGGCGTTCGTCGATCTGATGCGGGATGCCACACGACGCGAAGACGTGCTCGAGAAGGCTGCTCCAAGCCCCGACGTTGCGGACGATCACAGCGATGTCTGCAGGCCGGAACCCCTTCCGCAGCAGGCCCGCGATCTCCTGAGCGGCCAGCTCGGCCTCAGCACGTCTGCCAGACGCCAGCAGGAAGCGGACCCCCCCGGGAGGCGCGGACGCCGGCGGGGGTTCCGCACGGGGCCCATCATACATGAGATGCCGCTCCAGATAGGCTATGGCCGGCGAGTCGTAGGCCAGTGTGGCTTGGGTCACGTAGACAACCTGGGCAGCCTGCCCCTTCCACCAGGCGATCTCATCGTCTGGGCTGAGATTGACAGACCGGGAAGAGTCGTGAGTGAAGGTCATCAGGACCTCCACCCGCCGGGACAGCGCCGCCACCAGAGCCCGTTGGCCCGGAGTGAAAGATGTGAAGCCGTAGAACGCCACCGGCCGCGTCCAGCCTTCTGCCAGGCCGATGGCCTCTCTGACACCCGTGGAGCGGTCGATCACCCCCCGATCACCGCACCCGCGCGCATACGCGGCGGCCAGCCGGCGGACATCGCGAGCCAGACGGTCCGTCTGGGGCTCGAACGCCCAACGAGCAAGGATGTGATCGAGCTCCTCGGGCCTCCTACCACTCTCCCCCAGTTGCTGCAGCAGCGACACAAGGGCCCGGGCCACCCCGGGAAGATGCGCCGCCGGGTCCAACGCCTCCACGCTGGTTTCTTGCAGTATCCGCACTGCGATCAGCATGCATTCGAGCTCGGTAGCGTAGCGCGGAGGGTCCGGCGAAAGCAGGCGCACCAGCCCGTCGAAAGTGAGCGCGGGCGACTGCCCTACGACGCATCCGTTGCGGCGCGCCATCTCACCGGTCATCTGCCGGGCGTCGGGACCCGTGGGGACCACGATCACGGGACATCGAGACAGCCGTTCGTGCCACCATTTGAGGACGTTGCCCATCTTGCCCGCGTTCGCAGGCCCGAGGACGACTGTCAGCCCTTTGTCAAGCGATGTCTCCATTTGTCCCTAGTATTGTAGGCCGCGGTCCGGACAGACACTGACCGCTTGTGCCCGTGTGCGCTAGTCTTAGTGCATGAGCCGTGACGAAGCAAAACTGATCCGTCAACTATCCCTGCTCTCTTTTCTTCTCAACCGGTCCCGTCCGTCCACCGCCCGCGAGATACAGGAAACGGTGGAGGGCTACGGCGATATGAGCGACGAGACATTCGCGCGCCGTTTTAGCGGCGACAGAGCGGATCTTGCAAAGATCGGCATCGAGGTCCGCGTGGCCGGCACCCCAGAGACCGCGGAGGCGGCCGAGTCACAGCTTTACCTGCTGTCCGAAGAAGCCTACAGACTGCCGGCGGTGGAGTTCACGCCCACCGAATGCCGGGCCTTATCGCTCGCCCTGACGGCCCTCGACGGGCGCTTCGCCTACGCCCGTCCCCTCCGTCTGGCCCTGACGGCCATTCTGCGGGGGCGCGAGGACATGGTGCGCACCGAACTCGAGCAGCTGCCGGTGGCCCTCGCACCGGACGAGGATGCGAGACGGGCGGGCAAACAGCTGTCCCGGCTGGAGGAGGCGGTCACGAGATTCAAGACGGTGCGCTTCGCGTACCCGACCGCAGATGGCGACGCACTGGAGAGGACCATCGATCCCTATAGCCTCTTCCTCTTCCAGGGACACTGGTACGTGGTGGGCCACGACAGGCTGCGCGACGGTATCCGGACCTTCCGGGTCGGGAGGATCCGCGGGCCGGTAGGTTTTCTCACCGAAAAGTCCCGCGACTTCACCGTTCCGCCCGACTACGACCCCGATCACTACAGAGCCCGGCCCCCGTGGCTGATAGGCTCCACGAAAGGGGCGGCGACCGTCCGCGTGGGTGAGGATCTCGCCTGGTGGGTGAGGCGTCTCGTGCCGCATGTGGAGTTGCTCGCCGAGGAAGACGACGGCTGCGCTCTGTTCTCCATGCCGTACGCGGATGAATCGGTACTGCTGTCGTGGATCGCGGGATCGGGAGGTTGCACCGAACTGCTCGAGCCCGCGAGACTCCGGGCTCGCCTGCGTGATGCGCTTCTTGAGACCGGCCGGGCCCATGCCGCCCAGCCGCCCCGCGCCGCCACAGCGGCGCCGGGGCCCGGCGATCAGAGCCGCCCGACTTTCAAGCAGGGCAGGCCCGGCAAGACCGCCAAGGCGACGCCCCGGCAGGTACGGGACCACGCACAGGCCGGTCCCATCGCCCCCGAGCACCTTGCGCGGGCCATCGCCTTACTGCACTACCTCGTCGACGAGCAGAGGCCGTCTACCATCACCTGGGAGATGCTCGAGAACGACCTCGGTCTGTCACGGGCTGAAGTGGAGACCGATGTGTCGCTCATCAACCTCATGAACTTCGGCGGCGGCACATACGTGCTGACGGCCGAAGCCGGCCCGGAGGGGATCCACGTAGTCCGCGACATCATGGCCGACACGTTCGCCGAGCCCGCACGGCTCTCGCCCGTCATGGCGCGCGCCCTCCTCCTGGCGCTCGACCTGCTGGGTGACACCCTTGCGTTGGAGGGTCTGGAGTCACTCGCGTCGGTCCGCGAGAAGGTCGGCGCCCTCATAGGCACCGATCGGCCCGACGGAGCCGTCATCGTGGATGAGATGGTCCCTCTTGATCCCGAGATCGTGGAAGTGCTCAACCACGCCATCCGCGACCACCGCTTGGTCTCCATCGACTACTTCACAGCGGCCCGTCAAGAATTGGGGAAGCGGCTCGTCGAGCCGTACCTCCTGTTCCGTTCGCCGGACGGCTGGTATCTCGAAGGCTACTGTCTGAGCGCACAGGCGCAAAGGACATTCAAGCTGGAGCGCATCAGGAGCGCCACCCCCACCGGTGAATCGTTCGACCCCCGTCCGGAGGTCGATCTGGCAAGACGGCGGGCCGGGCAGGCCTTCCTGCCCGACGATGTGGCGATGTGGGCCACCGTGCGCTTCGCTCCGCGGTGGCATACCTACCTCCTGGAGAACGGCACCGACTGTGTCGTGCTGCCCGACGGGCGTATCGAGGCCGGGATCCCCTATTTGGACGAGAGCTGGATGGCTCACCAGATCGTCCGCTATCTGGGCGAAGCGGTGCTGGAGAGTCCCGCCTCGGCACGGCAGAAGGTGTGTGAGCTGGCCCACGTGCTGGCCGCCCGGTATGAAGGTGCAGACCTTCTTCAGGCGGCGGACGCGTCACCGGAGGGCTTGCGGTGAGATTCATGGCTCGCTGGGTCGCGAACGCGATCTCGTTCTACCTCGCCCTCTACCTCGTCGATTCGCTCATAGCGCCGCGCTTCTACGTTGAGGCGGTATGGGTCGCCGTGGTGGTGGCAATCGTCCTGGGGTTGTTCAACAGTCTCATCCGGCCGCTGCACATGCTAAGGCAGAAACCCGGGTACGCCGTGAGCGTCGCAGTGATGACCGTCCTCATCAACACCCTGATACTGCAGATATTCGTCTGGACCGGCGCGTCACTCTCAGCCACTCACATAACCTGGGTGCTGGTGGCCGCCGCGCTCCTCTCCCTCCTCGCGGGGGTGCTCAACTGGCTGATAGGCTTCAAGGCGAAGAAGGAGACGCCCTCCGCTGCAGCCCGAAAGAAGAGAGCGCAGACGACGGTCAGTTGACCATGGGCATCTCGTGCCCGCGGGCCTGCACCATGAGCCGGAAATCCTGCGGGTTGCTCGCGATCAATTGAGCGTCCGAGAGGTTCACCAGTCCCTTCTCATAGAGATCGAGTAGGCTCTGGTCGAAAGTCTGCATGCCGTAGAAATCACCCTCTTGGATGGCGGTGTGCATCGTGTGAGTCTGGGCCGGATCGAGGATGAGATCGCGGATCCTCCCGGTCATCACCATGACCTCCACGGCGGGGACCCGTCCACCTCCGTCCGACCTGACCAACAGGCGCTGGGAGATGATCCCCCGCAGCGAGCCGGCCAGCATGATGCGGACCTGCTTCTGCTGATACAGGGGGAAGAAGTCGATGATGCGGTTCACAGTCTCGGTCGCGTCGATGGTGTGAAGAGTACTGAGGACGAAGTGGCCGGTCTGTGCGGCGGTGAGAGCCGTCCGCACCGTCTCCTGATCGCGCATCTCGCCGATGAAGACGATGTCCGGGTCCTGCCGCAACACGTACTTGAGAGCAGAACCGTAGTTCTCGGTGTCCAGGCCCACTTCGCGCTGGTTCACGATGCATTTGTGGTCGCGGTGAAGGATCTCGATGGGATCCTCAACGGTGACGATGTGCTTGCGGCAGTGGCGGTTGATGTGATCGATCATGGAGGCCAGAGTGGTTGTCTTGCCCGAACCGGTGGTGCCGGTCACCAGGACCATGCCCCTGGGCTCGAGTGCGAGCTTCTGCACCACGGCGGGTAGGTTGAGTTCGGTGAAGTCGGGGACCCGGGTCACCACCTGGCGCATGGCTATGCTGATAGTCCCTCGTTGCCGGTAGACGTTGACACGGTACCGTCCTACCGCCGGAGCGCTGAAGGCGAAGTCGATCTCGTTGGTCTCGCTGAATCTGCGGATCTGCTTCTCGCTCATGAGCGAAGCCGCACAGTCCTTCGTGTCATCGGGGGAGCAGGGCGGTTCGTCCAAGCTCTGTAGCTCGCCGTCCACTCTTATCATCGGGGGGCTGCCCACTTTGAGATGGAGGTCAGAGGCTCCGGCCTTGACCACCTGTGCAAGCAGTTGTTCGATGCTGATCATCAACCCTCCAGGCCCGCGTGGGCCTGCTCCTCACCAAGCTCTCCTCCATCATTGTCGGTGAAAAAGCCCGGTAGCTTGAGGATTTGGAAGGCGTTCTCTTACAAGACACCCTTCCAATAGGGCTTGGCTTCTTCGAGCGCCTCGCGCACGTCGGCACTCTCATCGGGCGTGGCCGCAGGAGAGAACGGCGGCGTGTCGCCCAGAAGCCCCTTCAGAGTCGCCACGATGGAGTCCGCAAGCATGTCGGGGACATAGCCCCCCTCCAGGAAGCAGACCGGACCGGGAACCCCGACGTCGCGGGTGAGAGAGAGCAGATACGAGGCCATCCACTGGAACGACGTCTCGCTGAAGGTGAGGCCTCCAAGCGGATCGCCCTCTTGTGGGTCGTAGCCCGCCGAGACCAGTAACAGTTGCGGCTGGTAGGCACGAGTCAAAGGCTCCACTAGGGTCTCGAAGACAAGCCGGACGGCTCCGTCGCCCTCCCCGCATTGCAGCGGGACGTTGACCGTGTAGCCCACGCCATCGCCGCTGCCTACATCCCTCGTCATGCCGGTTCCTGGAAAATGGCCGGCCATGTGAGTGCTTATGTAGAGCACTCGTGGGTCGTTGTAGAACGTGGCCTGGGTGCCGTTGCCGTGGTGCACATCCCAGTCGAAGATCAGCACCCGCTCGAGCCCCAGTACCTCCAAAGCGTACTTTGCGGCCAGCGCGATGTTGTTGAAAAGACAGAAACCCATGCCTCGCGCACAGGATGCGTGATGCCCGGGGGGACGCTCCAAGAGGAAGGAGCTCTGTCCCACCGAGAGAGACCGCTCTACGGCCAGCAGCCCCGCCCCGGCCGCCATGACCGCCGCGTCATACGACCGGGGTGAGATGACGGTGTCCCAATCGAGCCGGCCCCCGCCCTCTTCGGCGATCTGCCGTATCGTCTCTATGTAGCTCGCGTCGTGTACGAGTGCGATGTGGTCGAGAGGTGCCGGTTCAGGCGTTATCCACTCCAGGTCGAGGCCGCACCTCTCCACCACCGGTTTGGCCACCATGAGCCTCTCTTTGCACTCCGGGTGGTCCCCCGTGTCGTGCTCGACGAAGAGGGGGTGATAGTAGATGGCAATACGATCCAAATACGGCTCCTACCGGACGATGCGGCAGGCGCCGTAGTAGCTCTTGGTCCACACATCGTTGATGCGTACGTTCTTGCCCGTCCCGGCCGCGTGGATCATCTGGCCGTCGCCGATGTAGATACCAACATGGCTTATGGGATTGTAGAAGAACACCAAGTCGCCGGGGCGCAGCTCGCTGCGTGACACCGGCTGCCCGCAACCGTACTGCATGCGGCTGGAATGCGGCAGGCTCACGCCCACCTTCTTGTATACATACATCACGAACCCCGAGCAGTCGAAACCACTCGGGCTCTCTCCCGCCCACACGTAGGGACAGCCGAGGTATTGCATGGCTATGGAAACGACCTCGCTGCTGCTGGCAGACGCGGGCACCGAGACCTTCGCGCTGCTCGAAGATCCCGAACTGCTGGAGGAGCTGGAGGAACTCGAAGAACTCGAAGAGCTGGAACCGCTCGAAGAGCTTGAAGAACTGGAACTGCTGGACGCCGCCTTCGCGGCTGCTTCCGCGGCCGCCTTGGCCGCCGCCTCAGCCTCGGCCTTCTTTCTCGCCTCTTCGGCCTTCTTGCGGGCCTCCTCGGCCTTCCGCTTGGCTTCGGCCGCAAGCTTGGCCTGACGGATGGCTTCTTCTTTCTCGAGCTGCGCGATCTCGGCCTTCTTGTCTGCAAAGGCCTCCTCGTTGGCGGCCAACTGCTGCTGCACCTTGGCCTTGGCGGCTTCGGCCGCCACCGTGAGCTCCTTCTCGTCGCGGATCTGCTGCTCGAGCTCGGCCTTCCGCGTAGTCACCGATTCCTGGTACGCCTCGACCTCTTCGACGATCTTGGCATCCTGCTCGCCAAGACGCTCCATCATATCGAGCCGGTTGATGAGTTCGCTGAAAGTATTGGAGCCGACCAGGGTGTCGAGCACGCCCAACTGCCCCTGTTTGTAGATCTCGACAAGACGCATGGTCAACTGTCCGGTGGCGACGTCGAGGTCTGCTTCGGCCGTAGTCAGATCGGCCTTCGTGCGCTCCATGGCGTCCTTGGTCTGGGCCAGCTTGGCCGTCGCATAGTTGTAGTCTTCTACCGCGGCGTCGAGCAGATGGCTCAACTCGTCGATGCGTTCGCGCAGTACCTGGGCCTCGCTCTTCGCCTCCTGAATCTCGGCAGGCCCGGCCAGCGCTATCTGCCCGACGACCGGCCCGATGGCGATGAAGAGAAAGAGAAATAGGATAAGACTGAGATGCCGCCCGATGCCGCCTGACTTGCCGGTTATTATCGGTGCCTCCCTGCTCGTTCTGCGTTCAGAGCCACCCAAGGCGACTCCTCTCGTATTTCGGCGTACTCTACCATTTTCCTGGAAATAGGACCACACGGAAGGCCTTTCATCGCCTGGCCAGATAGGCCTCGACACCGTGCAGGATGGCAAGCGCCTCCCGGGCGATGACCCGTGCATCGGTCAACGACGGACCTTCTTCGGGATGACTGAGATAGCCCGGCTCCACCATCACCGCCAGTGGCTTCACCTCGCGCAGACACGCGTAGTTGCGCCCGTGTTTGCGGAGATCGACCCTGCCCAGCTCCCGGGAGAGTGCATCGACGATGTATCCGGCCAACCGCTTGCCGGTGCGGCACTGATAGAAACGGTTTGCGAAGTAGTAGGCCGCCGCTCCCTGCGCCTTCGGGTTGGGACTGCTGCTGTGGTGAAGACAGATGTGGATGTCAGGCTGCCACGCATTGGCCGCCTCGGTGCGCTCGTACAGCGAGAGGGTGACATCGGCGTCGCGCAGGAGATCGACCTCCACCCCGCGGCTCTCGAGAAGCCGCGCGAGCTCCCTGCCCAGAGCCAGGTTCACTTCCTTCTCCCTCAGGGGCATGGACTCCTTGCCTCCGAGTTCGGCGCCGCCGTGGGCCGGATCGATGCTTACCCGAAGCTCCTCGAGCGAGCTCTTGATGACATACCCGTCCATGCGGTCGGGGAGATTGACGAAGAACTCGTGTGTGCTGTCCTTGTGCAGGCGCTTCAGCCGGTCGAACGTGGTCTCCCCCACGATGCCGTCTACATTGAGCCCCGAGTTGCGCTGAAACTCGGTGACCGCCACCTCCAGCGCGGGCGAGAAGATGCCATCGACGGGGCCGCAATCGAAACCGAACTCATCGAGCCTGCGCTGCAGATAGAGCACGTCGTCGCCGCGCATAGGAGGTACGCGGAGGTACAGAAGCCGGTCGCCGGGCTGGTAGCCGGCTTCCACCAATTCGGTCCACGTGTTGTCTTCAACCACGCCGTCGGTGAACAGCAGGCGGCCCTGCTGGAATGCACGGATGGCGGTCTCGGTATGTGGTCCGAAGAACCCGTCGGCGCCTTCGCGCCCGAGAAAATACCCAAGGGCGGCCAGGCGGGTCTGGATATCGACCACCTGCTTGCCTATGTCTCCTCTGCCGACTGGTCGCATTTTCCTATTATACTCAAAGGCATGGTCCGCACGGTCATGACATCGGGCACGACCCGTTCCACCGAACGCTGGTGGACCGCGGCCGCGGTGATCCTGTGGATCGCCGCCATAGCACTGGCGGTCTTCTACTTCTTCGGCAACGACGGCGCGGGCTCCGCGACGGCCATGCAGACCACCGTCACGAGCGCGACGACCCCCGGGAACGGCCCCACTCAGGCCGCGGCCGTCTCTTCGTCGACGACGGCCACCGCTGAAGGCCCGGCCGGCACCGAGGCGCCCACCACGACGACCGTACCGGCCACGACCACAACAGTCGCCCCCACCACCACGACCACCGTGCCGCCGCCGTTGACGGTGGCAGCGAGCGGCGACGTGCTGGGAGAGCGGGGCCCCGGATACTTCATGGACAAGAATGGCGGCGCCGCGGTGTTCGAGAAGGTCAAGCCCCTCCTCGGACCCGCCATGCTCTCCTTCGTGAACGTGGAGGGACCCATCTCGACCACGGGCACCCGAGCTTCATGGAAGGAATACACGTTCCGCGGCCGTCCGGCCCTGGCCGACGGCCTGGCCTCGGCCGGCATCGATGTCATCAGCCTGGCCAACAATCACAGCATGGACTACGGGGCCAAGGCCCTGCTCGACACCTTCGTGCGGCTGAACGACGTGGGTGTGCAGTGGGCCGGGGCAGGCGCAAACTCCGCCGAGGCGGCCGCGCCGGCCATGCTGATCACGCCCGCGGGCATAGTGGCGGTGCTCGCCTTCACCGACATCATTCCCGGAGGGTTCGCCGCGGGCTCGAAGAGCCCGGGCGTCAACGTGACCACTCCCGACCGCAAGAAGATCCTGAGCGCCGTGGAGGCCGCCAACAAGAAGGCCGACTTCGTCATCGTGAGCTTCCATTGGGGCGAGGAGTACACGGGCCAGGCCGCGCGCGCCGA
>DAIRFC010000057.1:0-15307 GCA_036795215.1 Actinomycetota bacterium | reverse complement strand
TTCGCTCGCCGGCACTCATCTCTCTGTTGAGACACACCGCCCGGCGGCCGGAGCCGCCGGGCGGACAGCAGGGTGGCTGTTGAGGCCGGGTGCTACAGGATGGGCAGGTAGCGCGAGAGCTCGTATGGGGTGACGAGCATCTTGTAGTCGTTCCACTCGGCCCATTTGTTGCGGATGAGGTAGTCGCAGACGTGATCGCCCAGGGCCTCGCGTACGAAGGTGGACTTCTGGAATTCCTGGATGGCCTGGTAGAGGTCTTCGGGCAGGGAGTCGATGCCGGCCGCCGCGCGTTCCTCGTCGGTCATGTGATAGATGTTGTTGCTGGCCTCGGGTGGCAGTTCCAGACCCTTCTCGATGCCGTCTAGGCCCGCCGCCAGCATGGCCGCGAAGGCCAGGTAGGGGTTGCAGGCCGGGTCGGGGTTGCGGAGTTCGACGCGGGTGGCGTTCTCCTTGCCTGGCTTATAGAGCGGCACCCGCACCATTGCCGAGCGGTTTCTACGCGACCAGCATATGTAGACCGGCGCTTCGTAGCCCGGCACTAGCCTCTTGTAGGAGTTGACCCACTGGTTGGTGACCAGGGCGATCTCTTTGATGTGGGCCAGCAGGCCGGCGATGTAGGACTTACCGATTTTGGAGAGGTTGTACTCGTCGTTAGCATCGAAGAAGGCGTTGCTCTTGCCCTTGAACAGCGACTGGTGGACGTGCATGCCCGAGCCGTTCACTCCGAAGATGGGCTTGGGCATGAAGGTGGCGTAGAGGCCCTTCTGCTGGGCGATCTCTTTGACGGTGAGGCGGTAGGTCATGACCTGGTCGGCCATGGTCAGAACGTCCTTGTAGCGGAGATCGATCTCGTGCTGCGAGGGAGCGACCTCGTGGTGGGAGTACTCCACCTGGATACCGAAGGCGTGTAGCGCATTGATGGTGTCGCGGCGCAGGTCGCTACCCGCGTCCAGGGTGGTCAGGTCGAAGTACCCTCCCTGGTCGAGCACCTCAGTGCTGCAGCTGTCCTTGAAGTAGAAGAACTCGAGCTCGGGGCCCACGTTCATCGTGTAGCCCAGAGACTCCGCCTTTTCGACCACTCTTTTGAGCACGTTGCGGGGGTCACCGGGGAAGGGGTTGCCGTCTGGTGTACGGATCTCGCAGAACATGCGGGCGGCTCCGCCGGCGCCGGCTCTCCACGGCAGCACCGAGAAGGTGCTCGGGTCGGGATAGGCCACCATGTCGGACTCTTCGATGCGCACGAAACCCTCGATGGAAGAGCCATCGAAGCCCATGCCCTCCTCGAAAGCGCCCTCCAACTCGGCGGGAGTCACCGCGAAGCTCTTGAGGTTGCCCAACACATCGGTGAACCAGAAGCGGACGAACTTGATCTGTTTGTCCTCGACGATGCGAAGGACATCCTCCTTGGTTAACTTATCTGCCACGAAGTGCTCCTTTCCGGGTAGCTGTATGCGCCGACCCTGTGCTGTCTCTGGAAGGATAGTTCTGAGTGGTTCTCACGACCCTGTCCGAAAGGACAGAGTTTGATGCCTTCGTCTATACAGATGGCCAAGCTCATGCGGGGCGCTCGTAGTAGCAGAGGACGCTCTGGTCTATGGCGTCGGCCATGAGGCGAATGGAGGCGTCTGTTGTCACTGCCGCCGAGTCGATCACCCGTATTACGCCCTCCAACTCCTCGGCCCCCGGGACCAACTCCAGAAGGCGGCTCGGTGCGTTCTCGAAGAACTCGGTGCTTAGGAAATTGTCGCCTTGCTGGGGGAAGAGGGCCAGATACAGGATGTTCCTCTCCACGATCTCGTTGAGGAAGTGCGTGCCCAGCGAGACGTCAGGTACCAGGTTCTCGTGCATGGCCACGATCTCGCAGAGCACCGAGACCCGGTTGATATCCCTGAAGCGCACCGGCAGACCCAGATGGGGGCTGGTGCTGCCCCAACGCCCGGGTCCCAGCATCATCACAGTGCGGATGTCTTCGCCACCAACGTGATTGATCACGCCGATGATGCGCGCGACCTCGTGCCTGGCCTGCTGCGGCAGGCGGGCGTACAACTGCGGAGAGACGTACACGAAGCGGTCGACCGACGCCAGGAGGCTGCGGCCGATGACCGCGCCACGGGCCGCGATGATGCGGTCCTCGTCTTTCACCTGCACCTTGGGCAACTCGACCATGGCCGCACCCTCCACCTGAAGCGGACGGCACTGAAGCAGGCTGATCTTATAGTCGCCGTCTTCGGTGAAGTTGGCCGTGAATTCCAGGTCGACCGGATAGTCATAGGCCGCTTCAAGGACCTGCAGCATCTCCCGCAGATCCTGCACGAGACCGGTTTCGCGTAGCAACCGGTCGAAGGTCAACACCTGGGCGTCCGGGTCGTCGGGAGCGTGCATGCGATCGGTGGAAGCGAACATGTTGAGCGGCAGGTCGGGTTTGTGCCGGATGAGGTCGAGGAAGTGGCTCGATGCGAGTTGGTTGGCCTCCAGATCGAGGTAGTCCACACGACGCTGGGCGAACTGCGCGATCTCGCCGAAGTTCGCCTCGGGCCGCTTCTCGGGGACGTTGAGGGCGATGACCCGGGTGTAGTCGTCATCGGAACGATTGACGGCCCGGGTGCCGAGGCCGAACACCAGTCGCACCACACCCGCCTTGGGGTCGATGGCGCGATCCCACACATATGGGTTGAACGAGAAGCCCACGCCGGCCATCTGCGGGTAGAAATGCCGGTCGTACATGGCGCCCGAGACGCGCATGATGAGCAGGGCCATCTGCTCGTCGCGGTCGAGCACCCCGCGGTCGAACCGGTAGCGGAGCGCCTCCTCGCTCATGGAGCTGGCGTAGATCTGGCGGATGGCCGCGAGGAGGTCCTCCAGACGCTGCTCGCGCGGTCCCTGATTGGCGCAGAAGATGCTCTCGTACTTGTCGGCGAAGGAGTTGCCGTAGCTGTCTTCCAAGAGGGAGCTGGAGCGCACGATGAACGGCGACTGGCCGAAGTAGTCGATCATCTCCTCGAGACGTCGCAGGATGTGAGGCGGAAACTGGCCGGTCAGCAGACGGCGCCGCGCCTGTTCGGCTCCTTCAAGGAAGTGCTGAGGGTCGCGTTGGTTCTGTCGTACCCACCAGACTCCGCTCCGTACGAGGAAGTCATAGAAGACATCTGAGCCGATGTAGAAGGAGTCGTGCTCCTCGAGGAGGTTGGAGAATCGTCCCCCGCTCTTGCGGAGAATGGCGCGGGCTATGAGCATGCCTATGGTCTTCCCTCCGACGAGCCCGGTGCCGATCATGCGCTTGCGCACGTCGAGGATGTCTTGGAGGCTGAGGTAGCGCGAGATGAGACTCTGCATGTTGGCATCGCGGGAGATGATCATCTTGACCAGTGTGTCGTAGATATCTCTGCCGCGGCCGGGCAGGTCGGGCCGGTACTCGCCCGACTGGAGCATCTCGCGGGCCCGCAGGAACTGGGTCTCCCAGAATCCGACGCTGCAGTCGTACGCCAGCCCCGACCACTGAGCCGAAGTCATGATCTCCGAGATCACAACGCTGGAGGTGATGGTGTGGAACTCGTCACCTCGCCACACGTGCAGCATGTTCATGGTGGGGGAGTAGCGATGCTGCACCTTGACCGGTCTGACGTAGGTCTCGTCCTTGTGTTGGTAGACGTCCAAGAACAACTGTGTGGTCTCTTGGATGGGCTCGAGCGCGTAGGTGGTGTGGTAGTTGCGGTAGAGGGCGAAGTAGGCCACCGTCTCGAGGTCGTACAGATACGGGCAGGTGAGCATGAAGAAGTTGGCCAGCATCTGGTCGGAGTACCAGTCGCCGGCCAGCTTTGACAGGCAGTCGAAGACGTAGAAGGCTCCGGTGCCGGCCTGCTGGATGACCGCATGGATGTCGGCTATGAACTTCTCGAAGCCCTGCTCGGAGGTGAGCTCATGGACCTCGGCTCCATCCTCCGCCGTGACAAGCGGCTCGTGGCGGGCGAAGCGGAAGTAGACCAGTTTCTTGCCATTGGCTATGGCGGCCTGGCAGTAGGGAGTGACGATGGCTTGGTAGTCTTCGACGGTGTCGACCTGCCAGACCACATTGTCTCCCGGCAGCAGGCCTTTGAGGACCTGGTCAAGACCGGGCAGTCCGGTGGTCATCGTCTGGTCGGACGACATGGCTCACCTCCTCGCATTCAGGTACTGGAGCACTTGGCGGGCGGCGTGCATGCCGTCCGCGATAGCGTGCACGACGAGCGACGCCCCTCTGCGCATGTCTCCTGCCACAAAAACACCCTCCACGTTGGTCATGCGGTCTGTGCTACACGCGATGAAGCCGCGCTCGTCCTTGGCGATGCCCAGATTCTCGACGAGCTGGGTCGGACTGGGCCCGACGAAGCCCATGGCGATGAGCACCAGATCGGCGTCCAGCGAGAAGGCCGACCCCGGTATCAAGGTGGGGCAGGGCCGCCCGCGGTCTTTGTCGAAGTCCCACTCCACCTGCGCGCAGTGCACCCGGCGCACGAGCCCCTCTTCGCCGGTGAAGGCCGTGGTGTCTGCCGACCAGTAGCGGGTGCCGCCCTCTTTGTGGCTCGAAGAGTCCCGTCGCATGAGCGGCCACTCGGGCCACGGGGTGGACTCGGAGCGCGTCTCCGGCGGCTCGGGGAGTATCTCGAGCTGCACCACGTGGCGGGCGCCCTGGCGCCACGAAGTGCCGATGCAGTCGGAGCCCGTGTCGCCCCCGCCGATGACCACCACACTCTTGCCCGCGGCGGAGATGCGCCGGTCTGCGGGTAGCGGATCGCCGGCGTTCGCCCTGTTCTGCTGGGTGAGGAAATCCATGGCGAAATGGATACCGCCGAGCTCGCGGCCCGGCACGTCGAGGTCGCGGGGAATGCCCGCACCTCCGGCAAGCACCAGGGCGTCGAATCGACCGCGGAGGAACCGATAGGACACATCGTCGCCCACGTTGACGCCGCATTCGAAGACCACGCCCTCTTGCGACATCAGGTCGATGCGTTGGTCGACTACCCACTTCTCGAGTTTGAAGTCGGGGATGCCGTACCGCAGTATGCCGCCTGGCCGTGAGTCCTTCTCGAACACGGTGACATTGAAGCCGGCGCGGTTGAGCACGTGTGCGGTTGCGAGCCCGGCCGGACCGGAGCCGATCACGGCGACGCGTTCGCGCCGGCGTACGGCGGGCGGCTGTGGTTTGAGATAGCCGCGCTGGAAACCGTGCTCCACAATGGCCAGCTCGATCTTGCAGATGTTCACCGGGGGCCTGATGAGGCCAAGGACGCAGGCCGTCTCGCACGGAGCGGGGCAGACGCGTCCGGTGAACTCGGGGAAGCAGTTGGTCTGCAGCAGGATATCGAGGGCTTCGCGCCAGCGCCCGTAGTACGCATGCTCGTTGAACTCCGGGATGGTGTTGGAGAGAGGGCACCCCGTGGCCGACGCGTGGCAGAAGGGGGTGCCGCAGTCCATGCAGCGGGCAGCCTGCTGGTGGATCTCGTCCTCGGTCAGAGGTATGTCGACGGCCTTGTAGTCGCGCACCCGTTCGGCGGGCGGCCTGTATGAGACATCTCTGCGGTCTTGTTCGAGGAAGGCGCGTTCTCTAGACATGGCGCATCAGTCCCTCACCTGTTCGCGTTCCACGGCCTCGTCTTCGCGGCTGAGGGCTCCCAGAGCCCGCTTGTAGTCGGTGGGGAAGACCTTCACGAAGTGGGGCATGCATGAATCCCACTCATCCAAGATGTGCTGCCCACGGGCGCTCCCCGTGTGTTTGACGTGCTGCTCGATCATGCACTTGAGTTCAGCCTGGTCTTGGGGGTCGGTCATGAGCTCCAAGTCGACCATGCCGAGGTTGCAGCGCTCGTCGAAGAGGCCGGTCTCGTCGTAGACATAGGCGATTCCGCCGCTCATACCGGCTGCGAAGTTCACGCCCGTTGGGCCAAGGATGGCCACGTGCCCACCGGTCATGTACTCACAGCCGTGATCGCCCACGCCTTCGACCACCGCGGTGACGCCGCTGTTACGGATGCCGAAGCGCTCGCCCGCCCGGCCGCAGATGTAGACCTCGCCGGAGGTCGCCCCATAGAGCGCCACGTTCCCCACGATGATGTTCTCGGCCGGATCGAACTGGGAGCCTTCCGGTGGCCTGACCATCACCTTGGCGCCGGAGAGTCCCTTGCCGAGGTAGTCGTTCGCCTCGCCTTCGAGCACAAAGGTCATACCCTTGGAGCAGAAGGCGGCGAAGCTCTGGCCGGCCGATCCGTGAAAGCGGAGCTCGACGGTGTTGTCGGGCAGGCCCTCGGCACCGAATCTACGGGCGATCCGGCTCGACGCGAGCGTTCCCACGGTGCGGTGCACATTGCGGATGGGTAGGGTTACGCTCACCGGCCGGAGTGTTTCGACGGCCTCTTCCACATCGGCCATGAATTGGTTGTCCAGAGCACCCTCGAAGTCGTGTGCCTGACGGGTGGTGTTGCGCATCTCTTGCGGCTGAGCGTCGGGCCGGTACAGGATCTTCGAGTAGTCCAGACCCTTGGCCTTCCAGAAGGTGATGGCGTCGTTGGTCTCCAAGAGGTCCGACCGTCCCACGAGGTCGTCCAAGCGGCGGACACCCAGCCGGGCCATGTGCTCCCGGATGTCGCGCGCCATCATGGTGAAGAAGTTGACCACGTAGTCCGCCCGGCCCATGAAGAGCCTGCGGAGCTCCGGGTCTTGGGTCCCGACTCCCACCGGGCAGGTGTTCTTGTGGCAGGCGCGCATCATGACGCAGCCCAGCACCACTAGGGCGGTGGTGGCAAATCCGAACTCCTCGGCCCCCAGCATCGCAGCGATGACCACGTCTCGCCCGGTCTTGAGCTGACCGTCGGTCTGCAGCCGCACCCGGCTGCGCAGCCCGTTCAGCACCAACGTCTGCTGGGTCTCGGCGAGGCCCAACTCCCAGGGTGCGCCGGCGTGACGTCCGGAGGAGAGGGGTGCGGCGCCGGTGCCGCCGTCGTATCCGCTGATGAGTATCACGTCCGCCTGGGCCTTCACTACGCCCGCCGCGACCGTGCCCACGCCCACCTCCGACACCAACTTGACCGAGACGCGGGCATCAGGATTGGCGCAGCGCAGGTCGTAGATGAGCTGCTTGATGTCTTCTATGGAGTAGATGTCATGGTGTGGCGGGGGAGAGATCAGGCTGACGTAGGGCGTGGAATGCCGTGTCTTAGCCACCCAGGGGTATACCTTGGTGCCGGGCAGCTGCCCGCCCTCACCGGGCTTGGCCCCCTGCGCGATCTTGATCTGCAGTTCGCGCGCGTTCACCAGGTACTCCGCCGTGACCCCGAAGCGCCCGCTGGCGATCTGCTTGATGGCGCTGCAGCGACTGTCGCCGTTGGGCAGAGGCACGTAGCGCGCCGGGTCTTCGCCGCCCTCGCCGCTGTTGCTCATGGCTCCGAGACGGTTCATGGCTATTGCGAGCGCCTCGTGGGCCTCCTGGCTGATGGAGCCGAACGACATGGCGCCGGTCATGAAGCGCTTTACGATCTCCGACTCGGGTTCCACCTCATCAATAGGGACGGGCTCGGTCGGCTTGAATCTCAGCAGGCCCCGTAACGTGCTCTGCCGATGCTCCTGATCGTTGATGAGCGCCGCATACTTGCAGAACAGGTCGTAGTCGTTCTGCCGCGTCGCCTGTTGGAGCAGGCAGATGGTCTCGGGGGTCCAGAGATGGCGCTCGCCGTCCTTGCGGAGCGAGTAGTGTCCGCCGCTGGCGAGCACCTTGGGCGCCACGTCTTCCGGTTCGTGTGCGGTTTGATACCGTGCGCGTGCTTCGCACGCGATCTCCTCCAGGCCGATCCCCCCGATGCGGGAGGCGGTGCCCTCGAAGTAGGTGTTGACGACGTCGCGGTTGAGCCCCAGGGCCTCGAAGACCTGGGCGCCGCGGTAGCTGCGCAACGTGGAGATGCCCATCTTGGACATGATCTTGAGCAGCCCCTTGCAGAGGGCTTTGATGTAGTGCTCCATGGCTTCAGTCGCCCCCACATCCTTGCTCAGGCGGTCGCGCAGAGCCAGATCGACCAGGGTCTCAAAAGCCAGGTAGGGATTGATGGCGGAGGCTCCGTAGCCGAGCAGGAGAGCCATGTGCATGACCTCCCGCGCCTCGCCGGTCTCGACGACGATGTCCACGCCGGTGCGCCGGGCGGTGCGCAGCAGATGCCGGTTGACCGCCGAAACTGCCAGCAGTGCGGGTATGGGCAGCGTGTCTTCGGGTAGGTCACGGTCGCTCAACACCAGTATCCGTTCGCCGTTCGCGATCGCACTCTCCGCCTCCCGGCCCAGATCGTCGAGCGCCGCGCCGAGGTCGCGCCCGTTGCCGTTCGCGGGAAAGCCGATGGGTAGGGTGCGCGAGGCGAACCCGGGTATGCTCAGGCCCCGTATCCGTGTCAGGTCGTCACTGGTGAGGATGGGGTGGCTGAGCTTCACCAACCGCGCCTGTTGGGGGCCCTCCACGAGGATGTTGCCCGGTGAACCGATGAAGGTCATCTGCGACATCACCAGTTCTTCACGGATGGAATCGATGGGCGGGTTGGTCACCTGTGCGAAGAGCTGTTTGAAGTACCAGTAGAGGAGCTGCGGCTGCTCCGAGAGCACCGCGAGCGGTTCGTCGGCCCCCATGGAACCCACCGGTTCGTTGCCGGTGACGGCCATGGGGTCGAGGATGGACTTGATGTCCTCGCGTGTGTAACCAAAGAGCTTCTGGCGCCGCAGTAGACTGCCCGTCTCGGGCGGTAGCGGGTCCACCGCGCCGAAGAACCCATGGACGGCTATTTTGTTCTCCTCCACCCAGCGCCGGTAGGGTTGGCGGCGGGCGAGGCGGGTCTTGATCTCGACGTCCTTGAGCACGCGGCCCGCGGCCAGGTCGACCAGGACGATCTGCCCGGGGCGCAGCGAGCCTCTCTCGCTTATGTTCTCGGCGGGGAGGTCCAAGACGCCGGCCTCCGAGGCAAGCACCATGAATCCGTCGCATGTGATTGCGTAGCGGGCGGGGCGCAGTCCATTGCGATCCAGCATGGCGCCCACCACGCGCCCGTCGCTGAAGGCCACGGCGGCCGGGCCGTCCCACGGTTCCATGAGGCCGGCGTGGTATTCGAAGAAGCCGCGCAGGTCGGGGCCCATGGGGTACTTGGCTCCCCAAGCCTGCGGGATGAGCATCAGCAGCGCGTGTTCGAGGTCGCGGCCACCGGTGGTGAGTAGCTCCAACACGTTGTCCAGGCAGGCCGAGTCGCTGGCGGTGTCGTTGGTGATGGGCAGGAGCTTGGCGATGTCGTCACCGAAGAGGTCGGACTTCAGGTCGGGCTGCCGGGAGCGCATCCAGTTGAGGTTGCCCCGCAGGGTGTTGATCTCGCCGTTGTGCGCCAGGTAGCGGAACGGCTGCGCCAGCTCCCAGGACGGGAACGTGTTGGTGCTGTAACGCTGGTGCACCACGGCGAGAGCGCTCTCGAACAACGGGTCGTTGAGGTCTTGATAGAAAGCCGGGATCTCCGACGCCATCATGAGCCCCTTGTAGACGATGGTGCGGCAGGAGAAGCTGGGGATGTAGAAACGGACGTTCTTGCCGAGAGCCCGCGCGACGGCGCGCTCGCACTGCCTGCGGGCGACATAGAGCCTGCGTTCCAAGGCCTCCGGGCCCAGGCCTGCCGAATCGGTGAAGCACTGCCACACCGATGGTCTGAGCTCGCGGGCCGATTCTCCCAGGGCGTTCTCGTCGGTGGGGACCTCGCGCCATCCGAGGGTGCGGAGCCCCTCGCCCAACAACGCCTCTTCGACGGCCGACCGGCATGCCGCCTGCGCCTCCGGCTCGAGGGGGAGGAACATCATGGCGACGCCATAGGCTCCCATGGCGGGGAGCGACATGCCGAGTGGTTCGCAGACGCTGCGCAGGAACCGATCGGGGGTCTGGACCAAGATGCCCGCGCCGTCTCCCGTGCCGGCGTCGGCTCCGGCGGCTCCGCGGTGAAGCAGGTTCTTGAGGACTTCTATGCCCCGCTCGATGATGTCGTGCGAGGCGCGGCCCGCGATGTCGCACACGAAGCCGACACCACAGGAATCCTTCTCGTAGCCAGGGTCGTATAGACCCTGCGGCTCGGGAAACCCCAGTCTGAGGCCATGGTTGGAGCTATCCGCCGGGCTGTTCATGTACCCGTGCTTTCATCGTACGCACACCACCCCTGCTGTGGTCGATCTCGCGCTGCCGGTTCTCCGGCGCGCGGGCTCAGAATAACAGTGGGGTTCGAGGCATGGTCTATCCGTATGGCCTAGATTGACCGCCTCGGGCTGTACAGATGGCTAAGACTTATCGGCGGGCGCGATGTCAGTCGTGCTCGAAGGGGATGCCAAGGCCGCGTGGCTGCACCACGCGCATGGCCCTGAAGATGCGGGCGACCACCCGGCGGGAGGGTTCAGGCAGGGCGGCGAGGACCCGCTCCACCCACTCGGCGTTGCCGATGTTGACCAATAGTAGAGTGAGGATCATCAGCGGGAACGGCGCCACCTGCAGCACCTGGGAGGGGATGCCCTGCAGGCTGGGCTGTAGCACCACGCTCAGCCATTGCAGGAGCCCGAAGAGGTACGCTCCCAGGGCGCCGCGCACCGGGTTCCACGCGCCGAAGATGACGATGGCAAGTACGATCCAGCCAAGGCCGTCGAGTCCCGAGATGGTGCCCTTCCATCCTGCCTTGACACTCAGCGAGAACATGGGGCCGGCCAGCCCGACCAGGGCGCCTCCGAGGACGGTGTAGAGGTAGCGGATGAGGTTCACCCTGGCTCCCCGGGCGAACGCCGCCTCGGGGCGTTCGCCCACCGCCCTCAACACCAGGCCGGGCCGGGTGCGGTAGATCCACCACCAGGCCACGGCGATGAGCACGAAGCTGAAGTAAGTCATGATGTCCTGCCTGAAGAACATGGTGCCGAGCACCGGGATCTTCTCCAGGAGCGGGATCGGTGCGCGCGAGAGGGTGGGCCCCTGTTCGCCCATGAACGGGTTGCCGAGAAAGTAGGCGAGGTCGCGACAGAAGAGCGTGAGGACGAAGCCGATGGCCACCTGCGATTGGCGCAGCGTTATGCTTCCAAAGGCCACGATGAGCGCGATCACCGCCCCGATCACCGCTCCTGACAGGAAGCCCAGCACCAGGCTCCCGGTGGTGAAGGCAACGACAAAACTCCCCATGGCCGAGAGGAGGATGGTGCCGTTCACCGAGAGGTTGATGACCCCGGCCCGTTCGGCGAACGTCTCCCCGATCGTGGCCACCACGATGGGCGCCGAGGCGGTGAGGACGCCCGCCAGACCGATGACGAGGGTGGTGCCGTCCATCACGCCACCGCCGTCCGTCTGCGGCGCAGGTAGCGCTGTCTTGCTCCCTCGACCAGGATGACGAACAGCACCAGCGCCCCCTGCAGGACCCCTGAAAGGGTGGAGTCGAGCTTGAGCACTATCGGCAACTGGATACTCCCGATGTTGAGCGCCGCGAAGAAGAGGGCTACAGGGGCCACCCAGATGGCGCGGTAGCGGATGAGCATCCCGATCATCAACCCCAGGAACCCGTAGCCGCTCGAGATAGACGGGATGAGCCGGTGATAGACCCCGGTCACCTGCACCGCGCCGGCCAGTCCCGCCAGGGCGCCGCAGATCACAAAGGCCAGAAGCGCGTACTGCCAGGTGGGCACGCCCAGGAGACCGGCTGCGCGCCGGTTCAGACCCACCGCCTTGAGCCGCAGGCCGGCGTGGGTGTGCTCCAGCAGGATGTAGACGAAGATCACCGCTATGATCCCCAGGGCGAGCGACCAGAGGCTGAGTCGCAATCCTCCCACGGTGGGCAGGAAAAGGCTCTGGTCGAAGGGCTCGGTGCCGCTCATGGACCCGATGCCCGGGCGTTTCCAGGGCCCGAAGATGAGCCAGAGCGTGAACGCTGTGGCCACGTAGTTGAGGCCCAAGCCACCGAAGATCTCGTTCACCCCGCCGAAGGTCTTGAGTACTCCGGCCAATACGGCCCACAGCATCCCGCCGATGAGGCCGGCGAGCATCCCGAGGACGATGATGAGCGCTGGGGGGAGACCGGTGGTCTGCAGCAGGCGGAGGACCCAGGTGGTGAGCACGGCTCCCAGGACTATCTGGCCCTCCACACCGATGTTCCACAGCCCGGCGGCAAAGGTCACGAGCACGCCTGCCGAGCAGAGGAGCAGGGGTACCCATGCCACGAGGACGTCCGAGAAGTTGGTCAGCGAGCCGACGGCGCCTTGGAAGATCTCTTTGTAGGCCTCGAAAGGCGGCGCACCGGCTATGAGCAAGATGATGCTGGTCAGCAGAAAGGCCAGGACCAACGCCCCCAGTTGGACGCCCAGATTGATCAATGTGCGGTGTGAGAAGCGTAGTCTAGACATCGGCCGTGCTCCCGCCTATGAGTTGCCCGAGCTCGTCGACGGTGGTGGTCGCGGCGTCGAGCGGTCCAAAGACACGGCCGGCGAAGAAGACCAGGATCCGGTCACTGTAGCGCAGCAGTTCGTCCAGGTCGCTGGACGTGAAGACGATGGCTTCACCCTGGCCGCAGCGCTCTTTGAGTTTGCTCCAGAGGTATATGACCGATTCCACGTCGAGGCCGCGGGTGGGATGCTCGAGGAGCATGAGCTTGGCTCCCGGCTTGACGAGGGCCAGCAGGAGACGTTGCTGGTTGCCGCCCGAGAGAGACTCGACCCGGTCGCTCGGGATGCCTTTGATCTTGAACTCACCGATGCGCTCCTGGGCCAGTCTCCGGCCCTTCTCCCTCTTGATGAAGAGCCCGGGCCGCCTTTCGGTGAGGAGAAAGTGGTCGGTGAGAGTGAGGCCTGGTACGAGGCCGTCTTCCAGCCGGGTGGCCGGCACGTAGGCCACGCCGCGCCGTCTGAACTGGCGGTAGGTCTTGCCGGTGAGGTCGACGTCGTTCACGCGCACCCGCCCGCAGGTGGGCGGCGTGAGACCGGCGCATGCTTCCAACAGAAGACCCTGGCCACTCCCCTCCATACCGGCCAGGCCGATGGTCTCTCCTGCGTGGACCTCCAGATCGAGTCCGTCGAAGCGGATGCGTCCGTGCTCGGCTCCCAAGCCTGAGAGTCTGAGTACCGGTGCTCCCGGCGAACACCCCGTCCGCTCGCCGGGGGTGACCTCCCGCTCGAACATCATCGAGACCAAGCGGTCCACGTGGAAGGGGGGCAGAGCCTCACCAACGAGACGGCCCTGCCGGAGAACGGCGACACGGGTACAGAGTTCCTGCACCTCCTCCAGCTTGTGTGAAACGAACAGGACGGTCTTGTCCTGGGCGGCCAACCGGCGCAGCGTGTCGAAAAGCTGCTGACGCTGAGCCGCGCTGATGCCGGTGGTGGGCTCGTCGAGGATGAGGACGCGGGCGCCCAGCCACAGCAGCCGGAGGAGTTCCAACTGCTGGCGCTCTCCGACGGTCATGGAGCCCACCTCGGCCTTGAAGTCGATCGTGAGCCCAAGCGATTCCGCGAGTCGGGTGATGGCCGCGACTGCCTCGGCTCTGCGGGGGATGATGCGGCCCGGTGCGCCGATGAGGAGGTCGTCTATGACGCGGAGCGGGGGGAAGTCGAGCGGATCTTGGTGCAGCATTCCTACGCCGTGGCGTATGGCGTCTGCCGGAGAGCGCATACGTACGGCCTTCCCATCCAGTTCGATGGTGCCGCTATCGGCGGGCTGGAAGCCGGAAAGGATCTTCATGAGCGTGCTCTTGCCCGCGCCGTTCTCGCCAAGGACTCCTTGGATGGTGCCGGCAGGGACCGTCAGTGTGATGCCGTCGTTGGCCTTGACGGGGCCGAAGTGTTTGCGGATGTCGGTGAGTCGGACTTCCACGGGCCTCAGAGTCTATCGGGGGCTCGAGTGTACGGGGTCAAGAACACGGAAAGGGGAGACCGGAGTGGTCTCCCCTTTCGCTGCTGCTTGGTTCCTCAATGCCGTGATGTCTATTCGGAGACGCTCTGGCCTTCCATCCCCTCGAGCAGTTGCGGCAGATACCAGATCTCCTGGTCGGTAGCCGCCGCACCGTCGGCCAAGTAGGCGGTGCCGTCTTGGAGGTTCAGCGGCCCGGTCCAGAGGTTCAGGCCACCGGCCAGCGCCGCGATGAACTCGTCGACCTTCGCGGAAGCCTCAGCGGAGAGGCCCTGGCCCTTCACGAAGCCGACGATGGACGAATCCAGGTTGTTGATATCGGCCCAGTCGGGATCTACCCAGTTCCAGTAGGTGGACCAATTGCCCTCGACTACAGAGGTGGCGGCCTTGAGATACTCAGGACCCCAGTTGAAGTAGGGGACTCCCAGCGCGATCTCGGGAGCCTGGTCGAGCGCGTTCACGTAATCGTACGGGATCGCGTGGACCGGCTTGCCCGCTTCGGTCATCTTCTTGGCCTCGACCATGGCTTCGGTGGTGTCGATGCCCGAGATGACTACGTCATAGCCCTGGTTGAAGAAGTTGTCGGCCACTTGGGTCGGATCGGATGTGACACCCGGGATGTTGAACCAGAAGCCGATCCAGCTGACGGTGAACTTCAGCTCGGCCGGGTCTTTGCCCAGGTACTCAGTCCAGGCGTACCTGGCGCCCAGATATGCGGAGGCGGCCAAGCGGCGGGTCTCGTCGTTGATCAGCGGGCCAAGGTAGCCGATCTTGCCGGACTGCGTGGTGAGAGCGGCCGCCACACCGGCGATCATCTTGCCGTATTCCATCTTGCCCATGACGTTGCTGAGGTTGGGCAGGTTCTTGAAGTCCTTGCCGTCCTTCCAAGCGCCGTCGCCGGAGGTGTGCACCACCGGGATCTCGGGGTGGGCTTGTGCGAAGGCGATGGCTCCGTCTTTCATGTCATCGGAGGTGAAGAAGATCATCTGGGCACCCTCAGCGAGTAGGGACTCGCCGAGCTGTTCGATGGTCGTGCCCGGCCGGTCTGCGGTGTTGGCTTTGTCGACGTAGACCATCCTGGCGCCGGGCATCTTCTCCTCTATGTAGAGGCCGCCCTCATGGTTGGCCTGGCTCCAGCCCCCGTCGTTGTAGGGGCCGACGTAGACTGTGCCGAAGACGAATTCTTCGGGGGCCGCCGCGGTTGTGGTAGTGGCCTCGGCTGCCGTGGTGTCGGTGGCCGGGGCGGCGGTCGTGGTAGTGGCCTCGCCCGCGGTTGTCGCGGTGGCGGCCGACGTGGTGGTGGTCTCCTCTTCCGTGTCCCCGCACGCGGCGGCGAACAGACCAATCAGAACGAGCAAGACCACGAGTGCGCTGCAGATGAAGACGCGGCGTGATCGGGATGCGGACATT
>DAIRFC010000056.1:0-15422 GCA_036795215.1 Actinomycetota bacterium | reverse complement strand
GAGTCCTCCTCGGGATCGCACAGGACGAACCTCTCGACCCCGTTGATCTTCAGACTAATCCTTGTGAGTCTCATGCTCTCTTCCCTACCTCCTGGCACAGATGGACTCTTCCAACGTACACCTGCCACTCAAATCTCTAGACCAATCAGCCTAATGCATGGTGTAGAGCAAACAATACTAGATGATGGGACCTTGGCGCAAAGCGCGTTGGCAAAGAAACGTGCGGTCAGGCCGCCTCGCTGCTCTCCCCGACGACCGTCCGTTGCACTTTTCTCTGCGCGACCACGAGTAGCAGGGCCGACACGAGACCCAGAAGCGCGAAGGCGGCCAGGAACTGGTAGCCGACCAGGTAGCCGGAATCGCCATCGGCGACGCCGTACCTGTCGAGCAACAGCCCGAAGACCCACGGCGCCAACATGGTAGCCACCAGGTTGACCGTGTACATATATCCGGTGGCAACGCCCACCTCCTCTGGGCGGTCGACCACATCGGCTATGGAGCCGAGGATGGCCGGGAACATAGCCAAGGTCAGGAACCCAGTGATCACCACCAACACGAAGACTCCGGCCACACCGGGCGCGACCGGGATCAGAGCGGTAGCAAGCATCATGAGGAGTATCCCCGCCACCATGACGGCGCGTTTCCCCCACTTCCCCATCAGGGTCGCGCCGAACGGCGCACCAAGCAGCTGCGCCAATCCCAGACCGGCCGTCAGGTAGGCCGCGACCGCAAGGCTGGTGCCCCGCTGGTCGTGGAGGAACGACGGAGTCCAGGTCAACACTCCCACAAAGAGGGCCATGGCGCCGATGTTGACGAGGATCAGGAGCAACAGCCGAGGATTGAGCGCAACCGCTCCGATCCCGCGGAGCATGCCGCCCCAGGTCACGCCCACCGGCGCCTCACGCGGACACACCCGCAGCTCTCTCCGGCACAGTGAGAGCAGCACCAGCGCCGCGGCGATACCAGCTGTGGCCAGGAAGACGGCCCGGTAGCCGGCCGCGGCCTGCACGCTCGGCATGATGAGCAGGGCGAGCAGCACGCCCGTTCCCTGGCCACAGCCGAACACGCCCAGCGTCACGCCGTGATAGCGGCGATCGACCGTCTGGGTCATGAGCATGGTGGCCACGGGCGGCGCAGCGCTGGCCCCGATGCCCTGCAGCAGACGGGCGGCGAGGAACCACGGGTACGAAGCGGTGGCCGCGAACAAGACCAGTCCGATGACGAACACGATGCCCGACGCGACCAGCACGCGGCCGCCCCAGCGGGCGGCCGCCACCCCCATGGGGAGAGCGCCGAGAGACGTCGTCAGCATGAGCATGGAGGTGAGAAGCCCGATCTGTGAGGCCGAGAGCCCGAAATGGCCCTCCATCTCCGGCGCGACTATGGGCACCAGCGAGATGGCCATGCCGGTGACGACCACGTACGACATGAGCGCGAGCCCCAGAAAGAACGCGCCCCGTCTTGTCTGTGTGAGCTGAAACCCGCCCGTTCCTTCGCCCACCTAGCTCCTTCGCCCGCTCATGTGGCTCCCGCACAGCCTTGAATCTGCTCATCATACCGCTCGATGAGACGAGTCCAGTCAAAACGGTCCACCCACCTCCGCTGCTGCTCCTCCGGCCACGCCCGGGGACGCCGCAATGCCCGCGCCAGAGCGGGCGCCAGCTCTCCCTCGCCGTACAACACATCTTCGTGGGCTTCCGCCGGTATCAGTTCCGGGTAGCTCAGCCGTTTGGGCAAGACCGGCCGGCAGCCGCAGTACATTGCTTCGGTCACCGCGATGCCGAAGAACTCGTGGATGGCAGTGGAGGCCACCACGTCCGCGGCCCACAGCAGAGAGGCATAGCCGTCGCCGCCGGGCACGCGGCCCCAGTGTACGATGCGATCGGCCAGATCCGACTTCGCGCGCAAGAACTCCTCCGTCGGCGTCCCCTGGCTCGGTCCGGCCATCGCTAAACGGAACGGCACACCCTCCTTCCTCAGTACCCTCAGCGCCTCAAAGAACCTCTCGGGGGCCTTGTCGTACTCCCACCGTTGGTTCCAAAGCAAGAGCGGCCCCAGTGAGGGGTCTCCCCATCTTCCGCCGGCCGCCTCTCGGAGGGCGGTCTCGCGGTGGCGGTCGAAGCGGCGCAGGTCGCAGCCCACCGGCAGCAGCGCGCTCTTGGCCTCCAGTTCGTGCGGCACCCAGGCCGGCACTTCATCGGGAAGCGAGGCCAGCAGGTCGACGACGGCGTCGAGGAACTCCTCCCGGTGGTATGCGCTGTTGAAGAGCACCCGCCGCGCGGCCAGAGCCGACGTGATGTTCTTCAGCGCGTACCCCAGGTCGCGCTCCACTCCGGGCGGCAGCGGATAGGTGAGTTGGTTCTCGTGGAAATACAGCAGCACCGGCGTGCGATCGAGGGGTGGACCGGCCAGGGAGAGGAAGGTGGCAAGGTCGAGCATGTCTGTCGCCAGGAGCACGGTGGGCGCGGCTTGCTGAGCAGCTTGGCGAGCGGCGGAGGCCACGCGCGCCGCCAGGGTCACCGCCCCGCCGTGCATGCGCCATTTCCAGTGCCGTCCCGGCAGGGTGAAGAGCGTGAATTCGTGTCGTGAACGCTCTGCGAGTGCGCGCAGGAAGTACTTGTGTGAGCCGCCGAAATAGGGCTCGACGGCCCACACTCGCTCAGTTGGTGTGCTCACTTCCACCCACAGCGCCCAGCCAAGAGCGCACGACGTGCCAGACACTCTCTCTGGGCAGCAGCGCGTTCTGCCATACCCAGGGAACCATCCCGATCCCGTCGGTATCGCTGTCGCTCAACGGGGGCGATAAGTAGAGCTCCAAGTTCACGTTCGGTCCTGTCAGGAAGGGAGCCCTGTGCTCCGCCTCAGCGTGACTAACGCTTAGCGTGATAGCCGTCACATCGGCGGCGGATGCGAGCATGACCGTGACGCCGGCGTATGTCACGTTGACCCGGAAGACCGCTCTTTCGGTCAGGAAGACTGCATCGACCCCTGTTGGACGCCCGGCCTCACCTCCTATCAGGTTGTCGACATACGCGACGATGCGGGCGCTGCCCAACATCTCGGTGAGAACACTGGCCAGGTACTCCCGAAACTCCACTTGCTCAGGGCCTTCTCCTCTGACCTGGGAGCAGGCGCTGAGAGTGCTGTTGATGGAATCCTGCACGGCCATGGCTTGTCTCCTTTCCACCTGACCTGTTGGACGGGAGTGTTGATCGCCACCCTGATTCGAGTATAGGCCGCCGGCCGGAACGGTCAACGGTCACGTGGGCGCCGCAAACGGACGGTATCTGCGAAGACTCCAGTTTCCACCCCCCGTCCGGCGGGTATCTATCCGCGGAGATAGCAATTACATATAGTGCAAGACATGAGGGGCACGCCACGCCCCGTCACTCATGGAGCCGTGATGCGCAAGAAGATCCTCACCGAGCAGCACGACCGGCTTCTGGCCGAAGAACGGAGCCTGCTGGGCGACCTCCAGATGACGCTTGCGCGGCACGAAGCCGACCACGACGATCAGAAGGTCTTAGAGCGTTCGGTCCGCCAACTGGACGAGATGTTCCTGCTCGTGGTCGCGGGAGAGTTCAACTCGGGCAAGAGCGCCTTCATCAACGCTCTGCTGGGCGACCGGGTGCTCGAGGAGGGCGTGACGCCCACCACCAGCCGCATCCATACGATCGCGTATGGGCCGCATCTGGCCCACGAGGTCGACGCCGACGGCATCCAGCACGTCAAGGCTCCCATCGAGTTGCTGCGCGAAGTCGAGATGGTCGATACGCCGGGCACCAACGCCCTCGACCGCGAGCACGAGGCCATCACTCAGAGGTTCATCCCGCGTTCTGACCTCGTCCTCTTCGTCACCTCGGCCGACCGTGCCTTCACCGAGAGCGAGCGCGCCTTCATCGAAAAGATACGCAGTTGGGGCAAGAAGTTGGTCTTCATCATCAACAAAGCCGACCTCCTGCGCACCGAAGACGAGCGGCTGCAGATCGAGCGCTTCGTCGCCGAGAACGCCGAGCGGCTTCTGGGGTTCTCACCCGACATCTTCTCCGTCTCCGCCCGCATGGCACTGGAGGCCAGGCTCGCCGGCCAGAACGACGGGGCTCTCATGAAGGAGAGCCGATTCCCGGCCCTGGAGACATACCTCGCGGAGACTCTGGACCAGAGAGAACGCGTCAGGCTCAAGCTGCTCAACCCTCTTGGAGTGGGCCTCAGCCTCGCCGACAAGTACCGCACCGCCACCCAGGAACGCTTGGACATCCTGGCCGACGACATCGCGGCTCTCGACAGCATCGAGCACCAATTGGACCACTACCGCGAAGACCTCGGCCACGAATTCTCCTTCCGGCTGACCGACGTAGACGGCGTGCTTCACGACATGGAGAAGCGCGGCCACGAGTTCCTGGACGAGACGGTACGGATCGGCCGCATCTTCGATCTCATCAAGAAGACCCGGGTCAAAGAGGAGTTCGAGCGCAAGGTGGTCGCAGACGCTCCGGCGAAGATCGAAGAGAAGGTGGACGGCATAATCGACTGGATGGTCAACTCGGAGCTCCGGCAATGGCAGACGCTCAACCAGTACCTCGCAGAACGACGGGCCCACCACGCGGGGCGGGTCATCGGCAACCTCGGCAACTTCGACAACGACCGCAAGCAACTCCTCGACACGATAGGCCGGGCCGCTCAGCGTACGGCCGATACGTACGAACCTGATGTGGAGGCCGCCCGCCTCGCCGATTCGGTGCAGAACGCGGTGGCCGGTCTGGCGGTGGTGGAGGTGGGAGCGGTCGGCTTGGGCGCAACGGTGGCCATCCTTGCCTCGACCACACTGGTGGACGTCACGGGCATCCTTGCGGCGGGTTTCGTGGCGGCCATGGGGCTCTTCATCCTCCCGGCACGGCGCGCCAGAGCCAAGACCGAGCTCAGCAAGAGTATCTCCGCGCTCAACTCCAAACTGAGAGAGGCACTGGAAGAACAGTTCGACCATGAGAGCGAACGCAGCCTACTCCGCATCCGCGAGGCAGTGGCGCCCTACACCCGCTTCGTGCGCGCCGAGCGCGACAGGTTCACGGCCATGCGCGAACAGATCGATGACATCAAGAGCAAGATGCAAGGACTGCGGCAGCGACTCGAACAGCTCTAGCAGCCACGGCAAGGCTGGGATCAGCCAGATGACAGGAGGTCATGATTGTGAGTTCCAAAACCGACTACACCGCCGAGGAGTGGACGACATTGGTGCGGGCGCCGCTGCTCGCGGGTCTGTCGTTGACCCTCGCCGATCCGGGCGGCCCTATCGAGGCGGCCAAAGAGGCCATAGCCACGATGAAGATCATGACCACCCCCGAGAGCGATGCGGAGTTGCTCGTCGCGGTCTCACAAGATGCTAAGGTCATGCTGGAGGCGCGGAAGAACCCCCTGGACGACTTCAGGCCTGACGCGTCGGCAGTCGGCGAGCAGGTTATCGATGAGATACGCAAAGTCGACAGCATCCTTACCGCCAAGGCCACGCCGCTGGAGGCCGAAGCCTTCAGGCTGTGGCTGATGAGAGCGGCCCAGTCGGCCGCCAACGCCGCCAAGGAAGGTGGGTTCCTGGGATTCGGCGCCGTGCGGGTGAGCGAGGGCGAGCAGCTCATGCTGGACAGACTGAAGGCCGTTCTTGGAGGTGGTACGGCGGATCCCGGCGCCGGGACGGCCGATGAGGCCACACAGTCCAAGAGTGGAGAGAATACCGGCGTACCCAAGATCGACCTCGAGCTCTGCACGGGATGCGGTATCTGCGAAGACATCTGTCCGGCCGTCTTCGAGATAGGCGACGACGGCTATTCGCACGTGATCGATGACTACGGTTGCGACGGCGCCGGCTGCTGCCAAGAGGCCGTGGACGAGTGCCCCGAGGGCGCTATCACTATGGAGTGAACGTCTTGCCATCCGGCAGGGCTCACCACTAACGACTCCGGAAGGGGAGTGATATGGCAAGCATGATAGAAGAGATCCTGGCTCAGATCCCCGCTGAGGATCTCGCGGCCCAATTGGGCACCGACCCCGACACGGCCATGGAGGCGGCCCGCAAGGCCCTTCCGGCCTTGTTGGGAGGCCTTTCCAGCAACGTGTCCGCCGGAGGTGGCGACGCACTCGGCAACGCCGTTCTACGCGACCACATGGGCAGCCTCCTCGAAGATCCGAACCTTCTCCAGTCTCTCGATGCAGACGACGGGCAGAAGATCCTTGGGCACATCTTCGGCGACCAGAAAGACCAGGTCGTCGACAAACTCGGCGCCACGTCCCGCGCCGGCTCGTCCCTGTTCTCGAAACTCCTGCCCTTGCTGGCCCCACTGGTGATGGCCTGGCTCGGCAAGAAGATGCTCGGCGCGTTCACCGGGGGCGCCGCCCAAGCCGACACCGGCCTCGCAGGCAGCCAGGGCAGCTCGAGTGGTGGCCTCGGCGGACTCTTGGGCGGACTTGGCGGCCTCTTCGGAGGCGGCAGCGACAGCGCTCCCACCACCAATCAGAGCCTGCCCACCACCGAGAGCAGCTCGAGTGGTGGCCTCGGCGGTCTGCTGGGCGGCCTTGGCGGCCTCCTCGGAGGCGGTGGAGGCAACGAGCCCAGCGCGAGCCAGAGCCTACCTACCCAGGGTTCTTCCAGCGCGGGTGGGCTCGGCGGGCTGTTGGGAGGCCTCCTGGGCCGGGAAGTCGAAGACGGTAGGTCTTCCATGCCCGACATCGCCGATCTGTTCGACATCCTCGGAGGAGGCGCCTCCGAAGGAGACGCCGGTTCCAACCAGCTGTGACAGAGGGGCCGGCCGACCGGCCCCTTCAGATAGCGAAGCCCCGGAGAAGGGAGACCCTTCTCCGGGGCTCACTTATATCTTGGGATGCTACTTCGGGCAGCGCCGCCTCGATCTCCAGTTGACGCCGAACAGGTAGGCCATACCGTTTCTCGGTATGGTGTCCCACGCATCGGCTCCCGGCTCTTCCGACTCCGCGGATCCCTCCTGCTCGGCCTCGCGGGCCTTCTTCTGGCGGTCTTCCTGGATGAGCCGTTCCACCTCTTCCAGGGGTATGAGAGAACGGCCCCGGCCCCCGGGCTCCTTCTGAGCCCGCAGGCGGCCCCGCTCTATCGCCTCTTCGACGTCGTACGGCGTCACGCTCCAGCCCAGCCCTTCGGCAAGGATCCGCGCCGCCTTCTTGGTCGTCAACAGCCCCATGTCATGACCATCTTGCCGCCGGTCTTGCAGAGGCTCAGATGTAGGCGGCGGCCTTGAACGCCGACCTCACGGCGCCTGAGATGTTCCCTACCTGCAGCGCGTCGCCGACCACGAACACTTCGGTCTCTGGTGCACAGCGCCGCATAGAGTCGGCCACGTCTTGCCGTGCCGCCATACCGACCGCGAGCAACACGGTATCGGCCGGGAACTCCACCTTCTCGCCTGTTTCCGTGTCGCAGCAAACCACCGTGGAATCGGTGACCTCCTCCAGCCTGCGATTCAGATGGATGGGTATCTGCAACTCCTCGACGATGTTCATGAGTTCCATGGCCACACCGCCGGCGGAGGCGCTCAGACACCTCATGTCGGGCGCCATCTCCACTATGATCACGTCCTTGCCCTCGCGCTTCAGAGCTATAGCCGATTCGACACCCACCGAACCGGCTCCCACTACGACCGTCCTCTCGCCCACCTGCGCCTTGCCGGTGTCGGCGTCGGGCGCCCAGTGAACGTGTGGCTTGTCGATGCCCGGGACTTTTGGAACGATCGGCGTTGACCCCACAGCGATCACCAACCCCTCGTAGCCCTCGGCGTCGAGCTTCTCTTTGGTCGCCTCGGTGTTCATGAGGATGCGGGCCGGCGCCTTCTCGGCCTGGCGCACCAGGTAGTCGAGGTAGTCCTTGACGTCCTGCTTGAACGGCAGCGCCGCGCCGGGCACCACATGCCCGCCCAGCCGGTCGCTCATCTCGTAGAGCGTCACGTCGTGGCCGCGGTCGCAGAGCGTGAGTAGGGCCTGGATGCCGGCCGGGCCGCCACCCACCACAGCCACTTTCTTCTTCACCTCGGCGGGCTTGACCTTGCCGTCGGGGAACTCGGTCTCATTGCCCAGATAGGGGTTGACGGCGCAGTTGATGACCGCCGGGACCATCAGCCGGGCGCCGCAGTACTGGCAGCGCAGGCAGGGCCGGACGTCGTCTTCGCGTCCGTGGGCGTACTTGCGCGGCATGTCGGGGTCGGCCAGGAGCGGGCGGCACATGGCCACCATGTCGGCCTTGCCCGTGGCGATGATCTCCTCGGCCCGCCCGATGTTCATGATGGAGCCCACCGTGCACACGATCAGGTTCGGGAAGGCCTTCTTGATCTTCTCGGCGTAGTGGACGTTGTACTCCCGGTCCATGAGGTAGTTCTGCCACCAGTTGCGCATGTACTGGAGCTCGCCGTGCAGGCCCGCCGACACGTGCAGGATGTCCACCTTGTCCTGGATAAGTTCGATGAACCGCAGGGTCTCGGGGAGGTGCATGCCGTCCGGATGGATCTCGTCGGCCGAGATGCGGTACTCGATGACAAAGTCCTCACCGCAGAGCGCGCGGACCCTGTCCAGCACCTCGATGGCGAATCTCGCCCGGTTTTCCAGGGAGCCGCCGTACTCGTCGGTGCGCTTGTTGTACAGGCGGCTCGCGAACTGAGCGATCAGATTGGCGTGACCCCCATGGAGCATGGTCATCTTCATCCCGGCCCGCTTGCAGCGCAACGCGGCCATGGCGTACTTCTCTACGGTCTGGCGGATCTTCTCGTGATCCATCTCGATGGTGTACAGCATCTCCCGACCCTGCTGGGGAGCGCGCCACAGCTCGTGAGACGGGAGGATGCGGGAGGGGCTGTAGGCCGGTTTGCCGGTCTTACCGGGGTCCGAATCCTTGCCGTTATGGTTGATCTCCAGCGAGGCCTGCGTGCCGAAGCCGGCGCACATCTCGGCGAAGAGGGTCAGCGAGAGGATGCACTCGTCGGTGGACAGATCGAGCTGGCGCTCCTCGTCGCTGGCCTCTTTGATGTCGACCACAGAGTTGCCGATGGTGATGACGGCCGCCCCACCGCGGGCGAACGACCGGAAGAGGTTGACGAACTCCGTAGTCACCCGCCCGTCGCGCGACGCCAGGTTGGGAGAGGGCGGCGCCAGTTCCAAGCGATTACGGAAGTCGACGCCCCTGATCCTTATAGGCGCGAATACGTGCTCGTATCTAGATCCCATCGTACGCATCCCTTCGTTGTCCGGTCTACGAGGCGGGGTGATCGCCGTGCCCACAGTCTACGACGGTCAAGGATACAAGGAAAGGCGGCCCGGGGCTGAGTGTCTCCCCCGCCCCTCGAGCCTCCCAGTGACGGCGGTGGCCGCCTGCCGTACCCGGCAGGCGGCCACCCTCCCACACGTGATGCGTGAGTGCGCGCGCTACTCTGGCATCACCATGTCGTGATCGACCACCCAGGCCTGCGCGGCCCCGTCATACATCTTGGCGTTGGTGTAGCCAAGCATCTGCGTGAGCACATACCACCACGCGGACTCATATCCGCCCACGCCGCAGTAGATGATGATCTCGTCGGCCTTGTCGGCCGTGAAGACCGCGGCCACCAGCTGCTCGAGCTCCGCGACCGACTTGTAGGTCCAGCCCGCTTCGTTCCACAACAGCGGAGCCGGCAACGACAGCGCCGACTCGATGTGGCCCGCCTCGGGCGCCCAAGGCTCGGTGGCCTCGCCGGCGTATACGTTGGCATCCCTCGCGTCGATGATGATGGCCTCACCGATGCTGTCGGCCACGTATTCGGTGGACACCCACATGTCGGCGTCCACTGTGGCGGTGTATTCAACCGGGGTCACCGTGGGTGCTTCCGTACTCACGGCTTTGCCATCGGCCACCCATTTGACATACGAACCGTCGAGAACACCCACGTTCGCGATACCCGCCCAGATGAGCGTATCGGCGACTCTCGTGGCGTCGGCCAGTCCGTACGTGGGCATCGGGTCGAGCCCACCTACCACGACCACCTTGGAATCGGCCGTGATCCCGGCATTGCCGATCAGTGCGAACAGGTCGGCCTCTTCAGGCAGTTCCATGTAGAGGGCGCCGGGCGCCATGTCTTCCGGTGTGGCGTTCACGTAGAAGCCGGCGGGGATGTTGACGGCCCCCGGGATATGGCCCGCGGCGTACGCGTCGGCCGGTCTGGTGTCGACCACGACGAGGCCTTCCATGTCAAGGTTGGCCTCGAGCCAGGCGGTGGAGACCACGGGACCGAAGGTCTCTGGCATCACCATGTCGTGATCGACCACCCAGGCCTGCGCGGCCCCGTCATACATCTTGGCGTTGGTGTAGCCAAGCATCTGCGTGAGCACATACCACCACGCGGACTCATATCCGCCCACGCCGCAGTAGATGATGATCTCGTCGGCCTTGTCGGCCGTGAAGACCGCGGCCACCAGCTGCTCGAGCTCCGCGACCGACTTGTAGGTCCAGCCCGCTTCGTTCCACAACAGCGGAGCCGGCAACGACAGCGCCGACTCGATGTGGCCCGCCTCGGGCGCCCAAGGCTCGGTGGCCTCGCCGGCGTATACGTTGGCATCCCTCGCGTCGATGATGATGGCCTCACCGATGCTGTCGGCCACGTATTCGGTGGACACCCACATGTCGGCGTCCACTGTGGCGGTGTATTCAACCGGGGTCACCGTGGGTGCTTCCGTACTCACGGCTTTGCCATCGGCCACCCATTTGACATACGAACCGTCGAGAACACCCACGTTCGCGATACCCGCCCAGATGAGCGTATCGGCGACTCTCGTGGCGTCGGCCAGTCCGTACGTGGGCATCGGGTCGAGCCCACCTACCACGACCACCTTGGAATCGGCCGTGATCCCGGCATTGCCGATCAGTGCGAACAGGTCGGCCTCTTCAGGCAGTTCCATGTAGAGGGCGCCGGGCGCCATGTCTTCCGGTGTGGCGTTCACGTAGAAGCCGGCGGGGATGTTGACGGCCCCCGGGATATGGCCCGCGGCGTACGCGTCGGCCGGTCTGGTGTCGACCACGACGAGGCCTTCCATGTCAAGGTTGGCCTCGAGCCAGGCGGTGGAGACCACGGGACCGAAGGTCTCGGCCTCCATGACGGCGAGAAGCTGAGCAAGGAGCTCGGCCGCTTCACCCCGGGTGGCGGGCGCCGTCGGGTCCCAGGTGGCCAGATCGGGGATAGCATCCAGCAGCCCGTTGGACTCCGCCTTCTTGATGTTGGCGCCGTGGTCGGGATCGGTATAGCTGAGCTGTCCTTCGTAGTCGGCGGCAGGCTCGGCAAGCTCGTCGCCGGCCGCGCGCACCACTATGGTGATGGCCTGTTGACGAGTGACGTTGCCGTAGAAGTCAAAGCTACCGTCGGTCTTACCGAGAATGATCTCGTTCTCCGCCGCAACGGCCACGTAGCTACCGGGATAGAGCGGGTTGTTCACGGGGTCGAAAGGCGCCGGGGTATCTGGGAACGAGGAGACGTCGGCCGCAGTCACCTCGTAGCCCATGGTCAGCACCGCCATCTTGGCGAACTGCTGGCGCTGTAAGGGATTGTCGGGCCTGAAGGTGCCATCGGGGTAGCCCCCGACGATAGACTGGTCGGCAAGCGAGTTGATGCTGGCCTCGAACGGGCTGCCCTCCACGTCGGTGAACTCGGCAGCCAGAGCCGGGGCCCCAAACGCCAGGACCACCATCATGGCCAACACGAGGCCGGTGATCATCTTTAGACGCATGAATCCTCCTCCTTTGCTTCGTTTCTCCAACAGCACTCACGGCATTTATACAACTTTATCTTGTACCCCAACAGTGTTCTTCAGTAATCCAATCGTCTTGCCGGTCCGCCGGCGCAGCCGCCGTATACTGGTGGAAAACCGGTCCCCTCGGAAGGGAAAAGACAGCACACCATGGCTACGGTATCCCCCCAGGTCGAATCGCGTGCCGCGGAGTTGCTGCGGCGGTTGACCCCGGCCGAGCGGCTGCGCATGCTGGCCGGAGACCGTGATCTCTACCGAGACATGCTCGACGCGGCCGGTCCCGAGCGCACCGCGCCCCTCTACTCGGCCGCCGGGGCGCCGCGACTTGGACTAGGCGGGCTCCTCTGTGTCGACGGCCCCCGGGGTGTCGCCCGCGGCGTGTCAACCTGTTTCCCCGTCGCCATGGCGCGAGCGGCCGCTTTCGACTACGGCCTCGAGGAGCGCGTTGGTGAAGCCATAGGGCGGGAGGCACGCGCCCACGGGGCCAACGTCTGCCTTGCCCCATGCCTCAACCTGCTCCGCCACCCGGGATGGGGGCGCGCGCAGGAGACGTACGGCGAGAACTCCCAGCACATCGGCGAGATGGGCGCGGCCTTCGTCCGGGGGCTGCAGAGGCACGTGATGGGCTGCGCCAAGCACTTCGCCTGTAACAGCATCGAGGAGTCGCGCTTCAGAGTCGACGTGCGGGTGAGCTCCGAGACCCTCCGCCGCGTCTATCTGCCTCACTTCAAGCGGGTGGTGGACGAGGGGGTGGCGAGCGTGATGTCGGCCTACAACTCGCTGAACGGCGAGTGGTGCAGCCAGAACCATCGGCTCCTCACCGCGATCCTCAAGGAAGAGTGGGGATTCGACGGGTTCGTGATGAGCGACTGGGTGTTCGGCATCCGCGACGGCGTCGCCGCCGTCAACGCAGGCCTCGACCTGGAGATGCCGTCCCGCATCTTCATGGACGACAGGGTGGCGAAGGCGCTCGAGCGCGGCCTGGTCTCGCAGTCGCGCATCGACGATGCGGCCCTGCGCCTCATCCGCCAACAAGTCCGCTTCGCCTCGGTCGGCGACGGCGAGTACGGCACCGAGGTCATCGCCTGCGACGAACATAGAGCCCTCGCGCGCGAGGCGGCCGCCAAGGGCGTCGTACTCCTCAAGAACGAACCGGTGCCGCGAGACGAGGGCGACGGCCCGGGACGGCCACTACTCCCACTCGACCCGCGGAGTATTCGCCGCGTGGCGGTCATCGGACGCCTGGCCGACGTTCCCAATACCGGAGATCGGGGGTCAAGCCATGTGAAGGCGCCCTACGTGGTCACCCCACTCGCGGGGCTGCGCGCGGCCCTCACCCCATTCGGCGTGAACGTGGTGCACGACGATGGGTCGAAGTCCGGACGCGCCTCGGCCGTCGCGGCCGGCGCGGACGTGGCGGTCGTGGTGGCCGGGTACGATTATCGAGACGAGGGCGAGTACATGGGCAGATTCCCGCCCGCCGGCTTCGAGAAGCTGCTGCCCCGACCTCCGTTGCGGCTCGTCCCCAAAGCTCTGATGGCCGCCGCGCGGCTCCGCCGCAAACAGGGCGGGCCGCTCCAAGGAGGCGGAGACCGCCGCAGCCTCACGCTCCACCAAGACGAAGAAATGCTCATCGAGTCAATTGCGGCCGCCAACCGGCGCACCATCGTGGTGCTCGTCTGCGGCTCGGCAATCCTCATGGAGCGGTGGCGCCACGCGGTTCCGGGCATCCTTATCCTGTGGTATGCCGGGATGGAAGGCGGCCATGCGCTCGCCGACATCCTTCTGGGTGCACGCAGACCTTCGGGACGGCTACCTTTCGCCATCCCGACGAGCGCCGACCATCTTCCCTCGTTCGATCCCGACGCGGCAGTAGTCGAATACGGCGAGTTGCACGGACAGGCGCTCCTGGATCACCGGGGAGTGGCGGCCGCTTACCCGTACGGGTTCGGGCTCACCTACTGATCCTGTTGGAGGAGGCTGTAGAGCAGGGCGCACACCTCGCCCCGGGTGGCGTTATCCCAGAAATCGTAGGCGCCGCTGTAGCCTCCCTTGAACTCCTCCAGACCGTCGAGAAGGCCGGCTTGGTACGCCTTGGCGGCCCAAGGATAGTGATCGGCAGAGAAGTCGGCGAACGGCGGCTCCCCCGGCGGGAGTTCGGAAAGACCGGCCGCCCGGGCCACCATGGTGATGAGCTGCGCTCTCGACATGTTGTCGTAGGGAGCGAAATGCGTCGAGGTCTTACCCTGTGTGACACCCTCGGCGGCGCAGACGGCCACGTAGTTGTCCGGATACAGGGAGCCGGCGTCTTTCTGCACGTCGCCGAACGAGCAGACGTCATTCTCCGACACCGGGTAGCCCTGTGCGAGGACGATCATCTTGGCGAACTGCTGACGGGTGACCCATTCGTCCGGCTGAAAACTCCCGTCTTCGAACCCGCTCACTATGCCCCGTGCCGCGAGATCGGATATCTGGGCGTAGTAGAAGTGATCCAAGGCGACATCGCCGAACTGACTCGCGCCGACGGTGGCCGTGGTCTGAGTGGAGGAGGTGGTCGAGGAAGACGTTTCTGATTCCCCGCACGCCGCTGCAGCGACGGCCACGACCACCATCAAGACGGTGAGGGACAACCCCCACAAGGACCTGTCGAGTCGAACCTTCCGTACGGCGCGGGCCATCGCCGGACCTCCCCTTTGGTTCCTGACAAGTGTCGCCTCTGAATCATAGCGCCAAAGCCCCTGCGGGGCGTGACGTCGAAGACCTACCCGCGCCCTCCCGACGGCCCCACGCGGATGGTCCCGTCGTCGTCGTAATCGTCGCCGTAGTCTTCGTCGTAATCCTCGTCGTCCTCTTCGTATTCCTCGTCGGTGGCGACGGCCGGCAAAGGCCGCTTGAAAAGGTACAGAGTCGGTGTGACCGAGGGGTCAACCCCCACGAGTTCCCAGCCGTCGCTGCCAAGCTCGTCGAGCAGAGGTTCGACGGTCTCTTCCCCCCCGGCAGCGTCCTCGCCCGTCATGGAGAGCACTTTGTACTCCCACGTGACTAGTCTCATCAGGTACCCACCTCTCCGTCGCGTGTTGTTTCGCTCCAAGGATACCGCAGGCTTCGGAAACAGGCCCGGCACGGACCATGGTGTCACCATGTCCACCCCCGCTCACGGCGGGGCCGGTCTCATCAGGGGCTATCCAAGACGCAGCCGGTGGCCACCAACATGACCGCGATGAGGAGCAGCGCGAAAATGAACGGCACAACACGCTTCATGTCCGTTTCCTTCCTGTGTGTCTCGGCAAAGCCGTACGGAGCTACCGCAGAGCATACAAGAAACCGGCCTGGCTGCCGACGTAGACTACTCCTTCCCAGACGGCCGGCGAGGACGACACGGTGGCCTCGGCGCCGAACCGCCACCGCTCTTCGCCGGTAGCGGCGTCGACGGCGTATACGTTGTGGTCGAAGCTGCCCACATACACCACTCCATCGGAGAACGCCGGGGACGCACTGATCGGTCCGGCCGTGAAGGACCAGACTTCCGTGCCGGTGTCCCCGTCGATAGCGTACAGGTGGCCGTCGGAGCTGCCTATGTAGACGACGCCGCCCGAGACCGTGGGTGAGGAGGCCGAGACCGTATCGCCGGTGGCGAAGCGCCA
>DAIRFC010000055.1:8323-15482 GCA_036795215.1 Actinomycetota bacterium | reverse complement strand
ATCACCCCACTATGAGCGCGCTCACAGTGAGCGCCGGGCCGCCGGGCCCAGCGAGGGGAAACGAGCCCCCGCGAGGGCCAAGGGGACGGAGCGTAGTTCTGCACCCCCGCGGACGGCGCCGCGAGCGCAGCGAAGCGGCGCCGTCCGCTGAGTGGGGGGTGCAGGTCGAAGCGGAGTCCCCTTGGCCCTAGCGGGGCCACTGGCTGCAAGGCGCTGGGCCCTGCGGCCCGCACTAGCTGAGAGCAAGTATCTCCATGCGGGCCTGCGGATACTCTCGCAGCAAGGCCCCCTGGTCGCCCTCTTCGAAGTCCTCGGGTACGAACCCCGGCGAGACCACGCACCCCACCAGCGCCCAATGAGGTTGCGGCGCCGAGCGCCGGTCGGGTGTCCAGCGACGTTCGGGCGCCCATCCCACACCCCAGTCGGCCTGGTCTTCGGAGAGGACCCGGGCCGCCATCCAGCACTCCGCGGGGACCACCAACTGCGGGATGTCGGGACCGAGGACCTGCTGCACCACCTTGCCCGACTGCAGAAGCACTATCTCCACCGGCGCTCCGGCATGAAAGAACCAGATCTCGTCAGAGCGCAGACGGTGAAAACGGCTGGGGCTCTCGGCGGCGACCAGATAGAGTATCGACGTCGACAGCGGACGCCTGCCCGCCTCAGATTGCAGGTTGAGAGGCGAGCGGTAGACCTCCCTGAAGAAACCGCCCTCGGGGTGTGGCGCCAAGCCAAGACGTTCGACTACTTCCGGAGCCGTAAGCTCCTCAAGAGCCGGGCCTTGCGGCCCCCTTTGTTCCCGATCGAGTGTCATGACCACTCCAACTCCACGGGGTTCCTGAGATAGCCCACTCCATCGATCTCCACCTCTACCTCATCCCCCGGATGGAGCTCGCCTACACCTGAAGGGGTGCCAAGCATGATGAGGTCTCCACGGTTCAAGGTCATGGCCTGGCTCACGATGGATATGATCTCGAAGGGGTCGCGGATCATATCGAGCAGCTGGGCTTCCTGACGGACCTCGCCATTGACGCGGGTGCGGAGCCACGCCTCAGGGCTGGGGACCTCGGTCTCCAAGAAGGGCCCCGCGACCGCGAAGGTGTCGTAGCCCTTGGCCCGCCACCACTGCTTATCCTCGGCCTGCTGCGCCCGCTCGGTGACGTCGTTGGCGCACGTCCAACCCAGCACCGCGCTCTTGGCCTCCTCGGGGGCGACGCGGCGGATGTCGCGCGAGATGACCACGGCCAACTCGCCCTCATACTCCACGCGGGTGGCATCGAACGGGTAGACGATGGCGTCCCTGTGACCGATCAGGCCGGAGGGCGGCTTGAGGAACAGCAGGGCGTGCGGCACCTGCTGCAACCGCTGCTCGTCGAGGGCCACCTTGGGGGATCTGGTGACCATCTCCCGGATGTGCTCCCTGAAGTTATAGCCCACGCCCAGGATCTTCCCCGGCGCCGCCGGCGGCAACAGCTTGGCCTCCTCCTCGGCGACCGTCGCACCGGCCAACGCGGAGGGCGCCTCGATGGAGAACCCGTTGCAGGTGACGGTGGCTTCGCAGACCTGTCCCTGGTATTCGATCCTGGCCAGCTTCATCACGCCTCCTTGTGCAAGAGTCCGTATGAGATGGAGTCGACCAGCGCCTGCCACGACGCCTCGACCACGTTCACTCCCACCCCGACGCTCCCCCAGTTGTCGCGCCCGTCGGTGGAGTCGATGAGCACCCTGGTGACCGCGGCCGTCCCTCTGTCTTCGTCGAGGATGCGGACGCTGTAGTTGACCAGATGGATATCGTGCACCTCGGGGAACCGTCGCTCGATGGCCTGGCGGAGCGCCTTGTCCAGAGCGTTGACCGGGCCGTTGCCCTCGGCCGTCTCCACGAAGCGCTCGTTGCCCACGTGCACTTTTATGGTGGCCTCGCTGGTGGTCTCACCGTCTTCACGTTTCTCGACGATGATGCGGAACGTCTCCAAGTGGAAAAGCTCGACTTTCAGACCGAGTTCCGCCCGCAGCAGCAGTTCGAACGAGGCGTCGGCGGCCTCGTAGTGGTAGCCCTCGTATTCCTTGTCCTTGACCCGCTTGAGCAACCGGTCGGCCAGCTGCTTCTCTTCATGCACCGGATAACCAAGGTCCTTCACCCTCTGTGCGATGGTGGCCCGGCCGGAGAGCTCCGACACCAGCACGTGCGGGGTGTTGCCCACCAGCGCCGGGTCGATGTGCTCGAAGGTGCGCGGATCGCGTTTTACGCCGGCCACGTGCATGCCACCCTTGTGCGCGAACGCGTTGCGACCCACATAGGGTTGATGCGGATCGGGAGAGATGTTGCACAGTTCGGCCACGAAACGGGCGGTGTCGGTGAGCTTGGCAAGGTCGGCTTCGGACACGCAGTCTATGCCCATCTTGAGCTTCAGTCCGGGGATGATGGCGCACAGGTCGGCGTTGCCACACCGCTCCCCGTAGCCGTTGATGGTGCCCTGCACCATGTCCGCGCCTCGCTCCACAGCTACAAGGGAGTCGGCGACGCCGCAGCCCGCATCGTTGTGCGCATGCATGCCCACGCTGCAGTGTCCGCCCAGTTCCGCCACCACCCGAGCGACCACCTCCCCCACCTGCGTCGGCAGGGCGGCGCCGTTGGTGTCGCACAGGCAGACCGCCTCGGCGCCCGCCTCAGCGGCCGCCCGCAGGCAGGCCAGCGCATAGTCGGGGTGATCGGCGTAGGCGTCGAAGAAATGCTCGGCGTCGTAGAAGACGCGCTTGCCCTGGTCGTGCAGAAAGCCCACCGTCTCCGAGATCATGCGCAGGTTCTCGTCGCGGTCGACGCGCAGCACTTTCTGTATGTGCAGGTCCCAGGTCTTGCCCACCACAGCGACGACAGGCGCCCAACAATCGACAAGCACGCGAAGCTGTGGGTCGTCCGAGGCCGCCACGCCGCGCCCCCGGGTCATCCCAAAGGCGGCTACCGCGGCCTCGCCGAGCGGTTCCTGCTGGAGTCTACGGAAGAACTCCTCGTCCTTGGGATTGGAGCCCGGAAACCCGCCCTCGATGACGTGTATGCCGAGATCGGCCACTCGGACCGCGATGCGGACCTTCTCGTCCACCGATACGCTGAGACCCTCACGCTGCATCCCATCGCGCAGCGTGGTGTCGTAGAGCACGAGTGGGCGCGCCGGCTTCACCCAGGCCCTACTTGTTCACCGGCGTGCCGGTGTTCTGAGCGTATTCATGGAAGCGGGCGATGATGTCGCGCGTCACGGGGCCTGGAGTGCCGGATCCGATGGCCCTCTTGTCCACCTCCACCACCGGGCCGACCTCGGCCGCGGTACCGGTCAGAAAAGCCTCATCGGCATTGTAGACGTCATACAGGGTGTAGAAGCCCTCCTCGACATCCATCCCCATCCCGGCCGCGAGTCTCATGGCCACGCCGCGTGTGATGCCCTGCAGTGCGCCCAAAGCCGGGCTGGGCGTCAGCAGCCGGCGGCCCTTGACGAGGAAGAAGTTGTCGGCCGTGCACTCGCACACGAAGCCGGAGGTGGTGAGGAACAGGCCCTCGTTCACACCCGCGTCGCGTAGTTCGAGCGCTCCCAGAACATTGTTGAGGTAGTTGAGGCTCTTGACGGCCGGACTGAGAGCCTGCGGGTCGTTGCGCCGCGTCGCAAGAGTCTTGACCTTGAAGCCCTTCTCGTACACCTCTGCCGGATAGAGCGTGATGTCGCCCGCGATACAGAAGACCGTCGCCTTGGGGCACTTGCTGGGATTGAGTCCCAGATCGCCCACGCCGCGTGTGACCACCAGGCGGATGTACCCGTTCATGACGTCGTTGCGGCGGATGGTCTCCATCATGGCCTCGACCACCTCGTCACGCGAGAGGGGGATCTCCAAGGCGATCGCATGCGCCGAAGCGTACAGCCGGTCGATGTGTGCGTCGCACTCGAATACCCGGCCGTTGTAGGTCCGGATACCCTCGAACACGCCGTCTCCGTACAGGAGACCGTGATCGAAGACGCTCACCTTGGCGTCTTCTTCGCTGTAGAACCGACCGTCGACGTATATCTGCATGTGAGCCTCCCTGGAGCCCCGCCGGGGCTCGGACATTGGATAGGGGGAGTATACAAAATCTGGCCCGCTCCCGGACGCGAGACGCCTCGCGGGCCGGGGCGGGGCGGGTGGGCGGGCCGGGGCGCCCGGTGCTACTGGATGAGCGCCCCTATCTGGTAGACCACGAGGCCGAGAACGAACGCCACCACGAGCATGAGGCCCACACTCGCTCCCATCCACCGCCAGGAGCGCGACTCCTGCTTGATGGCCGCCACCGTGGCTACACATGGTATGAAGGTCATCTGCACCACAAGGAAGGCTACGGCGGCGGCCGGGGTCAGCACGGCCGCGACCATTGCTGCGAGCCCGGCGTCACCCCCGCCTACCGCTCCCGTCGCCTCGCCGCCAAAGAGGACCCCCAAGGTGGCCACACTGTTCTCCTTGGCCACGAAACCCGAGATGAGCGCGACTATCAGGCGCCAATCGCCGAGGCCCATGACGGCTCCGACCGGCTCCAGGAAGCGGCCGACCACGCCCAGAATGCTCTCATCGGGATGCGACCCCGGGTAGCTGGAGAGCACCCACACGATTGCCGACATGATCACGATGAGCGTCCCCGCCTTCTTGACGAAGGCCCACGTGTTGCGCCACACGTACGTCCCGATGGTGCGGGCGTTGGGCGCGTGGTAGAGCGGCATCTCCATGATGAATGCGCTCCGCTCGCCCTTGAACACCAACACCTTGGCCCCTATGCCTATCAACGCCAGCACCACGATGTTGCCTCCCACCAGGCCCACCATGGCCCACAAGGCCGCGTCACCGAAGAAGGCCGGGGCGAGAAAGGCCAGCACCGCCAGGCGGCCGGCGCACGGAATGAACGGCGTCAGCATCATCGTGAGCAGGCGCGACCGCCTGTCTTCGAGGATGCGCGTGCCCAAGATGGCCGGCACGTTGCAGCCAAAGCCGAGGATGAGGGGCATGCACGACTTGCCGTGCAGGCCCATCCAGTGCATGTAGCGGTCCATGACGTAGGCGGTACGCGCCATGTAGCCCACGTCTTCCAGAAGACCGAGGGCGGCGAAGAACACCACGAGTATGGGCACGAATGACAGCACCGTGCCTGCTCCCGCTATGATGCCGTCGATCAGGAGACCGCCGACCCATGCGGGAGCCCCTTCGAGGAGCCTGCGGAGAAGATCGGAGAGGTCCTCGACGATGAGCCCGTTCAGCGCCCCGGCCGCCGGTTGAGCCACCGAGTACGTGACCGCGAACAGCGCGGCCAAGGCCCCCAAGAGGATCAGGAGGCCCCAGAGCGGGTGCGTGGCCACCCGGTCGATGCGGTCGGTGATGACCGTGACGCCGCGGTGTGGTTGCACCACGGCCGCCCGCACCATGCGCGCTATCCAGTCGTACCGTCCACCCGCGATGTCCAGATAGGCGTCGTCGTGCTGCACGAGCACGGCGTGGATGGATTCCCACACCTCGGGCATGGCGGTCTTCACTGCTTCGGCTACGTCGGTATCGCCCTCGAGCAGCTTGAGCGCCGTCCAGTCGGGTGGGTAACCGGCCGGCGCGCGACCACCAAGGAGTCTCTCGATCTCTTCGAGTACCGGCTGATGCTTGGGCCGAACGACAGGCCTGTTAGGAGCGAAGCTGTCCGGTCGTTCGACGAGGGACATGGCGGCTTCTATGAGCTGGGACACACCCCGCCCCCTGCTGGCCACCAGGTCGACCACGGGGACGCCCAGAGCCGCCTCGAGTACCTGCGGTTCCACACGTATGCAGTGCGTCTCGGCGACATCGACCATGTTGACGCCCACCACCACCGGCACCGGCAGCGCCAGCAACTCCGCCACCAAGTACAGGTTGCGCTCAAGAGAGCAGGCGTTCACCACCACTATGACCACATCGGGCGGTTGACCCAGCAGGTAGTCACGTGCGACGCGCTCCTCCTCCGACCCGGAGGTGAGGCTGTACGTGCCCGGCAGGTCTACGATCTCAACGCGGCGGCCCTGGTAGTCGAAGTGGCCGGTCTTCTGTTCCACCGTCTTGCCGGGCCAGTTGCCGACGTGCTGGTCGGAGCCCGTGAGGGCGTTGAAGATGGTGCTCTTGCCCACGTTGGGCTGGCCGGCCAGCGCCATCGTGATCGGGGCCGAGCGCCTGTCGCCCCGGCCCACTAGATCGCTCCGCCCGGCTCCTCGGGCCATCCCGGATGAACCGGTCGACCAGGCTCAGAGGCCGTCTGCGATTCCACGGCCACCCACATCGCCTGGCCCCTGCCGAGAGCCAGCCGCGCGCCGTGCACCTCGATGATCAGGGGACCGCGGCCGCGGTTCTGCAGGACCCGCACCTCGGCTCCAGGGGTCAGGCCCAGAGAGATCAGCCTTCTGGCCAGTCCTGGAGAACGCGGCAGAGCCGAGATGACTGCGTGCGAACCCGGGGGCAACATGGAAAGCCAGGTCATGTCCTCTCCCCCTCGCCCGCGTCCGCTTGTTCGTCACCGTTCTCCAATCCTTCGGCGTACGAGACGAGCCGTGCGATGACCTCGGGCTCCATGACGTGCTCGAGGCGGCACGCCGTCGCGTCCGCCGTGTCGGCCGGGACTTCCAACACCCCGGTGAGAAAATCCCGGATGGCTATGTGACGGCGCTCGACCTCGCGGGCTATCCTGGCGCCCTCTTCTGTGAGGATCACGTGGCCATAGGGTTCGTGAACCACCAGCCCACGCGCGCCCAGGTTCTTCAGCGCCCCGGTCACCGATGGGCGCGAGACCTTCAGGTGCTCGGCGATCTCACTCACCCGAGTGACCCGGGATACCCGCTCCAATTGCAGGATGACTTCCAAATAATCCTCGAGACTCTCGCTCAGAGTGTCGTCCGCGGCGCCGCCGTGCTGCTGGGCGTTGCGCGCGTTGCTGTCGTCCTTCTGGCTCATTTGACCGCCTCGAAAGTTAGGTGTGGCTATTTTAGTATCAACCACCTAACTTGACAAGGGGCGCCGGCCTTTCTGCCCATGAAAAAGGGCGCCGGACTCTCGACCGGCGCCCCTCCTATCTCGGTCTATGCCGCTATGCGCGGAACCGTGACTACCAGCGACGGCTTCCTCCGCCACCGCCGTAGCCGCC
>DAIRFC010000055.1:0-8223 GCA_036795215.1 Actinomycetota bacterium | reverse complement strand
CCGCCGTAGCCACCCGAACGGGGGGCACGCGGCGCGGGCTCTTTGGCGACATCGATCTTCAGCGTCCGGCCGTCGAGCTCGACCCCGTCGAGGGCGTCTTTGGCGGCCGTGGCCATCTCATCGCTCGCCATCTCCACGAAGCCGAAACCCTTGGGCCGGCCAGTGGCGCGATCGCTGATAAGGTTGACCGAAAGCACCTCCCCGTGCTGCTCGAACAGAGCTCTCACCGCAGCTTCAGAAGAGCCGTAGCTCAGATTGCCTACGTACAGTTTTGCAGAACTCATCTGTCCCTCCATGTGGAGTTGCGTAACGGCAAACGAGAGGAGGCGACTGCACTCGGGCGGTAAGAGAGAGGGTATCTCGGCTCGACGCCTGGGGAAGGTTCCTATCGCATGTCGGCCGCAGTATAGCATGCCCCGCCAGGCTGTCCAGACAAGGATAAAAAGCGTGCCGCGCTTGACGCGCAGTGGTATCTGAAGGCGTTCTAAAAACCCGGCGCCGGGTCAGCGGCCGGCCGAAGGAGCGGGCGCCTCGGCCGCCTCCTGAGGACGGTCTGCGCCCTCGGGCTCGTCAAGCGCCATCACGATGCGGTCGCGGCCGGAACCCTTGGCCCGGTACAGCGCATCGTCAGCGCGGTGCATGAATTCGTCCATGGACTCACCGCCGGCCACGGCGCCGCCTATGCTGACCGTGACCACGATCTCCGTACCCTGCACTTCTATGGTCGTCGAGCGGACGATCTTGCGTATCCTCTCCAACACGATCTCTGCATCCCGCGGACCCACACCCGGCATGACGATGAGGAACTCCTCCCCGCCTATGCGACCCAAGGCGTCATAGGGACGCAATGCCTTGAGCGCGCGGTCGACCACCGCTTGCAGGACGAAGTCGCCACCCGCGTGGCCGTATTCGTCGTTGACCGCCTTGAAGTGGTCGATGTCCAACACCCCGATACTGAGAGGCAGACCCTGCCGCGGCGCCCGCGCCATCTCCTCCGACAGGCGCATGAGGATGGCCCTCCGGTTCATGATGTGTGTGAGGGGATCGGTGAGCGCCTGCCGCCGCAGCTCGCGCTGCGTATCGATGAGTTTGCGATTGAGCTCGGCGAAGCGCCTGCCTACCAGGAGGCGCGCGCGCAGCTCGTCATGGTTGAACGGCTTCTGCACGTAGTCGGCGGCGCCCGCCTCCAGGCCCGTGGCGATGTCCTGCTTGTCCCCGCGGGACGTCAGCAGGATCAGATACGGCGGGCTCGACAGGTCGAGGGCCCGCACACGCCGGCACACCTCCACCCCATCGAGCTCGGGCATCATCCAGTCCAGCACGGCGATGTCGGGCGAGTTGTCGCCGGTGAGGATCTTCCAGGCTTCCTCGCCGCCGGAGGCCGTGACGACCTCGTACCCCCACTTGGTCAGGACCTTCTGCAGGAGGATGCGAGATGCAGCGTCGTCGTCGGCGACCAGTGCTTTCACATCAACCCGCCCTTCTCTTCTATCAGCGCCTGCAGGAGGCTGTACTGATGGTCGAGCTCCGCCAACGATGAGGCCTTATCCTGATCGCTCAAGAGACCCGCGACCGCTTTCTTCTCCAGGTCGGCCGCGCAGAAGCGCATGGCCTCCGCTCCCACACTGGCCGAAGCCCCCTTGAGCAGGTGGGCCCGCTCGCGCAGCACAGTCGGATCGTCCACCTGGATGGATTCCCGCAGATTGGTCACCATGCGGGGAAGGTCCATCTGATACTGATTGGCGATCTCGGCGGCCGACTCCCGGTCGCCTTCAAGTAGGTTGAGGAGCACCTTCTCGTCGAACACGGGAGCGGCTGGAGTCTCGGCCATCGCCATGGTGTTCGTGTTGGGCTCCGATTCGGGTCCCGCGGGCAGGGTCGACATCCAGCGCGAGATGACCTCCTGCAGCTCCGCGGCCTTGATAGGCTTCGCAAGGTAGTCGTCCATGCCGTTCTCGAGGCATCTCTCTCTGTCACCCGCCATGGCATGTGCCGTCAGCGCCACGATGATGACCTTCGGGTTCTGCGACCCCGATCGCGAATCGCGGATCTGCCGGGTGGCCTCCATGCCGTCCATAACGGGCATCTGCACATCCATGAGTATGAGATCGTAGCGCTTCTCCCTGGTGGCCTGGAGAGCCTGGGCTCCGTCGTTGGCCACGTCGGCCGCGAACCCGAGCTTCTCTAGGGCTTTGAGGGCCACCTTCTGGTTGACCAGGTTGTCTTCGGCCAACAGGATACGCGAACGCCTCCGTGCGCGCTCCGCCAACGTATGACGGGTGATGATGTGGGTCGGACTGACGGGTGGGGCCTCTTCGCCCTTGACCTCAGGTCCCACCACCGCCGCCAGGCAGTCGTAGAAGTGCGACTGGCGGACGGGCTTGACCAAGTACGCGGAGAACCCGGCCTTCTCCATGCGCGCCGCGTCGCCGCGCGCGCCCACGGAAGTCATCATGACGAGACCGGTCCTGGCCAACTCAGGGTCGGCCTTGATCTCTATGGCCAACTCCTCGCCATCGATCTCGGGCATGCACATGTCGAGCACGGCCACCTTGTAGGGGTCGCCTTCGGCTGCGGCCTCCCGCAGAGCCACCAGCGCCTCCTTGGCGCCGGACACCTCTCTGTGACGGCACCCCCACGACTCCAACATTCCGGCCATGACCTTACGGTTGGTCTCGCTGTCGTCCACGCCGAGCACCCGGACACCCGCCACCGTGCCCAGTTCGAGCCTGTCGAGCTCGCTCGGCACAGGCCGGCCCTTGGTGAGCGGCAGCGTGAACCAGAACGTCGAACCCACGCCCACCGTGCTCTCGGCCGACATCTTGCCGCCCATGCCCTCCACGAGCCCCTTGGCGATGGAGAGCCCCAGACCCGTGCCCCCGTGGCGCCGCGTGGTGGAGGCGTCGGCCTGGACGAAGGGACTGAACAGCTGCTCCAGCACCGGACCGGCTATGCCGATGCCGGAATCCTGCACGACAAAGCGGATGATGGCTCCCTGGTCGTTCTCCGACTCGAGGAGCACATGCACGTCGACCTCGCCCTCTTCGGTGAACTTGATGGCGTTGCCCACCAGGTTGGTGAGGACCTGGCGCAGACGCCCGGGGTCTCCCTTGAGCGCCGACGGCACGTCAGGCTCCACCAGCACCGCCAACTCGATGCCCTTCTCGTGCGCCTTGATGGCAAGTAGAGCCATCATGTCTTCCAGGGTGAGCCTAAGATCGAAGTCAATGCTCTCGAACTCCACCTTCTTCGCCTCGACCTTGGAGAAATCGAGGATGTCGCCGATGACCGTCAGCAAGGCCTCGGCGCTCGACTGCACCGTCTCGGCGTAGTCGCGCTGCTCGGCGTCGAGCTCGGTGTCGAGCAGGAGATCTATCATGCCGATGACGCCGTTCATGGGCGTGCGGATCTCATGACTCATGTTTGCGAGGAACGCGCTCTTGGCTTCGTTGGCGGCCTGGGCCTCCACGGCCAGCTGGTTCGTGCGCCTGATGGAGTGCTCCAACTCGCGATTGGCCGCCTCGGCCTTGTCTTTGGCCAGATGAAGCTCGGCCTCCGCCCTCTTGCGTTCGGTGATGTCGCGGGCAAAGACGAAGTTGTACTCGTTGCCCCCGAACTCGATGTAATTGGCGCTGACTTCCACCGGGAACTCTTTGCCGTCCTTGGTGCGATGCACGGCCTCGTATATCCGCGTGCCCTGCTCTTTGACGGCCTCCCACCCCTTGGACCAGGGACGGGGCGCCGTGGGATCGACGTCGTAGATGGTCATGCCCAAGAGCTCTTCACGGGTGTATCCCAGTTGCTTGCACACCGCGTCGTTGGCGAAGGCCAGACGCCCCTCGGGCGTGATCCAGAAGATCTGATCGCCTGCCCTGTTGACCGAGAGCTGCGTCAGGCGGAGCGATTCCTCCATGCGCTTGCGCTCTCTGATGTCGTGCGCGAAGACGAAGTTGTACTCGTTACCGTTCTGCTGGACGTAGTTGAAGCGGACTTCCACCGGGACTTCGGTGCCGTCCTTGGTGTAGTGCACCGATTCATAGGCGAGCGAGCCGTGCCGCTTGAGCTCCTCCCAACTCTCTTTCCAGTCTTTGGGCAGAGTGGGGTCGATGTCGTACATCGTCATGGAGAGCAACTCGTCGCGATCGTAGCCCAACTGATCGCACATGGAGTCGCTCACGTACACGAACCTGCCCTCAGGAGTGGTCCAGAAGATCTGGTCCTTTGCGCGGTCGATGGAGAGCTGCGTGAGATGGAGACGTTCTTGCAGCTTCTTGCGCTCGGTGATGTCGCGGCACACGCAGAAGACATACTTCTCGCCGTCGATGACCGCCCCGTTGGTGCTTATCTCGACGTCACAGAACGTACCGTCTTTGCGGAGATGGCGGGTCTCGAAGTGGTCGCCCCCCGTGTCGACGTCTCGTATCATCTCCAGCAACTGCTCTTGAGAGATGTCGGAGTTCCAATCCCAGATGTGCAGCTGTTGCACTTCGTCCAGCGTGTAGCCGAGCATGCGGGCGTACTCTTCGTTGGCCTCGGTCACGGCCCCATCCCGGTTGAGCACCACGATGCCGTCGCGGGACTGCTCTATGAGGATACGCCGGCGCAGGGCCTCGTCGTGGAACTCCTGCTCGGTGCGCTTGCGCTCGCTGGTATCGCGCGCAAAAACGAAGTTGTACTCCTGGCCTTCGTACTCCACGTGGCTCGCGTTGACTTCCACCGGGATGTCCCTACCATCCTTGGTCCGGTGGATGGTCTCGAAGGTCAGCGTGCCCTGCTCTTTGAGTTGCTGCCAATGCTTATCCCACTCTCTCGGCGCAGTAGGGTCGATCTCGTAGATACTCATGCAGAGCATCTCGTCGCGCGTGTAGCCCAAAATCTCGCACGTAGAGGCGCTTGCGTAGGTGAGCATGGCGTCCGGACCGATCCAGAAGATCTGACCCGCCGCGTGGTCCACCGAATACTGGGTGAGCCGGAACTTCTTCTCCATACGCCTTCGCTCGCTGATATCGCGGGCGAGTAAGAGACCATACTCCTTGCCCCCGTATTCAACACAGTTGAGGCTGACGCTCACCGGGACAACGGCGCCATCTTTGCGTCTGTGCAGCGCATCATAGGTCTGGACGCCCTCACGCTTGACAAGATCGAGACCTTCGCTCCACGCGCCCGGGAGTCGGGGGGCGACATCGGCGATGTTGAGCGCCAGCAGCTCCTCGCGGGTGTAGCCCAGCTGGCGACACGTCGAATCGTTCACGAAGACTATCCTGCCCTCACGGTCGGTCCACAGGATCTGGTCACCCGCGTTGTTCACCGACGCCTGGGCCAGGCGTAACGACTCCTCCAGCTTTTTGCGCTCGGTGATGTCGCGGCACACGCAGAAGACATACTTCTCGCCGTCGATGACCGCCCCGTTGGTGCTTATCTCGACGTCACAGAACGTACCGTCTTTGCGGAGATGGCGGGTCTCGAAGTGGTCGCCCCCCGTGTCGACGTCTCGTATCATCTCCAGCAACTGCTCTTGAGAGATGTCGGAGTTCCAATCCCAGATGTGCAGCTGTTGCACTTCGTCCAGCGTGTAGCCGAGCATGCGGGCGTACTCTTCGTTGGCCTCGGTCACGGCCCCATCCTGGTTGAGCACCACGATGCCGTCGCGGGACTGCTCTATGAGAAGACGCCGGCGCAGGGCCTCGTCTTGAAACTGGTCTTCCACCTTCTTGTGCTGGCTGATGTCGCGCGCGAACACAAGGACGTACTCCTGTCCGTCGCTCTCGACAAAATGGCAGTCGATCTCCACCGGGATGCCGTCCCCCGCCTTGGTGAAGTGCACCGTCTCGTAGCTCAGCTTGCGTTGCTGCCTGAGCGTCTGCCAATGGGTGTCCCAGTCGGGCGGAGCCGTAGGGTCGATCTGATGGATGCTCATGCGGAGCATCTCGTCGCTCCCGTAACCCAACATGCCACATGCATGCGCGCTCGCGTGAACGATCCTGCCGTCGCGCCCCACCCATATGATCTGCTCGCCCGCATGATCGATGGCGAGGTCGCTGAAGCGGGTCTCTCGGGCCGTCTCCGCCTGCGCCGCGCGCTCTTCGATCATCATCACCGGCGTCGGCCGGCCGGAGAGGTCGACGCCCATCACCACACGCCGCACGCGCTGTTCGCGTCCGCCGGGCAGGCTGAGAGTGACCTCGCGCTGTACGGGAGCCACCGTCGAGACGGCCTTGCGCGCATCGTCGACAAGCCCCTCACCCCAGAAAGGATCATTCAACGGATGGCTGAGGACGCCGGTGACAGAGGCCCCGGCAACACGGGCGGCCGCTTCGTTCGCCCACACGCACGCGCCGTCGGACGAGAAGACGACAACACCCTGCAGGGTGTTCGCCAGGAGCACCTTGCCCAGTCCTTCGAGCAATCGGGTTTGCTGATCCTCTGTCATCGCAGCGCTCGACCTCCCTCAACACACGACTCAGGGCATGGCTCAATGCCGGTGTTAAATACGCTCACGCTATGGCTAATCGGCAAAAACGAGCTCCGGCTGAAGCTCTGAGGCTCTTTTCGACGACGTGACTCTGATTCCCATCAACGAGTCGACAATGAGCGGCCACAGCCCTGCCGGGCCGGCCCCATCGGGGCCTATTCTTCGATGAACCCCAGCCCCAGAGCACCCGGTCCGCAGTACAGACCGATGACCGACCCCACGATGCTGGGAGGCCGCAGGTGGATGCGTCTGTCGGTTATCTCGAGCAGGAGGTCGTGCAGCCTTTCCATCAGGGGGAGGTTGACCCCATGGGACAGGTTGGCGTACACATCGGAGCCCGGACTGGTGCGCTCGAGGAGGCCGTTGCGCATGGTCTGCAGAGCCTGGCTCACCCCCCGGGTCTTTCTGAAGACGTCCGCGACGCCGTCTTCGATCATCAAGACCGGTCTGATGTTGAGCAGGGTACCCACCAGATACGATGCGCGGCCGATGCGGCCCCCTCGTTGCAGGTATTCCAGTGTGGTCGGCACGAAGAGGAACGTCTTGTGGGCATGGAAGTACTCGATGTACGAGTCGAACTCTCGCTTGCTGACCCCCCGGTCTATGCGTGCCATCATGCGGTCGACGAGGAGGGCGATGCCCCCCGTCGCAAGGCGGGAATCCACGACAGTCACCCCGTCTATCTCCGCGGCCGCCGCCCGGGCCGTCTCGCAGGTGCCGCTGAACTCAGAGCTCAAATGCACTGAGTAGACCCACCGGTATTGCTCACGGAGCCTGCGGTAGAGCTCTCCCCATACGCCCGGTGGCGGTTGAGAACTGGTGGGCAGCACCGAGGACGCGGTGAGACGCTCGTAGAACTGCTCCGGCCGCAACTCCACCCAGTCGAGATAGGCCTCCTCACCGAACAGAACGGTGAGCGGCACCATGGTCAGGTTGGGATCGTCGAGCAGCTCTTCGGGCAGGTCGGCGGTCGAATCGACCACCAGAGCAGTCGTGCTGCGATCTACCGTCAACTCGTTTACTTCTCTTGTGGAGCCGTGACGATCACCAGCGGGACCTTCGCATTTGCGACCACATGGCGGCTGATCGACCCGAGGAGCATCTCCCTTATCGTTCCATGCCCACGCCTGCCGACCACAAGGAGCTCGGCGTCCAAGGCGTTCTCCACGAGGACTTTGCCCGCGTGGCCTTCCACCACGATCTCCTCGTGCTCAACGGCGGGCGCACGTTCGACCACGATGGCGGCAGCCTCTTCGGCCACTCTGATGGCGGTCTCACGGAACTCCTCGTAGAACTCCTTACCCGCCACCACACTGGCGAGCACGGAGGCCGGGATCTCCCACGCACTGACCAACCGTAGCGTGGAGCCACGCAGCGCCGCCTCTCTAATGGCGAAATCGAGCGCTATGGCCGCACCCTCGGATCCATCGACTCCAACGACGATGACACCCATCCGATCCCCTTTCGAGCCCGACGTCGACACAACTACATGAAGTACGCCCTCTACATACCCGGGACGGCTGTCTCTAATCCTTCAAAAAGATCGGCCGTCTAGCCGTGCGCGACCACCTCCGCCACCAGATCGCCGACCGCGTCGGTGCCCATACCCATCTCGTTGGCGGTCATGGACTTCATCTGACTGACAGCGTAGGCAATACCCTTCTCCACACGAGAAGCGGCCTCAGTCTCGCCGAGATGCTCCAGCATCATCTGCACGGCGCCGATAGCCGCCAAGGGGTTGATGGCGTTCT
>DAIRFC010000004.1:0-68980 GCA_036795215.1 Actinomycetota bacterium | reverse complement strand
GCTGAACACAAGCGCGAACTACTGCGACAACTGGAGGAGGCGGCCTAAGAAGACGAAGTCAGGAAAGACGTCGTCATACCGTGATCTGCTTTTGCACAACTTGACAGACACAACCCCGCTTTGGAGGGGGCCGGATTCCGAACCCGTGAGGGCGCGAGCTCAAAGGAGACCCGGCCCGCCCCAGACCGGAGTCTGGGGCGGGCCGGGCAATGCAGCCGGGTGTGTCGGCTACACGTCTAAACGTCGCGGATGACTAGTGCTCGCCCATCCAGGTCTTCTCCCAGGACCAGCCCACGAACCCGGCTTCCATCGGGTAATCGCAGTGGACATAGTCTTGGATGACCAGGGTCGCCGGCGATTGCCACAGCGGGATCATGAGGGCATGCTCGTTCATGTAGCGGACGATGTCCTCGGTCTTGGCGATCTGCTCTTCTTCGGTACGGGCGTTCAGGGCCGGCTCGAAGAGAGCAACGAAATCGTCGGGACGCTTGAAGCTTGCGAGGTTGGTCTTCGGAGTCGGACCCCACCAAGCCGCGCAAGACATCAGGTACACGACGTCGTTACCCGAGAACATGAGGGCTAGATCGTCCCATCCGGTGCCGAACACCGAACCGTAGAAGCGACCGGCATCGGCGATGTCGAGAGTGGTGATGAAGCCTGCCTCATCCAGATAACCCTTGACGGCCTCGGCGCCGGTGCTACGACCGCCCGTCTCGGCAACAGCAAGGATGGTGATGGGGCAACCATCGGCATAGCCGGCGTCAGCAAGGAGGGCCTTGGCCTTTTCGAGATCGTAGGTGCGCTTGACAGCGATAGCCTCGCCGCCCCACTCACCAGGAGGAGAGACAGCGTAGAGCGGGAAGCCGCGGCCATAACCGATGGCGGCGTGGATGGCTTCCTTGTCGAGAGCGTACTCAACGGCCTCACGGACCCTCTGATCAGCCATCGGGCCGGTCTCGTCCATGGTGTTCGGCATAAGATGATACTGGAATCCGGCCCAACCCTCTTGGAGGGTGTAGCCCATATCCTGCATCTCCTTCTGGCCCTGAGCATCGGCACTCTGCCAGATGTCGGCCTGGCCGGCCTGCATCATGGCTGAAGCAGTGGTGTTGTCGGGGATGATCTGGACCTCGATACCGTCGAGATAGACCTCGCCACCCCAGTAGTTGGGGTTCTTCTCCCACACCAGCGACTGGTCGCGGTTGAACTCCTTGAGCAGGAACGGACCGGTACCCACGAGGTTCTCGGAGCACCATTCCATGCCGCCGTTCTCGCCACCGTTGGCCTCGTAGGCGGCCTGTGAGAGCATGGGCACCCACCCGACGGCCTGCAGCAGCTGGTTATGCCAGTAGTTCAGATGCAACACATAGCTGTACGGACCGGTGATCTCGAACTCTTTGATGGAGTCGGCGAACTGTAGCTTGCCGTTGGCCGCGCCGATATCGTAGTTCCACTTCGCCACTTCGGCGGTAAGCTCGGTGCCGTCATGGAAGAGGACACCCTCTTCGAGCTCGAACGTGATGGTAAGAGCATCCGGGTCCTCAGTCACGGTCTTGGCCAAGCAGGGAACCAGCTTCCGGCCGGGAGCGAATTTCATAGTCCTCTCCACACCGGGGAAGATGGCGCCTTCATCGGTCGGACCCATGCTGGACCACCAGCCGACGCTCTGAGGGCCGGCGTTGTGGATGAGCCTCAGAACGCCACCGGAGACCGGCTGGTCGGCCGGCGCGGCGGTGGTGTCGGTGCTCGGAGCGGCAGTGGTTTCCGTGGCCGGCGGCGCCGTGGTGTCGGTGCCCCCAGCCGTTGTCGCCGTGGTGGCAGGCGCTGCAGTAGTAGCCGGCGGCTCTTCTTCGCCGCAACCGACCATGAAGACCATCAGCATCGCGACCAACACCAGGATGCCGAGGCTCCATATGGTCCTTCTCGTGGTTTTTCCTCTCACTTCACTACCCCCTCTGCGGGACATTGTTTGCCTTGAGTCACACACGCTCTTTCGATGGTCGTGCATCTGGAAGAATCCTGTCCCTCCTTTGTGAACCCTGCGATACGCACCCCCTTCCAACGTCTCCCTCACCTACCGCTGTGACAGTCGATTCGGCCTTTTCAACTGGCCGGCTTGCGGATGTATTCACCCGTGAAAACCAGATCCTGGTGGATCATCGGCTTCGCGGGGTCGTTGATCTTGGTGTACCGAAGCGGGCAATGCAACACTCCCGGGGGTACATGGCACATGAACGGTTTGGTGAACACGATGGTCTGGAGCTCCTTGCCGACCTCGCCGATAGTGAACTCCACCTCGCCACCCAGGTCCAACATGTCGGGCGCGCCGCCATAGAACGACAGGTACTGGTCGAAGTCGTGTGAATGGGTGTGCGAGACCATCTCGAACGGTTCGGTTATGGCGAATGTCGCGATACGAAATCCCTGCGTAGCCGGCACATCAGTGCCGAGGAGATAGATCGCGGGCCAAGGCACCTCGTGTTCGTGCGGGTGCTGCGGGATCTTTATCTCATCGCCGACTTTGAAGTATTTCCTGTAGGGTGAATTCTCCAGCTTGTCCAAGATCGACACTCCCTCCTGTTGCGACGGCCCTTGGTCGCCCTCGTTGCTCGGTCTTCTATTCCATGCCGTCCCGGCTATAGCCCTGCGACGGCATGGTCGATAGGTGGATGATGGGTCTGTCTACTCTCCGAAAGTACATGGGGCAGTGCTTCACGCCTTTGGGTATGAAGACCATGGAACTCTCCGTGATGGTCAGCTTCTCGCCCTCCACCCACAACTCCACCTCGCCGCCCAGATCGTGCGGATGCTCCGAGTCTGACCCGAAGAACATGAGGATCTCATCGGCTTCGTCGTGGCAGTGCTCCGGGGGAGATCCCTCGGATGGCTCGCTGAACCAAACGCACTCGGCGTAGAACGACCCTGGGACGAACCTGGAATCGATGAAGGCGACCGGGCGTATGGTCGTCCCCTCGAACTTGGTCGTATCGGCCAGATAGCGGGTGACGATATTGTCCTTGTAGGTCTTCGCGTCGGCCATCTCGCTCCTTCCTCTACAGGCCGCTGATGGTGACGGCGTCCTCAACAGGCCGGCGGATGCTCCGGACTGTGTTGGCCATATCGTCGGGATCTTCGTAGCCGAGGGCCACACCGATGAGGACGCTGTACTCCTGGGGCACGCCCAGTTCTTCGCGGATGATGTCGGGGTACGCGGTCAGATTGACGGCGACCACCGACCCCACCGAGTACTCCATGGCCGCCAGCATGAGACTCTGAGCGTAGAGGCCCATGTCGAAATAGGACCAAGGAGAGAGGTCCCTGTGCAGGCACAGATAGACGACCACGGGCGCGTCGAAGAACTCGTAATTGCGCTTCATGCTCGTCTCGCGCTCAGCCTCGTCGCCTGGGACGACCCCCAATGCCGAACACCGGGCGTTGACGAAATCGAGCATCCGCCGCTTCGGACCTTCGGGCCAGCCTCCGGGCCGTGGCAGATCGTTAGCAGGCGGCACGCCGTCCTTGTATCGGGCGAGAAAACGTTCGCGGATGCGGCCCAAGACATCACCGCCCGCTACGAAGACCTCCCAGGGCTGCGTGTCGGCCCACGAAGGCGACCAGTTGGCAGCTCCAACGATCTTCGAGATCACCTCTCGAGGAACAGGCTCCGGCTTGAAGGCCCGGACGGACCTGCGAGACTCGATGGCTTCGATCACGTTCAAGACCACATCTCCACCGCGCTCAGACCGTCACGGTCACTGGATATGGAGGCAGGCGACCTCATGGTCATCCCCCAGCTCTTTGAGTGTAGGGATAGTCGTTCGACATTCGGGTGTAGCGATGGGGCACCTCGCATGGAAAGTGCAGCCCGACGGCGGGTTGACCGGGCTTGGGACCTCGCCCTGAAGCACGATCCTCTCCCGAGCAGCCTCGATGTCCGGGTCGGGTACGCAGACCGCCGACAAGAGGGCCCGCGTGTACGGGTGCAGAGGATTATCGTAGAGCTCTTCCGGAGTCGTTATCTCCACGATGCGCCCCAGATACATCACGGCGATGCGATCGCTGAAGTGTTTTACCACAGACAGGTCGTGCGCGATGAAGATGTAGCTGAGCCCCGAAGACCCCTCGCGCAGATCCATGAGGAGGTTGATGATCTGAGCCTGGATGGAAACGTCCAGCGCCGAGACAGGCTCGTCGCAGATCACTAGGCTTGGGTCGTTGGCCAGGGCCCGCGCGATGCCGATGCGCTGCCGCTGCCCCCCGCTGAACTCGTGTGGGTACCGTCCCATGAGGTCGGGATCAAGACCCACCTTGCCGAAAAGTGCTTCGACCCTCTCAAGATAGTCTTCCTTGGTTTCGACCATACTCTGGATCTTGAGGGGTTCGCCCACGATGCTCCCGGCCGACTGCCGCGGATCGAGGGAGCCGTACGGGTCTTGGAATATCACGGAGATGTCACGGCGGCGCGGCCGGAACTCCTTCTCGGGCATAGTGGTGATGTCTTCGCCGTTGAACAGGATGGTGCCCGCCGTGGGTTTGTAGAGCCGGCTGATGCACCTCCCCACGGTTGTCTTGCCGCAACCGCTCTCTCCGACCAGACCAAGGGTCTCTCCGCGCCGCATCTTGAAAGACACGCCGTCGACGGCCTTGACCTCACCGACCTTTCTCTTCAGCAGCCCCCTGGTTATGGGAAAGTACATCTTGAGTCCGTCGACATCGAGGACCAATTCCTTCGAACGCGCGGTCGTGACAACCTGCGGCGTTTCTGTGGCGGTCGTCATTCTTCGGCCCTCCCCGCGCGCATGTAGCAACGCGCCATGTGCCCTTCGCCCTCCACTGGCTCAAGTTCGGGCCAGGGCTGCAGACGGCACTGCTCACCCCGTTCGGGGCAGCGAGGATAGAACGCGCACCTGTCGGGCATACCGATGAGATTGGGCGGCGTGCCCTCGATGGGCACCAAGCGCCTGCCCCGCTCCTCGTCCAGACGCGGGACGCTGTTCAAGAGACCAACGGTATAAGGGTGCTGCGGCCGGTAGAAGATATCCCGGCAGAGTCCCTGTTCGACGATCTTGCCTGCGTACATGATGTAGATGCGATTGGCGTACCGGGCCACCACTCCAAGGTTGTGCGTAACCAACACCAACGACCCACGGCAGCCCTCGATCATCGAGAGCATCAGCTCGAGTAACTGCGCCTGGGTGGTACAGTCCAGCGCCGTGGTAGGTTCATCGGCGATGAGCATCCTGGGCTGGCACGCTACTCCTATGGCGATCATGACCCGCTGCCTCATGCCACCGCTGAACTGGTGGGGATAGTCGTCCAACCGCGTCTCGGCACTTGGAATACCTACCAGGTTCAGTAGCTCCGCGGCTCTCTTCCTTGATTCCTTCCTCTTCATATCCAAGTGCAACTCGAGCGACTCGGTCAACTGGCGGCCGATCGTCAGAACCGGGTTCAACGAGGTCATGGGCTCTTGAAAGATCATGCCGATCTTCGCACCACGGATGGCGCGCATCTCAGCGCCCTTGGAATCGTACTTCAGCAGATTGTCGCCTTCGAACCAGACCTCACCTCCGACGATCCGGCCGGGTCTCCGGATGAGCTGGATGACCGACAACTGGGAGACCGACTTGCCGCAACCGCTCTCGCCCACGATGCCCACGATCTCCCTCTCATTGACCGTGTAAGACACCCCATTCACCGCGTGGACTATGCCCCCTTCCACCTTGAACTCGGTCTGAAGGTCGTTCACGCGCAGCAATTCGCCGGCCGGCCTTATGTCGCACGCGGGTGTCTGGATTCCTGTCTGGGTGCTCACAGCGTACCCCTGAGTTTCGGGTCGAGTGCATCGCGGAGACCGTCGCCGACCATGTTGAATGCGAACACCACGATCATGATGGCTATCGACGGTGAGAACGAGAGCAACGGATGAGAGGCCAGAGACCTATAGCCGTCGGCGGCCATACTGCCCCATGCCACCCCGGGCGGCTGGATACCGATGCCGATGAAACTGAGGCCGGCTTCCGCCAGGATTACATTCCCCAACATGGTGGTGATCAAGACCAAGCTCGGCTGGAAGGCGTTGGGCAACACGTGTTTCATCATCGTGCGAAAACCCTTCGCGCCGATAGCGCGTTGAGCCAAGATGTATTCGTTCTCTTTCACACTCATGGTCTCGGCGCACATCAACCGGACGTAGCCGGGCAAAGTCGCGATGGCCAGAGCAATGACGACATTCTGAAGACCTCCCCCGAGCACCGCGGCCAGCAACAAGGCGAGAACGAGCATCGGGAAACCCATCAAGGCGTCCATGACACGCATGATGATTCCGTTGACGACACCGCCAAGGTAGCCGGCGAGCAGTCCGAGGATCATGCCGATCACGGCCGATACGAGCACCGTTCCGAAACCTACGTAAAGCGCGGTCCTCGCCCCATAGATCAGGCGACTGAGCGTGTCCCGGCCAAGGTTGTCGGTACCGAGGAGGTGGTTCCAACTCGGATCCTGCAAAGACTGCGACATCTCGTTCTTGTATGGGTCGCTAGGAGCGATGAGGGGGGCGAAGATCGCCACCAACACCAGGATCACCAGAACGACGAGCCCGAACGTCACCAACTTGCGCTGGAAGAAGATGCGGCGGAAACGCTTCCACTCGCTTATGCGTGGGGGAACGGTGACCTCGGGTTCTTGGACGGTGGAGATATCACTCATAGCGGATCCTCGGGTCGAACCAACCGTACGAGATATCGACTATCAGGTTCACCAGAATGATCATAGCGGCGATGATGAGAGTGCCGCCCTGGATGACTACGTAGTCGAGGTTGAACACGCTCTGCACGAGGAGCCGGCCCATGCCGGGGATGGCAAACATGCTCTCGACAATGACCGACCCACCGAAGATGATGCCGATGCTGATACCTAGAAGCGTGATAACCGGTACGAGGCTGTTCTTGAGGATATGTCTGGTGACCACGAGCCGCTCCCTAAGACCCTTCGACCACGCGGTGCGCACGTAGTCCATGTTGTTGACCTCGAGCACGCTCGACCTCATCTGGCGAGCCGTGACGGCCAAAGGCGTCACGGCCAGACACGCCACGGGCATGACGCTGTATTTCACGCTGGCCCCGAAGTCCACCCACGGGAGCTTGTAGCCGGCGATAGGCAGCCAACCCAACTTGAGCCCGAACACGTAGATCAGGATGAAGCCCAACATGAAGACGGGGATGACAAGCCCTATGTACGAGATGATGGTCACCACCGTGTCGACCCACGTACTTCGTCGTATGGCGGCCATCAACCCCAGAAAGACCCCCAAGACGGTACTGAGGACAACAGAAATCAAGCCCAAGATGAGCGTCACAGGTAAAAAGTCCGTGAGCAGTGAAGCAACATCCGTCCTGTAGCGAATCGATTTGCCCAGGTCTCCGGTGACGATCCCCTTGATCCAGTTTCCGAACTGCACCACGACCGGCTTGTCCAAGCCATGCTCTATCCGCAGTTTCTCGAGATGCTCCTCGGTCATCCCCGAACCGCTTGACTGCTGCGCCACGAACATGAGCACCGGATCGCCCGGCAGCAGACGGACCGAGAAGAACACGATCACCGACACGAGGAATAGGACCAACACTCCCCAGAGGACTCGCCGGATTATGTAGGAAGTCATCTCGCGTCTCCCAAAGCCGCGGGGCCAGAGTTCAGCCGCACTGTAGCAGTCCGTCAGGCATATGCGCCATACTCTACAGTAAAGTCTATCAACGCCTTCAGGTTGTCGGGCCGCGCGTCGTCCACCGGGGTGCGCGTAGACATGACGAACCCACCGTCGCGACCGCAGTGATCGATGAGCTTCTTGGCCACCTCTCTCACCTCGTCGGGCGTCCCTCCGAGAAGGATCGACACCGGTACGTTCCCACTGATGCACAGGTGCCCGCCAAGGACATCCTTGGCCCTGAACATGTCGGTGCTGTCGAAGTGCACGAAGGCCTTCCCTTTCGGTATCTCCAGCAAATACTCGAGCCGGGAGGTGTAATCGCCTTCTGTCATGACAAGAGGTGTGAGGCCCTTATCGATGAGCCCCAGGATCAGATCTCTAAGGGTAGGCCAGTAGACAGTCTCAAACTGCTCGCGAGAACAGAAGCCCTCCGAGCCGAAGTGCAACGGGATGGCCACCCTGTTCACTCCGCCCTCGACCGGCCCGCCGATGCGATCGAGCACGACCTTCAGAACAGTCCTGCACGCGTCGGCCAGTTCGTCGGGGCGTCTGTACAGATCCATCATGGTGCCCCGCATACCCCGGAGGTTGTCCGCTATCACATCGTAGGGAGCCAACGTCAGACGGTCGGCCAGGGGAGGAAAGCCCAGATCTTCGATCTCCTGGTTGAAGGCAGCCAGCTTGGGACTCCATTCGCGATACTCCCGTCCGATGCTCTGAAGCTTCTCGATGGTGGGCGCCAACTCAGGAGCGGTCAGTATTTCGGCCAAGCCAAGAACGGTACGATGGCCCATCTCCGCGGCGGGCAGAGGTGGAGCCGAGGCGAACGCCTTCATGGCCCCAGACATGCGTGGCATGTAACGCCGGAACACGAAGTCGGTAGGGTCGGCGATGAGGTGGGGATACTCGGTTTCGAGCATGTACTCGCCGTCGATTATCTGGTGAGACTGAATGGGCGAACCGCCCCGGCCCGGCCATCTTATGACGTGAGGATCGATCTGTTCCAGGATGACCCCGGGGAAGAACTGCTGCACGCTGCTGATATCAGCGCCATAGTCGAGCACGGTCTTCTTGCACGCCGACAGCCATGCGTCGTAGTCGTAATAGGACGCCGAGTAACTGATGCCACAGTACTTGGCTGGAAAGTAGCCGAAGTTGATCTCAAGCGGCACTCTATCGGGTACGTCAAGACGGATGGCGTCATCGAACCGCTTGCGACGCTCCTCGGCCAGACCCCCCGACGATGAGACCATCGTGCTCCTTGTAGATACGTAGCCCTGGAATCGATAACCTAGACAGGCCCGCTTCATCTAGATATATAGATGTATCACGAGGCGCCGCCGCCAGTCAAGTTCTTCAGGGCATTCTGTATCCCAACTGGGACGTCTCAGAGCCGCATGTTCACCTTCTTTATGTGCCGCCCAAAGAACCCCATCCCGCCGCCCTCGCTCACGATCTGCAGGATGCTGGACGGATCGGTGACGGTGATGCCGGAGAGGAGCTTGACTCCCAGCGGCGCAAAGAAATCGGGCACGAGCGGGGTCGAAGCTCCGACCAGCGCCACATCCCGACACGACGAGGCCGCCTCGAGCAGACCATCCATGCCGCCGAAGATGAACGCCGTGGAGGTGATCACCGCAACGTCACACCGGGGCAGCTCTTCGAGAGCCTTCTCCGCCGGTAGTACGCGTTCTGAGCGGGTCATGGTGCGCTCGAAGATGACCAGTTCGCGGGCGCGTTTCTCGATAGGAGACACGAGAGGACCGAAGAAGCCGACCATGCCCACCCGGTCGAGAAAACCAACGGAGAGGGTCTCGAGGATATCCCCCGCCTGCTGCCCCGCTCCCGGCCTGTTCGCGAGCGCGTTGCCGACAGCCAAGCCCACAGTACGCTCCACTCCGTCGTCAGACCCCAGGTATTCCAGGATCTCCGTGGTGCTCCTGCCGACCAGGGGCCGCCGCCCCATGAAGACCGAGCACCCGGGAGAGGCGTTCTCTCTTGCCGTATAGGCGACACCCACGTTGCCGTCTTCAAGCATCACGGCCGTGTAGCCCAGGCCTATGCGGACATCGGCCAGACGCTGCTCGGCAAAGGCGGACGCGAGGTAGTCTCGCAGATCGTCGATGATCATAGGAGCCTCCATAGGTGCGGAGATAATCTAACTGGTAACTGCATCTAGATAGTAGTACATTTGCGCAAAACGGGGTACCGGCTGTAATGAATTTCCATGACGAAAGGACCTCACATGAGCGACCGAAAGAAGATAGTAGTCATCGGCGGTTCTGCGGCCGGCCCCAAGGCCGCCGCGAAAGCCAGGCGCATCGACGAGAACGCGGAGATCACTCTCATACAGAAGATCCCTGAGCTCTCGATGGCTTCGTGCGGTTACCCCTACTATGTGGGCGGTTTCTTCGACGACCGCAATGCGCTGCTCTGTAGCGCGACCGGAGTTGTCCGCGACCCCATCTACTATATGAACGCCAAGAACGTCGTGGCACGTACCGAGACCGAGGCGCTCTCCATCGACCGGACGAAGAAGACCGTGCTCTGCCGCGATCTCAGAACCGGCGCGACCGACGAGGTTCCGTATGACTCGCTGGTCTTGGCGACCGGCGCGCTCCCCAACATCCCACCGGTGCCTGGAAGCGACCTTGAGGGCATCACGACTCTTCAGACCATCCGCGATGCCGATTATCTGCGCAAGATACGCGACGACAAGACCATCACGAAGGCGGTGGTCATCGGCGGCGGTCTTATCGGCATCGAGACATGCGAGGCGCTGCATCTGGCCGGTATCGAGATGTCCGTGGTCGAGCTCCTGCCTCAGCTGCTCACCTTTCTCGACTGGGAGATGGCCAAGCTCATCGAGATGCACTTGGGCCAGTCGATCAACGTCTTCACCGACAACGGCCTGGCGGCTTTCCTGGGTGAGAACGGCAAGCTGGTGGGAGTCAAGCTGGCCAACGGGACCGAGCTCCCTTGCGAGCTCGCTGTGATCGCCATCGGCGTGAAGCCGAACAGCAAGCTGGCGCGCGAAACGGGCCTGGACATCGGCGCTACCGGGGGCATCGTCGTCAACGAGTACATGCAGACGTCTGACCCCAGTATCTACGCGGCCGGCGACTGCGTGGAGATCAAGAACCTGATCACCGGCAAGCAGGTGCACGCCCCCTACGGAGACTTGGCGAATCTCGAGGGACGCGTGGCCGGCGAGAACGCCGTGCTCGGCAACACCGTGACCTTCCCAGGGAGTATCGGCACCGGCATCTGCAAGATATTCGACTACGCCGCGGGCACCACGGGGCTTTCCGAGCGCACAGCCCGCGCCAACGGCTTTGATGACATCATGACCGTGATCAACGCAAGCCCTGACAAACCGGGCTTCATGGAAGGCAAGCTGTTGGTCACCAAGATGATCGCCGACCGCTCCACCGGACGTGTATTGGGCGCCCAGTGTGTCGGCCCAGGCGCGGTATCTAAACAGATCGCGCAGTGGGCCATGGCTATCCAGGGCGGGCTCACGGTCGAAGACCTCGTCAACTCCGACCTACCGTACGCGCCACCGTTCTCGCTGGCCATAGACCACTTCATCGCTACGGCCCACCTGATGCAAAACAAGTTGAAAGGCCGGCTCAAGGGCATCTCATCGGTCGAGGTCAAGAGCAAGATCGATTCGAAGGCGCCCGTTTTCCTTCTTGACGTACGCAATCCCGACGAGTTCGAGGCCATGCGGTTGGGTATCGGCGAGACGCTGATACCGCTTGGTGCATTGCGTAAACGCCTGCACGAACTACCCGAGGACAAAGACGCCGAGATCATCTGCTTCTGCAAGATCTCCCTGCGAGGTTACGAAGCCGCGCTGGTTCTCGAGGCGAATGGTTGGAAGAACGTGCGGGTCATGGAGGGTGGCATCATGGCCTGGCCGTACTCCCGGGAGAGGTAGTGAGCACGACACAACACGTCGACGACTACATCTACGGACCGGTCCCGTCAAGGCGGCTGGGCCGGTCACTGGGCGTAGACCTCGTACCCTATAAGACGTGCACCTACGATTGCGTCTACTGCCAGCTTGGGCGTACGACCAACAAGACGACCGAGCGACGCGAATACGTCCCTGTCGACGCGGTGCAGGCCGGGATCGCGCGCCATCTGGCGGCGGGAGACACTCCCGACTACATAAGCCTTGCCGGGTCGGGCGAGCCCACGCTGCATTCCGGGATCGGCCGGCTCATCCGGCTCATCAAAGGGATGACCGACATTCCTGTGGCGATGATCACCAACGGTTCGCTGTTGTGGATGGAAGAAGTACAGGAAGAGCTCTCGGAGGCAGACTTGGTACTCCCGTCGCTCGACGCTGGTGACGCGGAGATGTTCGAGCAGGTCAACCGTCCCGACCCGTCGATCTCCTTCGATCTCATGGTCGACGGGCTCGCCGCCTTCACCGGGCGCTTCGACGGGCAAGTGTGGCTGGAAGTCATGCTGTTGGCAGGTTTGACCGACACGCCCTCGCAGGTCGAGAAAATCGCGCAGCTGGTTGAGCAGATCGCTCCGACCCGGGTCCAGCTGAACACGGCCAGCCGCCCTCCGGTCGAGGGCTTCGTGCACGCATTGCCGGAAGAGCGCATGCACGCCCTCGCAGGCCTGTTCTCGCGTGATGTCGAGGTCATCTGCGACTTCACCAAGAGCAGGTCGGAACACCACGCCGCCGGAGCGACCGACGATGCCGGCATCCTTGCCCTACTGGCCAGGCGTCCGTGCACGGCCGACGATATCGCGGCCGGGCTTGGCCTGCACGTGCTGGATGTCTTGAAGCGCCTGGACATCCTCCTCGCGGAGAAGCAGATCAGCCCGGAGACGCTGGCAGGCCGCACTTTCTATGCGCCTACCGGCTCCACGGATAAGCCGGCCCCTTGACGTTGGGAACTGATGATGTTTTCATATAGATGCTAACTGCATATAGATGTGAGGCTGACATGGTGTACGTCGACGAGAACCTCTGTACAGGCTGCGGGGTCTGCATAGACAGCTGCAACCGCGAGGCGATCACCATGCGCGGTGACACCGCCTTCATCGACGAAAACCTCTGTACCTCGTGTGGACGATGCGTGGATGCGTGTCTCACGAGCGCTATCATCATGGAGCCTGACGAGCTTCCCGTTCGCACGGAGAAGGCCGGACTGCCGGCCATCATCCCCGACGTTGCACCTCCCCTTGTCGCGCCCGCCCAGAGCTCTATCACACCCGCCCAGAGATTCTTTTCAGGGCTCCTGAGTCTGGTGGGATTCGCCCTTGACGTCAAACGAAGCTTCGCACCTGATACGCCGCCGACCGATAGCCGCGACGGCTCTGCGGCATCCGGCCTTGGTAGAGGTCCAGGTCGCGGAGCTGGACAAGGTCGTGGAGGAGGAAGAGGCCAAGGGAAGGGACAAGGCCCGCGAGGCGGCCAGGGTCCGGGGTGCGGAGGCGGCGGTGGCGCGGGCGGCGGCCGTGGACGGAGTGATCGAAGTGGGACGCGCGGCCGTTACCGTGCACCCTGAGAAGAGAGGAGAACGACGTGAGAATAGCCGTGACATCGGCAGGCCCTGATCTTTCGAGCGCTGTGGATCAGCGCTTCGGGCGGGCGCACTACCTGCTCGTGGTGGACCTCCCGGAGCGGACCGTACTCCCTGTTGACAACCTGGCCGGCATGAACGCCGAACAGGGTGCGGGGATCCAGGCAGCCCAGAGAGTCATCGACAACGAAGCCACCGTGCTTCTTACCGGGCACTGCGGCCCGAAGGCCTTCAGGGCGCTCAACGCCGCCGGCGTCGAAGTCTATCTGGCCCCGGCGGGAACCGTTGCGGAAGCGATCGACCGATTCGAGGCGGGAAGTCTCGAGCAGGCCCCGGCCGCCGACGTGGACGGCCACTGGTAGACCGTGGCTCATATGCGGTGCCGGCCGTCGACGCACCGGCGTGTATCAAGGAGACTCAAGATGCCCAAAGGAGATGTGACCGGCCCACTCGGTGCCAAGTGTGGGTGCAAGACGGGGGGCGGCTACGGCTGCTGTGACCGTATCTGCGTCGCCGAAGGGGCACCGGCCACACATGAACCGCCGGGACCCGACAACATCCTTGGACCCGACGAGGAGGTCGCCCTTCTCAAGAGCGAATCCGAACGGTTGAAGTCGGTGCTGGAGACTATCGAGCAGCGAATCAGAGAGCTCGAGGGACTATGAGGGTCGTAGGTGCGAGGCGTGTACATCGGCAGCGAGAACTCGGGTAAACTCGTCACTCCGATGAGGAACGAGGCTTCGGCTCTGGCCCCCGTGATCGGGGCTCGACCTCGCGCTCGTTGACGGCCCGGGTGGCTCTGTACCTGTGCGCCGCACACGAGCTCCTGTGGAGTACGGCGGCAGTCAGGCCGCCGATCAGATACGAGACATGTGGCAAAGACTCGACGAGATGTTAAAGAAAGCAGAGGCATAAGCATGGATTGCGCGCACCAATCACAGCAAGGCAACGATCGGGCGCCCGCGGTGCGGGAGAAGATGAGCCAGATCAAGCATAAGATCATAGTCCTATCGGGCAAGGGCGGTGTTGGCAAGAGCACCGTCTCGGTCAATCTGGCCACCTCGCTTGCCCTCGAGGGCAAGCGCGTGGGTCTTCTCGATGTCGATCTACACGGGCCCACGGTCCCCCAACTGCTCGGCCTGAACGGCTCGCCCGTCACGATCGAAGGAGAGACGCTTCATCCCGTGGAAGTGGGCGAGAACCTCAAGGTGATGTCCATCGCCTTTCTGCTCGGCGAAGAGGACGCCGCCGTCGTGTGGCGCGGCCCTATGAAGGCGGTCGCTATCGAGCAGTTCCTGGGCGAGGTCGAATGGGGCGAACTCGACTACCTGATCATCGACTCGCCGCCCGGCACGGGCGACGAGCCACTGGCGGTCTGCCAGGCCATCGGCAAGATGGCCGGCGCGATCATCGTGACCACCCCGCAGCAGACGGCCCTCAACAATGTCCGACGGTCCATCAGTTTCTGTTCCCTTCTGGACCTCAGGGTGCTGGGCGTGATCGAGAACATGGCCGGGTTCGTCTGCCCGAAGTGCGGTGAGGTGACGAACGTCTTCAGCAAGGGCGGCGGCGCCGATATGGCAGCCAAGGCCGGAGTGCCGCTGTTGGCCAGCGTCCCCCTCGACCCCGCGATCGTTGAAGCGGGTGACTCCGGCCGTCCGTACATATACCACTACTCCAAGAGCCCGGCGGCTCAGGAGTTCGCGAAGGCCTTGCCGTTCATCCTCGCACTCGAGGACGAGCCCGCCGACGACGCGGTGGCGGCATCCTGCCCCGGAGCGGCATCCTGCCCCGCAGCGACGGCGTCTTGCTCCGCAGCGGCGGCCGCAGGAGCGTCTCCGGCCGCGGACATCGACGCCGTGCAGCGGTTCGCCGTGCCCACGAGTGACGGCGTCCTGTGCGCCCACTTCGGCCACTGCCAAGAATTCACGCTTGTGGACGTCGACCCACAGTCGAAGCAGATCCTGAACAAGACCACCATCCCGGCCCCGGAACACGAGCCCGGTCTGCTGCCCGCATGGTTGGCCGACAAGGGAGCCGGTTTCATCATCGCCGGTGGCATGGGTTCACGGGCTCAGCAGTTGTTCACAGAACAAGGAGTCAGCGTCATCATCGGAGCTCCCTCGGCAGAGCCCGAGGCGGTGGTGCGGCAGTACCTGAGTGGGACGCTTGTGACCGGGGACAACGTGTGCGACCACTGAGCGTCGAGCACTTCCTGAACCCACGCAACGTCGGGGAGATCGAGAACCCCGACGGCGTGGGAACAGTGGGCGACCCCGAATGCGGAGACTACTTCAAGGTCTGGATCCGAGTTGAAGGCGATCTGCTGGCGGAGGTGAAGTACAAGGTGTTCGGCTGCCCGGCTGCCATCGCCACCTGCAGCATGATGAGCGAGCTGGCGACCGGCATGACGATGGAGGAGGCCTCTATGCTCGACGACATTGACATCATGGTCGCTCTCGGTGGTCTGCCTGAGCCAAAACAGCACTGCTCCAATCACGCCGCGACCGCCCTCCACAAGGCGATCGATGACTTCATGCTGGGGCGAGTGACGAGAGACGAGGTCGAGAGCGACCATGGGTAAGAGCAGCGGGAATCCCCAGGGCAGAGGCCGAAGAGGCGCCGGAGCGGCAGCGGGACAGGCCGGGGGAGCCGGCACAGGTCCAGACACAGGTCCGGGCTTCTTCGGGGGCACGAGACGCGCTGCGGGCGGCGGACCGGGTGGTGGCGCCGGTGGAGGCCGTTACCGGCGCGCCGTGCTCGAGACCTCCATACTGGCCTCGCTGGCAGAGACGACGACCCATGGGTATGACCTGGTCGAGCAGATAGGCGGGCTTGCCTCAGACCTGGTGTGCATCGACCCGGGGAGCATGTATCGTCTGCTCCGCGAACTCGAAGAGCAGGGATTGGTCAGCTCCACATGGCAGACCCCCGAGGCGGGTCCCAGCCGACGGGTCTACGTGATCACGCAGGCGGGTATCGAGGCGCTGGAAATGGCGGCCGCATCTCTCGCGGCCAGAGCCTCGGCCATGCAGAGGTTGGCCGACCACGCCGCGAAAGCCGCCGCGAAAGCGCGAGCCGACAACCCCTAGATGAAGAGGTTGACGTTCGCCTCGTCGGCGTGGCCTAGGTAGGAGCCGACGCCCCCGTACTCGATGTCGTCCAGTAGCTCTTCTTTGGTGAAACCGAGCACGTCCATGGACATGGTGCATGCCACGAGCCTCACCCCTTCCTCACGCGCGCTGGCTATGAGCTCATCCAAAGTCATGACATTCTTGGCCTTCATGGCCTTCTTCATGAGGGGAGCGCCCATGCCGGCGAAGTTCATCTTGGAGAGACCCAGCCTTGCCGTACCGCGAGGCATCATCTTGCCGAACATGGTCTGTAGAAAGGTCTTGCCCGCGGTCTTGACCTTGCTGGGCTTCCGGATCACGCTGAGCCCCCAGAAGGTGAAGAACATAGTGACCTGGTCGCCCATCGCCGCCGAGCCGTTGGCGATGATGAAAGCAGCCATGGCTTTGTCCAGATCGCCGCTGAATACGATGATGGTCTTCTTGGTGGTGTCCACTCTGCTTCTCCTCTGAAAACGCGGATCAGGATACGAACGCGCGGGCCAAGTAGTGGGAGATATCGTGAAAGGCGACGCCCTCAGGAGCGGCCGTGCTCAGGTTGACGAAACACATGGGACACATGGTGACCACGTCGCTGCACACGTTTGTGAGCTGCCCCGCCCGTTTCTCGGCGTTGGCTCGGGCCTTCTCGGGGTAGAGCGCTTCGACCGGTCCGCCGCAACACCAGGTCATCTTGCCTGACTTTTCCGGCTCTCTGACCATCAGCCCGGTAGCGGCAAGAAGCACTCGTGGTTCGTCCAAGATGCCCTCGTAACGGGCGAAGACGCACGGGTCGTGGATGACGACCTCGCCTGCGAGCTTCTTGCCAGTCGCGACCGCCTGCCCCGCGGTGACCGCCTGCCCCGCGGCCCCGTCCGCGGCCCCGAATCCCCTCTCGACAAGGACTTCCAGATAGCTTTTAACCTGGATGTCGTATTCGGGGATCAGTCTGGGATACACCGAGCGCATCATGTTGGTGGTATGTGGGTCTATGGTGATGAGCGTCTTGACGCCGCGTCTCTTGAGCACCTCATGGACTCTGCGCGCATGCTCGGTCACGACCTCATCGGCGCCCAGATCGTAGGCGAGCGCCCCCGAGTACAGATCGTCTTTGTAGAGATAGCCGAACTCCACGCCGGCCTGTTGCAGCAGCCGGGCCACATCCCTGGGGACCTGATCGTATTCCGCCTTCACTCGGGCAGGCGGCCGGACCATGAAGGCACTGATGTTCACCAGCCGGTTGATCCTGCGGCCAAGAGGGGTGAATCGGGCCAGGGGCGAGTCGCCTAACCTCGACACGGCGTTCACGAGGCCTTCGATATAGGGGATGAGCTGGTACATCATGCCCGTGTAGAGGACGGTCTCGCCACCGCTCTTCAGATCGAGCCCGCGGGCCCAGCGAGTGGCATTGCGGCCCGATATAGGCAACACCGACCTACGCAGACGGAGATTGTCCGCCAGGATGCCGATGACGTCGCCTGTTGGTAAAGACATGGCCTGTCTCCTAAAGCCCGAAGACCTTGCGATTGATGTGATGGCGCAGCGCCCGCACGTTCTCGGCGATATGCACGCCCACGGGGCAGTTGACCTCACACATCTTGCAGAGGAGGCACGAGTAGATGCTCTCGGTCTCGTCGAACACCTGCTCCTCCATGCCCAAGAGCACATAGCGGAACAGCCTGCGAGGCAATATCTCGATACCCATGGGGCACACGGCGGTGCAGACTCCACAGTTCATGCAGGCAGAGGCATCGAACTCGTCGTGCGTCCCCACCTCGGCCGCAAGTCCCGGCCTGACGAGGATGACGCCGTCTGCTGGAGCGTTCATGCCTCCTCCCTCTTCACGGCCTGGTACTGGTAGAAGCCCTCGTCGGTGGCTTCTTTGATCTCGGCGACGTGACCGTATTTGCGCATTCCCATGACCCACAGGAGGACCTCATGCGAAGGCCTCTCCAGGGCTTCGGCGATCTCGGGGATGGTCAGGGGCCCCTCTCCAAGCACTTCCAGGATGCGGCGGCGCATGAGATGTTCATCGCGGATGACTTCCCGTAGGTCCCGGCCGGCGGGACGCTCCGCGGCCCGGCCGGCGGCCTGGCTCACGTCTGGCATGGTGTCAGCTCCTGGAGTAGACCGTCGATCATGGCCCGCATCTGCGCGTCGGTATAGCCAAGCAGATCTATGGCGTTCTTGGGGCAGACCGGGACGCAGCCACCGCAGCCTTTGCAGGCCGCCCGGTCGATGACGGCCACCCCCTTGCCGTCCTCCTCGGCATCCCGGGGAGCGCCGTACGGACAGGCCTCTAAACACAGCCCGCACCACTCGCACGCATCGGTGTCGACCACGGCGATGAGCGGGTCGAGCTCGGCGTATCCACGCTTGAGGATGGCGGCACTCTGCGTGACGGCCGCCAGACCGGACGCGACCGCCTCCGCTGAATTCTTGGGGCTCTGGCAGGCGCCGCAGATGAACACGCCGTCCACCACGGTTTCGACGGGCCGTAACTTGGGATGGATCTCGTTGAAGAAACCATCGTTGCCCACAGGCAGCTTGAGAGTCCCGATCAGATCGCCGTTCTCGCGCGGCACCATACCGGTGACCAGCACAACCAGGTCGGCGGGGATGGCCAGTTCGGCTCCGCCCGTGAGCAGATCCTTCGATGTGACCGTCAGACGGTATCCGGTCTCCTGCTCCGCGACAGTGGCCGTGCCGTCCGCCGGGGTGACCACCGGAGGCTCGTCGTCGGGGAAGCGCAGATACATGGCGCCCTTCTGCCGCGACTCGTTGTAGAGGAGCTCATATTTGCCATAGGAGCGCATGTCGCGGTAGAGGTGGTACTGGCGTATGGGAGCAGCGCCGTGTTCGGCGGCGCCACGTGAACCGGCGCCCGGTGCACCGGCCGACTGCACGCCGGTCGCCAGCCCGGTCGCCTGCAGTGACGCGTGGACCGCCGCGGTGCAGCAGTACCGCGAGCAATACTCGTTGCCCTCGGACTGCCGGCTCCCCACGCAGTATATGTACACAATGCTCCTGACCGGCCTGCCGGCGTATTCCAGAGGTCCTTCGGATGCGTCCAGCAGACGTTTGAACTCAGGCAGCGTCACCACGCCCTCGAGGCCGTAGCCGAACTCGCCGGGCTCGGGCGCATATGAGTCGAATCCCGTCGCAACGACGATGGAGCCGGCCTGCACGGTGAGGGTCTCGGCAGAAGCACCGTTCACCCTGATGGCGACCTCGTAGTTGCCGAAGCTCCCCGACTTGCCGACCACCTCTGAATCCGTGAAGATGGTGATGTCAGAGCGCCCCCGGACCTGGTCCACAAGCCCGGCCACTAACTCGCGGCCGTTCTTGCCATGGGGATACATCTCGCCGAATCCGCCCACCCAGCCGCCCAGCTCGGGCTCTTTCTCCACCACGAACACTGCGATACCTATCTCGGCCAACCCCAGTGCCGCCCGCAGACCGGCGATGCCGCCCCCGATGACCACCGCTTTGGGCACCGTCTCCACGACGATGGGCTCCAGAGGCTCTGTGAGCCGGGTGCGTGCTATGCCGGCCCGGACCAAACGGGCGGCCTTCTCGGTGGCGCCCGCCGTGTCGTCGGTGTGGGTCCACGAGCACTGCTCGCGGATGTTCACCTGCGTGTACTCGTAAGGATTCAGTCCGGCGCGTTTTGACATCTCGCGGAAAGTGAAGGTATGCAGCTTCGGCGAGCACGAAGCGACCACTATGCCGTCGAGCTGTTGCTCCTCGATGTCCTGGATGATCTCTTGTTGAGTCGTGTCGGAGCAGGTGAACATGGCGGTGCGGGCCACGACCACGTCGGGCTCGTCTTTGACGGCCGTCACCACGTCGTCAATGGAGACGTAGTCGGATATGTTGCCGCCGCAGCCGCACACGTAGACACCGATCCTTCGCCCGCTCACGCCGTCACCTTCGCTTTCTCGAGGTAGGCGGCCGCCTGAGCGACAGCGGCGCCGGCATGGAGTATCGAGTCGGGGATGTCCTTGGCTCCCGCGGCAGCGCCCGCCACGAAGACGCCGGGCATGTCGGTGCGACCGGGATCGAGGTCTTCGTTGACCTCGCCCACATAGAAGTGCTCGTCGAGCGAGGGCCCGCCGTCGGGGAACATACGCTCGAGTTCAGCGCTCGGTTGAACGCCCACGGCCAGCACCACCAGATCGTGCTCGGTCTGGACCAGACCCCCACCGTTCTCGATGTCCTCGTATGAAAGGATCAGATTGCCCTCTGGAGTCTCAGTGATCTCAGAGATCCTCCCCCGCACGAAGTTGGCGCCCATGTCCTTGGCCTGCTCGTAGAACTCGTCGTAGCCCTTGCCGACCGACCGGATATCCATGTAGTACACAGTGACGTCGGCCAGCGGCAGAGTCCCCATGATCAACTGGTTCTGCTTGATGGAATACATGCAGCAGATCTTGGAGCATAGGGGATTGCCCACGGTATCGTCGCGCGACCCCGTGCAGAGGATGTAGGCGATGTTGTCGGGGATCCTGCCGTCGCCGGGGCGTACCACGGCGTTGTAGGGCCGGGTGGGAGCAAGCAGACGGTCCATCTGCATGCCGCCGATGACGTTCTTGTAGCGCCCATACCCGTACTGAGGCTTGGCGTCGGCAGCAAAGAGCTCGAAGCCCGTGGCAAGGATGACCGTCCCGACCTCGGCCTGCATCTCATAGCCGGCCATGTCGAGATGGATGCAATCGGCCGGACACACGGCCACACATGCTCCACACTCAGAACAGACCCCGCAATCCAGGCAGCGGCTCACGCCCTGCAGCGCCTCTTCCTCGGTCATGGGCGGTTCGACTTCGCTGAAATCCAGCGGACCTCCGGACGAGGCCATACCGTTGGGCCAAGGCTCTATGACGGTGTAGGAGGCCTGCCTGGCCAACACCGCGTCCTTGTCCACCACCGGCAGCACATCGTCCAGTCCTGCGGCATCCAGAGGCTCGCCCCGGAGCCACTTGTCGATCATTAAGGCTGCCCGCCGGCCTTTGCCGGCCGCCTCGGTGATGGACGAAGGACCATCCACCACGTCGCCCGCTGCGAAAACGTGCGGGATGCTCGTCTGCAGGGTGATGGGGTCTACCTGGATCGTGCCATCGTTGTTCAGCGGCAGCCCAAAGGCGTCCGCATCCGGGCGAAGACCCGCGGCCACTATGACCACGAGCCCCTTTGGGCGCTCACCGAGGGCTTCCTGCAGATCGGCGGCCACCCCACCAGAGGCCGCATTGTTCTCGGCCCTGACCTCAAGGGGAGCCGAGTCGGTGGGGATAGGCTTGCGACGGCCACTCTCGTCAGGCTCGCCGAGCTCCATCGGCTGACAGACCAACGACTCGACGCCGGCTTGGCCCGTACAGGCCACCGGCGCCGCCAAGTAGAGGAACTCCACTCCCTCTTGCTCGGCTTCCTCTATCTCCCAGGCGTTGGCGGGCATCTCGTCACGCGTTCGGCGGTAGACCACCTGCACGCCGGCGGCGCCCAAGCGCAACGCGACACGAGCCGCGTCGATAGCCACATTCCCGCCACCCACGACGGCCACCGTCTTGCCACGCAAATCGATCTCTTGTCCCGTCCTAGCCGCCCGCAGAAACTCCAGGGCCTTCAATACCCCAGGCAGCTCCTCGCCCGGCATGTGCAGTTCTGCGCTGCGGTGCGTGCCCGTGGCCAACAACACCGCGTCATAGCCCGCCTGCGCGAGCGCTTCCAGATCGTCCACTCGCGAACCGGTCTCGATCTCCACTCCCAGAGCCGTCACGTTGGAAACATCCTGGTCAACGGCCTCGTCCGGCAACCGGAAGGCCGGCAGAGCCAGGCTCAGCATCCCACCAGGACGAGCCGCCTCCTCGAAGACCTTCACCTGATATCCGCGGCGCGCGAGCTGCCAGGCAGCCGTAAGACCCGCAGGGCCCGCACCGACTATGGCGACCTTCTTGCCGTTGCGTGCAGGCGCTTCGACCGCTTCACTTTCCTTGGCGTGGTGCACGTCGGCGATGAAACGCTTCAGTCTCCGGATAGGCACGGGACCTTCGAGGCGGCCCCGAGTGCATTCGGATTCACACGGGGCGTAGCAGGCCCGCCCCAGACTGGCCACCATGGGAGTCGCCTCGCATACCAGCTGGAACGCCTTCTCGTATTCGCCACTGCGGATGAGGGCGATGTAGCCGTGCGGCTTGATCCCGGCGGGACACGCCGCGGTGCACGGGGACGTCCCCTCCCGCTCGATGACCGCCTTCTTGGGCACCGCCTGTGGGAAAGGGATGTAGGCAGCCCGCCGGGCGATCAGCCCACCGTCGAAGTCATCGGGCACCGCGACATTGCAGACCACCTCGCATAGACGGCACCCTGTGCAGGCCGCTTCATCCACGAACCGAGACTTCTGTCTCACCCGGACGTCGAAATCCCCGCTCTCGCCGCGCCGGATGCTCTCCACTTCGGCATACGTGAGCACAGTGATGTTGGGATGATGGATGGTGGCCCCCATCTTGGGCGTAGAGATACAGCTCGCGCAATCAAGGGTGGGGAACACCTTGCTGAGAAGCACCATCTTGCCACCGACACTGGCCTCTCTCTCGATCAAGAGGACCTTGTAACCCATGTCGCCAAGCTTGAGGGCCGACTCCATGCCCCCGATGCCGCCACCCACGACGAGCGCGTCGTATTTCATGCCGCGCTCCCAGGGTCCAGACCCGCAGAGCCCGAAGCGTCGCCTGCCGCGGCTCCCGAAGGCCCCATGTCGGTGAGCGCCCTGGAGAACTCGTTCATATAGTTGGCGAAAGGCTCGGCGCACACCGAGCAGACAGCCGCCATCTTCACCCGCCGGGGCTCGAGACCTCGCTCTTGGAGCAGCGCCTGCGCGTCTGACATGATCTTCGCCGTACGCTCGCTACAGTCGGGCAGGTAGGCGCACTCCTCACCGTCGGCGGCGACGAACACCCCGTCAAAACCTTGCTGCACGGCATACAAGACCCACTCAGGCTTGATGCCGCTGGTACACGGGATGCTGATCACCACCACGCCCGGCGAGTAGTGCATGTGCGAACTGCCGGCCAGATCTATGCCCGGGTCGGAGATGTTGTTGGTCGAGAAGACCAATATCTTCGGAACGAAGCCCTCGCTCAAGTGGAGTACTCCGCCGCCTACTTCAACCGTCTGACGAACAGCCTCGCGTAGCCCGCATCATCCACGAAGCCGAGGTACTCATGGCCCATCTTCTTGGCCCAGGCCGGGAGGTCTTTCTGCGTCCCCAAGTCGGTGGACAGCACTTCCATGATCTCGCCCACTTTCACCTCGGGCATGCCCTTCTTGGCCGCTAGGATAGGTCCGGGGCACGAGGTACCCCTCGCATCCACCACCTTGTCTCCGTGTAGCGAACTGAGGTCCACCGGTCCACCACCGCCGTCTGCTGTATGCATCCTGTCTTCTTCCTCTCGATGGGTGATTCTCTACAGGTCCGCGAGCCCGGCGGCGCGGAGAGATTCCTCTTCGGCCCGGTGCTCTTCGAGTAAGGCCTCGCGGATCAACGCGCAGGCCTGCATGAACTTGGGATTGGTGATGGAGTAGTAGACCGTCTGTCCCTCCTTGCGCGCGCGCACGCACGAACGCTGACGGAGGACTCGGAGATGCTGCGACACGTTGTGCACAGATATGCCCAGCTCCGCAGCCAACTCGCCGACGCATTTCTCCCCATCCTTGAGAGCGTAGATGATGGCCACGCGATGCTCGTTCGCCAAAGCCTGGCACATCTCTGCGTGAAGCACGAACAGCGGGCGCATGTCGCCCGGCATGGACGATGGAGCATCGGTCGCGCTTTTATCCTTTATTTGCATGATTACTTATATACATGATGCGGATGGGCAAGTCAAGAGGTCCGTGCCGGGCCGGCCGGATAACGGATCTCACGCAGGCAAGACCGGCCTTGCGGCATCGCACAGCGCACGAAGGTTCCTGCCCAGGATGACTGAGTCGTTGCCCAGATCGATGCGGTCGAGCTTGGCCCGCAGGCCGGCCGGCAGACATTCAGGCGTGCGGCCCTCGAGAATGATCGCGGTCTCATCCCTGTCGAACTCGGCCACCACGGCCTTCAACCGCAAGAAGCTCCTGTTGGCCGGGCACGTCTCCTGGCAGCGCATGCAGCCCAGTAAGCCGTTGTGGTCTTGAGGATCCACCCAATCGGGCCACGGGCCTTCGTTCTCGTTCAGATGGGTGAGGCAACGCAGAGCGTCGATGACCGTACCGTCATACGGTATCGCGCCTGTCGGACAGCTGAAGTGGCAGGCATGACAAGACGAGCACGTACTCAGCATCATGTTCCTCTTGGCGTCGGGCTCCCGAGCCTGCAGATCGGCGTCGGTGCAGTAGACGTCCAGCCGGGCGTAGGTACCCATGTTGTCCACGTAGGCCAGGTTGTTCCGCCCATACCGGGCGAGGCCGGTGCGGACCGCCAAGAGCTTGTTGGGAGCCCGCACGCGCGCCACCGAGTGACCGGCCCCTCCGAGAACCTCCCGCAAGATCTCCAGACAACGCGCCTGACCGGCCTGCGAGAAATAGGTGGGAGGCAACACCGTCTCCAGCGGGCCCGCATCTGTGTGGAAGACGACCTTTACGGCCGGAGATGCCCAGGCGACCACGATGAGGGTGCGCGGTTCGGGGACCTCAGGGGGAGGATCGAACCGAAACGCCCGCCCATACCTCTGCCAGTAGTCGTTGCTGAGCAAGCCCTTATCGCGCAACTCCTCCATATCGGAGGCAAGCTGTTGCGCGATACCCACCGGCGCGGTTTTGTGACGGTAACCGGCCGGGGTGAGGGCATCGTCCAAGACTTTGGCTAGAGGCTCGGATGTCATCGCCACACTATACCGCCGGTCGCACCTCGAGAGTGTTTCAACTAGCCGCATCCGGGGCGATAACCGCCCTAGACCGGAGCCGTGACCACAAGAGGAGGCCAGAGCCGTCGATGGGCATCAGAAAAATCATCCAGATAGATCGCGACCTGTGCGACGGCTGTGGTCTTTGCACCACTGCCTGCGCCGAGGGAGCACTGGCCTTGGACGAAGAAGGTAAGGCCGTTTTGGTGCGAGACTTGTATTGCGATGGCATGGGGGTCTGCCTCGACGTGTGCCCGACAGGCGCCCTCACTATCGTCGAGCGCGAGGGCGAGGAGTACGACTGCGAGGCCGCACGCGAGCATGTCGTGCACACCCGGGGAGCCGAGGCGGCCGCCGCGGTGCACCAGGGCCCTGGGGCGTCATCCGCGCCTGCGCCCTCGGAACTCACACAGTGGCCGGTGCAACTACATCTCATCTCGCCCGAGGCTCCGTACTTCCAGGAGGCCGACCTCTTGGTGGCGGCCGACTGTACCGCGTTCGCCCGGGGGAGCTTTCACGCCGACCTATTGAGGGACCGCAAGATCGTGGTCGCCTGCCCCAAGTTGGACGATACCGGTCCCTATCTCAAGAAGCTGGTCGACCTGATAGCGGCCAATCGTCCCAAGTCCATCACCATCGCCCGCATGACCGTGCCCTGCTGCGGGGGATTGAGCCGGCTGGTCGAGGAGGCCGTCGCATGCTCGGGGGTGGATGTTCCCGTCCGCACCGTGATGATCGGTCTCGACGGTGAGATCGTGCTCGACTCATAGACCCGTAGGGAGGGACGATGGCTAAGAAGAACATCGGAAAGAACTTCAACGTCTATCCCATGCCGGTGGTCATGGTCGGTACCACCACCGACGGCAAGCCGAACTTCATGACCGCCGCCTGGGTAACCAGGGTGAATACCGAGCCTCCGCTCATAGCCGTCTCGATGGGCCTCAAGCAACATACCGCGAAGGGCATACAGCAGACCCGCCAATTCAGCGTGAACGTGCCCAGCGTCGACCAGGCGGAACTCGTAGACTACTGCGGCCTCGTCCACGGGTATCAGGTGGACAAATCGGCTCACGTCGATATCTTCCGGGGCTCCCTCGAATCGGCCCCCATGGTCAGGGAATGCCCCCTCACCGCCGAGTGCCGTCTCGTCCAGACTGTGGAACTCCCCAAGGACTATCTCTTCATCGGCGAGGTGGCCGGCGTATACGCCACTGAGGCCATCATGACCGACGGCCAGATAGACGTCACCAAACTGCGGCCGTTCGTCCTCACCATGCCGGACAACAGCTATTGGTCGCTGGGCGAGCGCGTGGGCGATGCTTGGAGCATAGGCAGGGCGCTCATCAAGTCCGAGCAATGACACCGAGGAGAACATGATCGCCTCCGAGAGCCCGGGCTTCCCGGCAGCGCTTGCCGAGATGCCCGTTGAGGAGTGGACCGCCGCCATCACGGCGCGGCACTCCAGCCGGACGCTCGATGGGACACCCGTCGACCCGGCGTTGCTCGATCGTCTGGAATCGTTCTGCACCGGCCTGCCCGCCAGTGAAGTGGCCCGGGTCGTCGTGATCCGCACACTGCCGGACGGGCTCTTCACAGGCATCGTGGGTAGCTATGGCCGGGTGCGGGGAGCACCAGCCGCCCTCGTCTTCGTGGGCGCCGAGAATCATCCGGCTGTTCAAGAGAGCGTGGGGTACCTCGGCGAGGCCGTCATCCTCGAGGCGACCTCGCTGGGACTGGCGACCTGCTGGGTGGCAGGTTTTTTCGACCGCCACGTTGCGGCACACCTCGTGACACTCGACAAGGGGGAGCGCGTCCTGGCCGTTTCTCCCCTTGGCCACGCGGCCGTCCGGCCGCCTGCGCGAGACCGCCTGTTCAAACGTGCGATGAGGGCGCATGGTCGCAAACCTCTGGAAGAGCTCGCCCCAGGGTCCGACCTAGAGACGTGGCCGGCCTGGGCCATGAAGGGCCTGCAGCTCGTCAGGATCTCTCCCTCCGCGGTCAACAGGCAGCCCTGGCGCTTCGCGTTCGAGCCCGGCGCCGTGGTTGTCTGGACGACGGAGAGCGGGCCCGAAAGCGGCATCTCGCGCAGGCTCGACTGCGGCATAGCCATGTTGCACTTCGAGGTCGGCGCCCGCTCGCTGGGCGCCGCAGGTCGATGGGAGTCTCTGGAGGCACCGCGCGTCGCTCGCTTCAAGCTCGACAGCCTCGTCGAGAGGGCGAGCGCGCCGGCTGACCCGTTGGGGACGACGGGATCCTGACCCCGGGCTCGATCCGAGTGCAAGTCAGCCTCGGCCGCCCGCCTCTCCGGTTTCCGACCGTCCGGACACCCTGAAGAAAAGCGATCCGACAGCCCCCGCCATGCCGAACGCCCCCAGGATCAGATAGCCCGCCCCATAGCCGGCCCCACCGTCCAGAGCCAAACCGAACAACCACGGAGCCAAGGTCGCTATCCCGAAACCCAAGAGGTTGATGAGTCCCGAGGCGGGCCCCACCTGCTCGGGCCTGGCCACGACCTCCGGGATCATGGCGAAGCGCGGGGAGAAGTAGGTGAAGCTGAAGAACCCCACAAGAGCTACCAGCACGAACACAAACACCCGTCCGGACGCCACGGGGACCAAGCCGGTAACCACCGACATGGCGACCATCGACCCGGTGATGATGGGCATCCTGCCCCAACGGATCGCGGCTGCCGCGCCGGTCGGCGCTCCGATCACCTGGGCCACAGCCAGTCCCGCCGTGAGATAGGCCGCCACACCTGCGTTCGAACCGTACTCACCTTGAAGGAAGTCGGGGCTCCAGGTCAACACACCCGTCCCGACCGCCAGCGAGGCCGCGTTGAACAGACCCAGGAGCAACACCCTCCTGTTGAGAGAGACAGCGCCCAGCGTACGCGCCAGACCGCGTACTGAGGGAGGCTCAGACACCTCGTCCGGCAACGCCCTGACCGGCCGTTGCGCGAACACCAACACCCCGATGACGAGCGCCATCGCCGCGGTCGTCAAGAACACGGCGCGGAAGCCCCCCAGCGAAGCGACACTGGGCATCAGCAGTAGAGCTACAAGCGCCCCCAGTCCCTTGCCGATGGCGAAGATACCCCACCCTCTGTTGCGCGCCTCCGGCACGAGATTCCGCGCTATCACCGGACTGCTGACCGGTAGCACCATCCCGCCACCCAGACCTTGCAGGATGCGTCCGATCAAAAAACCGCCGTACGACGAACTCAGACCGAAGACCAGGGAGCCCGCCACGAGCAACACGCCGCTCACCGCGAGCACCCGGCCTCCCCAACGAGCCGCCATGGTCCCCGCCGGGATCCCGATGGCTCCGTAGGCGAACATGAAAACGGAGGTCAGCAGCCCAAGCTGCGACCCAGAAAGAGCGAACCTCTGCTGAAGCTCGGTGGTGACCACGGCCATGAGAGCTAGGGCGAGCGTCGAGAGGAGATAGAAGAGCATCAGAGCGAACGCCAGCGTGTCGGCGCTCCGCGGCCGCCCGCTCGGAGATGATGCCGTCTCAGCCCTTTTCACGCCTCTTCCGGATCCTTTCCGCCATGGTGTCGCCTCAGCCACCTGCCCCGGATCTGCGGGCAGCCGGTCCCCCGCGCCATACTACCGGCGGCCGTATGCGCATGCTAGTCTGCCCTCTGCGCCCGGCCCAACGCCCGGCCCGGGCTCGTTCCCAGCCGTATGCGACAAGGAGGACCGTGACCAAGTTCATCACCCGTTGGGGCATCACGGCCGCCGCCGTGGCAGTGGCGGCATGGCTCGTTCCGGGTATCTACGTCAACGAGCCTCACCGCATATGGACGGTGCTGCTGGTCGCTCTGGTTCTCGGCTTGATCAACGCCTTCATACGGCCGGTCATCCGCGCCTTCTCGTGCGGGCTCATCGTCCTTACGCTGGGGCTCTTCACGCTGGTCATCAACGGTCTGATGCTATGGCTGGCCTCCTGGATCACGGTGGACTTGATCGGTCTCGAGTTCCACGTGGACGGCTTCTGGAGCGCGTTTCTTGGGGCGCTCATCATCAGTGTGGTCTCGACGATCGTGTCCTTGTTCGTAGGAGACAAGAAGCGCCGCTAGCTGTAACGCCCGCCGGGAGCGAGCGACGGCCACATCTAGAAGGTGGCCAGGGTCGCCGGATCGACCGCGGGGATCTGACCTGCGTTACTGGGATTGAGCACGGCCACCACGCTGCGCAGATACTTACCCCCGACCCGCCGGTTCAGGTCGACGATCTTGCCCGAGTCTTCTCCGACCACCACTCGCACCCGCGGACGATCGACCGGTGTGCCGATGGCCGGTGGCTGGCACACTACCCCCGCTTGTTTGCCGGTGAGCGCCACCACTGTTCCCACGGGATATATGCCCATCACCTCCACAAAGAGCTTCACCAAGGTCGCATTGAAGCTCGTGCCCCGCTCTTTGATGAGAACAGAGATGGCCTCGGGAGGCGTGGGATTCACCTTGCGGTATACGCGGGCTGTGGTGAGCGCGTCAAAGACATCGGCTATCGCCACGATACTGCCGAAGAGCGACAGCCTGTCGCGGAGCTCCACGCGGGGGTAGCCCGAAAGGTCGTAGTTGAGATGATGCTCGAAGGCCACCACCACCGCGCGCATGTTGGAGGGGTTGAGACGCTGGCCACCAAGGAGAGTGTAGGCTGCGAGCACCGGATGCCGCCGCATCTCCTTCCACTCCTTGTCATCCAGGGCACCGGGCTTGTTGAGCACGTCCGGATCGACGCCCAGCTTGCCCGCGTCGTGCAAGAAGCCGGCCAGGCAAAGCTCGCCCAGCTTCGGCTTGTCCAAGCCCAGACGCCGCCCGAGCAAGGTTGAGAGTACCGCCACATTGGTGGAGTGCAGCACCAGGTACCGGTCGTAGTCTTTGATGGTGGTGAGAGACAGCAAAGACGTCGGGTCGCGCATGATCTGGTCTACAACAGCCTGGGTCACATGGCGCACACGCCGGATGACACCCGTCTCGAACGACCCGCTCATCTGGCCCAGCTCGGTGCTGAGTTGCATGGCCGCGGTGTACGCGACCACGGGCGTCACGGCGGTCGCCCGTGCGGTCTGCCCGGGCACGCCCCGCTCTACGGTGACGCGTTCCACGCCGGCAGCGCGAAGCATCTTCTCGAGCTCTAGAGCTTCGTCCGGCTGGACGCCGGCCAGAAGTACCAGGGACTTCATCAGCTCTTCCTCGGTGAGTCCAGGCAAGAAAGACAGCGAGACGATCCTCCAGGTCTCGAACGACTCGATGAGATAGCTGAACCGCTCGTATGTGCTGACAGAATTCGGCACCCGGCTGGAATTGATGTAGATGGAATGGCTATAGGCCGAGATCTTGGTCACCCCGTCCTCGCCAACATGTCGCCCGAGCATCGAGTTCAGCGCCGCGCACACTTGTTGCATCACGACGTTGCCCTCGTCGTAGTAGCCGGCGGTGCGCACGGCCGAGGCGAGCGCCAAGACCAGCGCCTGCTGCTGCCGCGCGCTGGTCTGTTGTTCGGGCGCGGTGTTCACGCCCCCACCCCCTTTGCACCGGTCCGCACCGCATTCAGAGCGCGCGCAGCCACCCTCTGCAACTGAGCGTCTCCCGTCTTGGCGGCCGACTCCAACGCCGCCCGGGCAGCCGGTGTGTCCACGGCGGCCAGGGCCTGTACCGCCGCCATCCGGACCGTCATGGAACGGGTGCCGAACAACCGGCGCTTCCACATCTTGTTGAGGACTTCCACCGTGGTCTCTCCGCCCAGACTCGCGTAGGCAAAGAGGAGAGCGTTCACTTCCTCAGACGAACGGCCGTCCAGGTCGCGGGACCCCACCTGCGCTTCAAGAGCAGCGGCCTGGCCGCGGTTGCCATGGCGCGCCAGTGCGTACGCCGTGAGAGTCCGCACTGAAGAGTCATCGTCGGCCAGAGCCTTGGCCAACAGTGCCGCCGCTTGGCTGCCGCCCACCGTGTCCAGACTGCGTACGACTTCCCGCCGGACCCGGGCGTCGGGGTGAGAGAGCAACCGGCTGAGATGGCCCACAAGCTCCGGGTCGCCCGAACGCGTGGCCAGCTGCACCGCGTTGCGGACCACGAACCACCGTGCATCGTCCATGAGAGGCCAGAGGTAGCGCGCCGGCACCCCGCCTTCCATGTTCAGCAGAGCCAGCACGGTCTTTCGCACCCCTTTGTCCGCGCTTTCCGCGAGGGCATCCAGCAGGCCGGGGTATATCCATTCGCGTATTCGGGCAAGAAGCCCCTCTACCCGAGCAGTCTCATCCGCGGATTTCTGGTTGCCGTGGTCGATCAACCGGGTAAGGCGCTCGGCGCTCATAGCCCGACCGAAAGCAAGGCGCCCGAAGTCCGATGACCTACGTCCCTGATCACGCAGACTCTGAAGACGGTCTACCACGAGGGCGAGACCATCCACATCGAGCGTGTCGAGATACTGTTCGACCACGAGGCCGATGGAGCGGGCCAGCACGTCCTCTCCCCCCGGTGGATCGTCCGGATTGCCCGCGATCTCAAGCACCACCACCGCGAAGTCCGACAGCGTGGTCTGTGCGAGCTCGGCGACAGCCTGCTCCCCTTGCTCGATCTCTTCGTCGGTGAGAGTGATGAGAGCAGTGTCGAGCACGTTCCCGGCCTCAGCCTGGTCGTCCTCGCCGGTGTCTTCCTCCTCATAGTGTGGGGAGGCGTCACCCTGCTCCTCACCCTTCGCACCATCTTCGCCTATCCCGACGATCCTACCTCCCGGCTGAGAATCGCCGCCGGCCGGAGGGTTGACTACCTGCACGGAGGTAGTGCCAGGTTTGAGCTCACCCAAACGGCGGACCACGGTCTCACGCAGATCGGTCATAGCGTCGTTACGCATAGCCTCGCCGCCGGCGCCGAGAAACGGATCGATCACCTCATACTCGATATGCTGGAGATCGCGCTCCCACAGAGCAGTGGTCAGGTCGTACTCGATGTCCGCCAGATCGTCGGCCTGCGAGAGGCACTCCACGAAGGCCTCCACCTCTTCGCGCATGATGCCGGGCTGGAACAGAAGGAACCGGATCCCGTCGCGGAACATCATGAACGCCAGGTTGTTCCTGGTGTCCTCGTGGTAGTAGACCGACTGGTCGTGGAAGAGTATCTGGTCCTCCTCGACCACCAGCGGGATGGGACCCCAGGTCTCCAGATGGGCGGCCACCGACTGTGAGAAGTCCGCTAGAGCAGTGCGGACCGAAGGGTGAGCGGGTGGGTAGAGCCGAAGACCTCGATACGCCTGATGGAGACGGGTGAACAGCTTCTTGACCGACTCGCGTTCGGCCGCCGGGGCCACCGGCGCTGTCATGACACGCCTCTGATCAGATGCGCAGGCACGAACGTTCACCCCCTCGGCCCTAGTACGACGCTTCTATGTTAGCGCAGAGACTCCGCAACCAGGTTCTGGTACCTTTTCACGAGTGGTGTGCAGTCCCCTGCAACGTCTTCTCCACGGAGGTAGGTCATGGAAGAACCGGCAGATCGCTATCCCTCGACCGAGACCGGCCCACCAACGACTTCGTACCCCCTCACGTTCACGGTCGATTATCCAGACCGCCCCCTCGATCGACTGTCCAGCTTCTTCCGTTTTCTGTGGATAATCCCTATCGGCGTGATAGCGGCGCTCATCGGCTCGGGCACCATCTCCGCGGAAGGCAACGACTATTCTTGGTCGTGGGCTGCGGGAGGCATCCTCTTCGTCCCTGTGTTGCTGATGCTCCTTTTCCGTCAGAAGTACCCGCGGTGGTGGTTCGATTGGAACCTCAATCTATCCCGGTTCCTTGCCCGCGTTGGAGCGTACGCTCTGCTCTTGCGCGACGAGTACCCCTCCACCGATGAGGAACAGGCTGTACATCTGGATTTCTCCTATCCGGACGCCCGGCAGCTGAACAGGGTCTTGCCCATCTTCAAGTGGCTCTTGGCGATCCCCCACTGGATCGTGCTCGCCTTCTTATGGATCGGTGTCTGCGTCTGCGTGATCATCGCCTGGTTCGCCATCCTGTTCACGACACGCTACCCGCGCGGGCTCTTCGATTACGTGGTGGGGGTCTACCGCTGGACGATGAGGGTGGAGGCATACGCGTTCCTCCTGATCACCGACCAGTACCCGCCGTTCACGCTCTCCGAATAGCGGATGGGGAGTCCCGCCTACTCGATCCCTCTCAACCGGTCGGCCAGATCGCAGGCTTCACGGTAGAGACCGCTGCCCACGCGGATGTCGTCGCCCAGCTCGAGATGCTGGTCGGACGCCGCGTCATACCGTGGCCACTGCGGAGCTCCTTCACCGTTCGGATCACCTGTGGCCGCGAAACGGGTCCAGTAGCCCATCATGGTTTCGGACAGCTCGAGGTCGGTCTTTGTGATGGCTCCCAGACTCGAGAAGAGACCGGTGTTACCGGTCATATAGGGGATCTCGATGGAATGGATGGCCCCGAGTGTACTCAACACCACGGGGACGCGCGTGAACTGATAGAGATACGCCGGTGAATCCGTGGATCCGGCCATGCAACCGGCCGCAAGCCGGGCCGTGGAGGCAAAACCGACCTCGGTGAGCATGCGGCTGAGACTGGAGTCCAGACCCTGCTTCCCGTCATTGGGATAGAGCGCCAGCGCCTCCTCGGCGTAGAGCCCGAAGATCTTCCGCATCTGGGCCTCGTATTGATCGGGCTCCACGGTCATGCCGGCTACGAAGAGGTTCCCTTCATCGGCGTTCGAACCGATGAGCAACGGAACGCTGTGGCACCTGCCCTCGGCCCAGAGCTTGCCGGGCAGATCGGGCAGCAGATACCCGTCGGCCACGGGCGTCCAGGTCAGACCTTTCTCCAGAAGGCCAAGCCCACGTGCGTACTTGCCGGCCGCCTCAACGAGCGCGCCCGCCGTCTTCGACCGCATCTGAGCAAGCACATCACCGGCAAGATCTATCTCCAAGTACGAAACGTAGTCCTCCCCGGCCGCCTCCGCGGCATCGAGGGTCACCGCGGTCGACACTCCGAAACCATGGTCAAGGAGGATGCCACTCTGCGGTATGGCTCGGTCGAAGAGGCCCTCAGCCAGCGGGCTCACCAGAAGACCCAGGATGCTGATGGCCCCCGCCGACTCCCCGAACACCGTGACGTTGGCCGCGTCGCCCCCAAAACCCGCGATGTTCGCCCGGACCCACCGGAGAGCGGCTACCTGGTCGAGAAGCCCATAGTTGCCGGACACGCCCTCCGGCGACTCGGCCGAGAGAGCGGGATGCGCCAGAAAGCCGAGCGGCCCCAAACGGTAGTTGATGCTCACCACCACCACACCCTTGGTGGCCAACCTAGCGCCGTTGTACACGCCCATAGCGCCCGACCCGCTCTCAAAGCTCCCCCCATGGATCCATACCATGACGGGTAGCGCCTCATCAGCGGACTCCACCGGCGACCACACATTCAGGTACAGGCAGTCTTCGTCCATCTCCCCGACGGCGAGGGCCGCGATATTGAACAGACCCTCTCCACCCGCCTGTGGACACGCCGGCCCAGGCTCCGTGCAGACGAGGGGCTCCGTCCAGGGTTCCACGGGTTGAGGCGGCTTCCAGCGGAGCCCGCCCACCGGCGGGGCGGCATAGGGGATGCCCTTGAAGACCCAGATCTCCTGCCCGTCCACCTCTTCGACCAGCCCAATGACGGGTCCGCTCTCGAGTTGCACTTCCTCAAGACCGGAGTCTCCGCAACCCACCAGCAGAAGGCCGGCAAACAAGACTCCGCACAGAATGGCGGCTGCGACCGCCACCCTAGTCGATGCCGCCACGGAAGACGCAGCTCCGCGAGCCCCGCGCCGCTCACTGGTATCGGTGTGTGTCATACGAGGAATGTCTCCGTGACTGGGATGACTCAAACCAAGGAGAATACGACAAGACGAGAGTCAGGGCGCTTGCGATTTCGCCATACTGGCTCTACGCTCAAATCCAGCAAGTGCCCATGCAACCAGATCCCACTATCATCGCCGGGATCGGCAGAAGTGAGAGGTGCGCCATGTCGTGTCGCAAAGCCAAGGCCCGGCCGGCCGTCTTGGGCGCCATCGTGCTCACGGTGATCATCCTGCTCGCGATGGGCAACCCCGCTTCGGCCTTTCCCGATGTCCCGAACGAGCACGAATACAAGAAGGCCATCGACGTTCTTTCGTACCTGGGGGTCATCGGCGGGTATCGCGACGGGAGGTTCGGCCTCGACGACTCGGTGAAACGCGCCCAGTTCGCCAAGATGATCATAGGAACGCTGGACATCATCCCGGATCCCTCCACCGCAACGTGCTTCACCGACCTCGGGTCGCCCGACGCCAACGGCTATCCGCACAAGTACGTGCAGGCGGCCTATGAACACGGCATCACCTACGGCACCAATGCCACTCAGACTCTGTTCGCGCCCTGGGACTCCATCCGCCGCGACCAGGTTGTGAGCATGGTAGTCCACGGCGCCGAGAGTCTGTACCCGGGGGCGCTCTGGGATCCTTCCCCCGGTGCTCCACTGGTCTTCGACAACGTCGGTGAACCTCATGGCGAGAACCTGCGCATAGCCGAATACAATGGACTACTCGATGGCCTCATCGGCATGGGCCTCGGCTGGAACGTCACCGCCAACGCCACGCGCGGGGAGGTCGCCCAGATACTCTGGAACCTGCTCGACCTGCTGGAGGGAGCGCCCGTGCAGCCGTCCGATGAAGTCTGGATCTATCCCGACGGCAGCGGCGACTATCCCACCCTCGAGGCAGCCGTCGCCGCGGTCGCCCCGGGTGCGACCATCTATCTGGGCGCCGGTACCTTCACTCTCACAAGCACGCTCATGGTCGACTACGATCTGGCGCTCATCGGCTACGCCATGCAGGGGCCGAACAGCACGACGATACAGTTCGCGGGCGACGTGCTAGATGTCTACCAATGCGCCTTCTACGCAGAAGACATCCGGTTCGTGAGCACCGTCACAAGCGGTCCGTCCAACGTTATCGTGGCCTGCGACGCCGATCTCGGTCTGCGACGCTGCTATGTGACGGGGGGCTCGCGGCAGAATGACTTGCAAGGAGCCGGTCTATACCTCTACGGATACTCCTTCGGCGAGGTGATCGACAGCGTGTTCGCACAGAACGGCCTGCACGGCATCGACGTCGAAGAAGCATCGGATCTGCAGATAGCCAACAGCGTATGTTCGGAGAACGTACAAAGCGGTATATGTTTCTGGGATGAATCGACCGGGACCATCATGAGCTGCACCTGCGATTCCAACGGCAACGATGGTATCGCAGTCGCCGATGCCGCCCAGGTCACCATCGAGGACTGCACGCTGGCAGACAACGGGGCTGACGGGATCGCCCTGTTCGGATACTCGTACGGCGAGCTCATCGGCAACGAATGCAGCTCCAACGGTGACGCCGGCATCTACTTTGCCGACCAATCGGACGGCGCCGTCTACGATAACGAGTGCTATGACAACCACTGGGGCATCTACGTGGGCGCCGATTCGTACCCCATCATCGGCTCAAACGCCCTGCACGACAACACGTACGACATCACCTACGAATAAACGACGGGACCAACGGCCTCAGTCAACGTTGTAGGCGCCCATGAGCTTCCAGATGAAGAAGGCGCATTGGCCTCTGGTCGCCGGTGCGAACCAGCCCCACGGCCCCGGGTAGCCGTTGAAGAGGCCGTGCGCCGCGCCCATGCGCGCGTAAGGGTAATGGGGCTCCCCGAAGTCCTCGAACGGGGGCTCGAACGCGTGGGGAGGAGAGTCCCACAGGCCGAGGTCGATACCCGTGCGGACCACCATGGTGACGACCTGAGCCATCGTGATGTTCCGGTACGGTCCAAACGTGGTGGTGGTGGGATCCAAACCTACCGTGATGTGATGCTCGGCTGCGACGGCGATGTAGTGATCAGGGTAGAGAGGATCGTTGGGGTCCACGTAGTGGCCGGGGTAGCTCTTGGAGACATCGGTGAACGGGCACACGTCGCTGGTGAAGACCGGGTAGCCCACCGCCCGCACGATCATCTTGGCGAACTGCTGGCGGGTCACGAAATCGCTGGGGCCGAACCGGCCGTCCTTGTATCCGGAGACCACCTCCTCGCCCGCCAGACCTATCACGGCCTCGTAGTATGGCGATCCTACCGGCACATCGGGGAAGGAGGCGGTAGTTCCCGCGGCTTCGTATGTCACTTCGATCGTATAGACCTCTACACCGGCCTGCCCGCTGCCCGCTGAGACCATAGCGAAGAGCCGTCCGGGTCCGACGATCCCGTCGGCGAGGAAGCTCCCGTCGTCGTCATAGCGCTTCTCCCAGGCGAGGTCGGCGATCACATCGCCGCCTTTGGCCATGAAGGCCAGCCCGCACTCCCTGGGCACACCCTGAGTGTTGAACTCCACGGTGACCCGGCTCCGGCTCGGGATATCCAGATAGAAGAAGTCTTCGTCGCCTGCCTCGGGGATAGCGCCCCAGATCTCCAACCCGTTCTGGAGCTGCGTCGCGGCAGGAAAACTGTCGTTCGGCTCGTCAGGGTTGAGGAGCGGGACCAGGGCCTGGGCGGATGAGACCCCCAGAAGCATCATGGCGCAAACGATCAGCGCCATGACTATCCCGACCACGACCGTGACCGGCCCCACTCTGCGCGCGGCCACGCTTCTGATGCTCATGCCGGACCGGATGTTCATCGCGCACCTCCATGGTCGAGCCCGCTTCGTGAGGTAAGCCCCGCCTTGATTATAGGCCCGCCATACCCGGGGTCAATCCGGCGCATGCGCATCCCGCCACTGGAGCCTCCTTCTGTCCGGCGCGGCCTGTATCCTTGGTGCGACTGATCAGCGCCAGATAGCGAGGGAGACCGCGGCCCCAGTGGACAGCACCCCCACCGGGAAGGGAAAGGGCACCGACGAGACCGCCATCGGGGCGATCCTGGCCGAGCTCAACCAGCAGCAACGTGAGGCGGTGCTGCACGGTAGTGAGCCGCTCCTCATCGTCGCCGGAGCCGGCACGGGTAAGACTGCCACACTCGCGCACCGCGTCGCGTACAAGATCGCCACCGGCACCGACCCGGGCCGCATCCTGCTGCTCACCTTCACGCGCAGGGCGGCAAGCGAGATGCTCCGCCGCGTGGACGGCATACTCAGGCGTCTGGAGGCCGAATCGCGTCGCACAGACACCGCAACGACGCCGGCATCGGGCAGGGTCTGGGGCGGCACATTCCACGCCGTGGGCACTCGACTCCTGCGCCTCCATGGCCGCTCCATCGGCCTGGAGCCCTCGTTCACCATCCTCGACCGCGGAGACGCCGAAGATCTTCTGGGAGTCCTCCGCACCGAGCTGGGCCTAGCCAAGAGCGACCGCCGCTTTCCACTCAAAGGCACCTGTATGGACATCTACAGCCGCTGCGTCAACGCCCGCGAGCCTGTCGACCAGACTGTCGAGGCCGACTTCCCCTGGTGCAAAGACGACATCGACGACCTGCGCCGTCTCTTCGCCGCCTATGTGGATCACAAGGCGGACCACAACGTGCTCGACTACGACGACCTGCTGCTCTTCTGGCACGGTCTGCTGACCGACGCCGCCGCGGCCCGCTCGATCAGAAGCCGGTTCGACTGCGTTCTCGTCGATGAGTACCAAGACACCAACCGCCTGCAGGCCGAGATCCTCCAGATGCTCTGCCCGGGTGGCATCCGCCTGACCGCCGTCGGCGACGATGCCCAAGCGATCTACTCGTTCCGGGCGGCGACGGTCCGCAACATCCTCGACTTCCCACAACAGTTCCCGGAAACCCGCGTCGTCACCTTGGAGCAGAACTACCGCAGCACCCAGCCCATCCTCGATACCACCAACGGGGTCATCTCGGAAGCCGCCGAGCGACACGCCAAGAACCTGTGGTCGCAGCGGCCGGATGGCGCCAGGCCGCAGCTCGTCACCTGTGACGACGAAGACGAGCAGACGGAGTTCGTCATCCATCAGGTGCTCGAACACCGCGAGTCCGGCCTGGCCCTGCGGCGCCAAGCCGTGCTCTTCCGGGCCTCTCATCACAGTCTGACATTGGAGCTGGAGCTCGCGCGACGCAACATCCCTTTCCGCAAGTATGGAGGGCTGCGCTTCGTGGAGACAGCCCATGTAAAAGACCTCATGGCGTTCCTGCGCCTGGCGGAGAACCCCCGCGATCTGATGGCCGGCACGCGGCTCCTCATGTTGCTCCCAGGCGTCGGGCCCAAGAAGGCCCGGGGCCTCATGGACCGCCTGACAGGCAACACCGGGCGCGGCACGCCGGAGGCAGATCCCTCCGGGGCCTCCGCCGGCTTCGCAGCCTGGACCGGCTGCCCCGCCCCGTCCCCTGCCTCGGCAGAAGCTTGGGCCGGCTTGGTGTCTCTCATGACCGGTCTTACCGAGCGTGAACCGGGCGACCTAGCCTCACAGATCGAACGCGTCCGCCTCTTCTACGCGCCCCTCCTTGAACGCCTCTACGACAATTCACGCGCACGACTCATGGATCTCGAGCAACTCGAGTGGATGGCCGGGCGCTTTCCCGACCGCGCCCGGTTCCTGGCCGAGATCGCCCTCGATCCCCCCGCATACACCGAAGACCTTGCCGGACCGCCACTGCTCGACGAAGACTTCCTCATCCTCTCCACCATGCATTCCGCCAAAGGCCTCGAGTGGGACGTGGTCTTCGTCATCCACGCTTCCGACGGCAACATCCCGTCGGACATGGCCACCGGCAGGCTCGAAGAGATCGAAGAAGAACGCCGTCTGTTCTACGTGGCCCTCACCCGCGCCAAAGACTGGCTGTACGTCTGCCACCCGTTGCGCTACTACACCCACCCGCGCAGTTTCAGCGACGTCCACGGCTACTCGCAGCCCACCCGTTTCGTCTCTGCCCGGGTGCGGCACACCATGGATCTCTGCACCGCGGCCGACCTCATCGGTGGACCAACGGGCCCTCCGGACGGGCCCGGCACGCCAGGGGCCCAAGGCCCCGTCACCACCGACGACATCCGGCGGCGGCTCAAGGAGTGGCTCTAGCAGAGAGTCGGGGCGGCTCCCGCCGATGGGTGGGAGCCGTGCGTAAATCGGGAACCCGACGGGTAGATAGAATATCCGAGCTGACCAGGACCGACCGTCAAAGCCCCCCTAGGGCGGCACACCGACACCCACGAGGGAGGACACACATGCCGGGGCCCCAGCCTCAACCGGGATCGGAATGGCACCGACTGAAGACCGACGAGATCGTGGGCCTTTTCGATACCGACCTCGACCGAGGTCTCACATCCGAAACAGTGAAGGCCCGGTCTGAGGAGTATGGACCGAACTCCATAACCCCACAGAAGAGCGCAGGCCCTCTGAAGCGGGCCTTGGCCCAGTTCAACCAGCCGTTGGTGATCATCCTCATCGTCGCGGGTGCGGTCACGGCGATACTCCAAGAGTGGGTGGACGCCGGGGTCATCTTCGGGGTGGTCGTCGTCAATGCCATCATCGGTTATCTGCAGGAGGCCAAGGCCGTCAAGGCCATCGACGCGCTCTCTCGCTCCATGACCGCTGAAGCCACGGTGATACGCGACGCGCGGCGGGTGCACCTCTCGGCTGTGGAACTCGTGCCTGGTGACGTAGTCGTGCTACATGCCGGCGACAAAGTGCCGGCCGACATGCGCCTCACGTATAGCCGCGATCTTCGCATAGACGAGTCGGCGCTCACCGGCGAGTCCATCCCTGTCGAGAAACACTCCGCGCCCCTCGACGGAGACACGCCACTGGCCGACCGTGTCAACATGGCCTACGCTTCCGCGCTCGTCACCGGAGGCCAGGGAGCCGGCGTTGTGGTGACCACCGGCGACGAGACCGAAGTAGGCCGCATTTCTCATCTCATCGCCGAGGCCGAGGATCTCAAGACGCCTCTCACCCGCAAGATCGCCCATTTCAGCAAGGTACTGCTGTTCGTCATCCTGGGACTCGCCATCGTCACCGCCGTCGTCGGCATCCTGCGGGGCGAGGGCGCCGTGGAGATGTTCATGGCAGCCGTAGCGCTTGCCGTCGGAGCCATACCCGAAGGACTGCCGGCCGCCGTGACCATCACCCTGGCCATCGGGGTATCCCGCATGGCGAACCGCCGGGCCATCATCCGCAAACTGCCCGCCGTGGAGACCCTGGGCAGCACCACCGTCATCTGCTCCGACAAGACGGGCACCCTCACCGAGAACCAGATGACGGTGCAGCGGGTCGTGACCCAGGATCACGCATACACGCTCACCGGCGGTGGCTACTCACCCGAGGGGACCATCCAAGCAGCCGAGACGGCCGACGCCACTGGGGCTTCCGAGGCTCTGGAGGCCTCCACACTGGTCGGCAGAGACGAGACCCTCGCCGAACTGCTACGTGCGGGGGTGCTCTGTAACGACAGCTCGCTCTACCACGAAGACGGACAGTGGCGTGTGCAAGGAGACCCCACCGAGGGCGCTCTGCTCGTGGCCGCGGCAAAGGCCGGGATGAACCGCGAAGAGGTGCGGCATGGCTTCCCCCGCCTAGACACCGTGCCGTTCGAGTCGGAGCATCAGTACATGGCGACGTTGCACTCCGTCAAAGAGACCGACGGGCCGGTCTTCGTGCACGTGGCCTACGTCAAGGGCGCTATTGAGAAGGTAGTCGCCCGGTGCTCCAACGAGCTCGCCACGGATGGCTCCACGAGACCCCTGGACGCCGAGAAGATAGACCGGCTGGCCAGAGACATGGCTTCGTCGGGCCTGAGGGTACTTGCCTTCGCTCGAAAAGCTGTATCGGAAGACGTCGACGAGATCACCCACAAAGACGTGGATGACGGCCTTCTCTTCCTCGGCCTTCAGGGCATGATCGACCCGCCGCGCCAAGAGGCCCTGCAGGCCATCGAGGCCTGTCACAGGGCAGGCGTGCAGGTGAAGATGATAACCGGCGACCATGCCTTGACGGCACTCGCCATAGCCCAACAGTTGAATCTGCGCGAGCCGGGCTGCGACCCCACCACCGAGATCGAGCCTCTCACCGGCAGCCAGCTGGAGGCCATTGACGATGCCGATCTCGTTCAGACGGCCGAAAAGACCTACGTCTTCGCCCGCGTCACACCCGAGCAGAAGCTACGCCTGGTCGATGCACTGCAACACCAGGGTCATGTGGTCGCCATGACGGGCGACGGGGTCAACGACGCTCCGGCGTTGCGACAGGCCGATATCGGCGTCGCCATGGGCATCACGGGGACGGAGGTGGCCAAAGAAGCCGCCGACATGATCCTCACCGACGACAATTTCGCCTCCATAGAGGCCGCGGTGGAAGAAGGCCGCGGGGTTTTCGACAACCTGACCAAGTTCATCGCCTGGACTCTCCCCACCAACCTAGGAGAGGGCTTGGTGATCCTGGCCGCCGTGTTCGCCGGCGTGGCCCTCCCGATCCTGCCTGTGCAGATCCTCTGGGTCAATATGACCACAGCGGTCTTGTTGGGCCTCATGCTTGCCTTCGAGCCCAAAGAGATAGGCATCATGGACAGACCGCCCCGTGCCCCGAAATCTCCCATCCTCGACAGAGTACTCATGGGCCGGGTCGTGATAGTTGGCGCGCTGCTGCTGGCGGCGGCTTTCGGGCTCTTCGAGTACTTCGAGCGTGAAGGGCACGGTCTCGACTACGCGCGCACCGTGGCGGTGAACGTCTTCGTCTTCGGCGAGATGCTCTACCTATTCAATTGCCGCTCGCTGACACGTCCGTCGTGGAGCCGGAGTTTCTTCAGCAACCGCCTGCTCTTCGCCGGCGTGGCCGTCATGATCGGGTTGCAGATGCTGTTCACGTATCTACCCGGCATGAACAAGCTGTTCGGCACCACAGGTCTGGATGGCATAGCGTGGGCCTGGATCTTGGGATCGGCCGTGGGCATCCACGTCATCGTGGAGATCGAGAAGTGGATCCGGCGCGTCTGGACGCGCACGCATACTCCGTCAGGAGGGACCTGTTAGGAGAGACCTGCCGGTGGAAGACGCTCGTCGGCGCTCTAGCTGCCCTTGACCTCCGCGTAGGCCCAGTCGAGCCACGGGAAGAGCGCTTCGAGATCGGAGCGTTCCACGGTCGCTCCGCCCCAGATGCGGATGCCGGGAGGGGCTTCGCGATAGGGCGCGACGTCGTAGGCCACTCCCTCGCCCTCGAGTAGCGAGGCTATCTTCTTCGCGGCGGCCGGCCGTTCTTCGGCGCTGAGCTCGGCGAACCAAGGGTCGATGATCTTGAGGCAAATGGACGTGCACGACCGCGTCGCGGGGTCCTCCGCCAAGAAGTCCACCCAGGGAGTGCGCTCCACCCAGGCTGCCACGGCCGCGAGGTTCGCCTCGCTCCGCTGTATCAGTCCGGGTAGGCCGCCCAGACCCTCGGCCCATTTGAGGCCGTCCAGGCCGTCCTCGACCACCAGCATCGACGGTGTGTTGATGGTGTCGGCGTGGAAGATGGCCTCCATGAACTTGCCGCTCTTCGTCATGCGAAAGATCTTGGGCAGTGGCCACGCAGGCGTGTAGGTCTCCAGGCGCTCCACCGCCCGGGGGCTGAGTATCAGCACGCCGTGTTGGGCCTCGCCACCCAGCACCTTCTGCCAGGAGTAGGTGACCACATCCAGCTTGGCGATGGGCACATCCATGGCAAAGACCGCGGAGGTGGCGTCACAGAGGGCAAGACCGCGGCGGTCGTCGGCGATCCAGTCGGCGCCGGGGACCCGGACTCCAGACGTAGTGCCGTTCCAGGCGAAGACCACGTCACGGTCCCAGTCGACCTGCGCCAGATCGGGGAGCTTGCCGTAATCGGTAGCGAGCACGCGCGCGTCGGAAAGCTTGAGCTGCTTGGTGATGTCGGTCACCCAGCCTTGACCGAAACTCTCCCAAGCAAGGGCGTCCACCCCGCGTGCCCCCAGCAGCGACCACATGGCCATCTCCATGGCCCCGGTGTCGGAGGCAGGCACGATACCGAGGTAGTAGTCGTCGGGCACTCCCAGCAGCGCACGAGACCGGTCGATCACCTCTTGGATACGAGCCCGCCCGGCCTTCGAGCGGTGCGACCGGCCCACCAAGGCGCCCTCCAAGACCCCGGGGCTCCATCCAGGCCGCTTGGCGGTGGGGCCGGAGGAGAAACACGGGTTGGCGGGGCGGGTGCTAGGTTTCATCAGAACGTCCTTCCGTACAAATCATGGCGAAGTCATCATCTGCCGGAAAGGATACCGCAGCCACAGACCGGCGAGGGGTGCCTCCACCCCTCGGGTCTGATCCCGGCTCCGGTTGTGCTTCTACTTCAAATGAGTCAACTGGTTCACAAAGTCCCGCACCGGCCCGGCGTTTTCGGCCAGCCTACCCGCCGTATTGGCGATCCCCTCGACGCCTCCCAGAGAGTCCAACGTCTCCTTCACTTTGTCCCGGCGGTTCCATATGGCCAGTCCGCCGGCAACGAGCGCGGCAACCACTGCGAGCGCCTCGATGGTCTTCAACAATCCGGACATCTCAACCTCCAAACGACCCGTGGTCCTTTGGGACTGACATTCGCGGCCGGGAAAGCCCATCCTGCCCACGGAGTCCCGTAGGTCGTCCGTTTGAAGCCCGTGCGGCTCCCGCAGTTGCTCAGTCCACGGCGATCATCACGTTGCTGGCCTTGATCACGGCGTATGCCTTGGACCCCGGCTGCAGCTTGAGGTCTTCCGCGGAGTGCTTGGTGATGATGGAGACTACCTGCACTCCATCGGCCAACTCCAATACCACCTCTGAATTGACCGCTCCATGATCCACGCTTTTGATGGTCCCCTCCAGAACGTTTCTCGCGCTGAGCTTCATGGTCTTCTCCTGACTGTATGGCTATCCTGACTCAATGGCTATACGTCGGACGAGGGTGTCCGTGCAGCTTCTACATACCCATCCCGGGCCACGGACATGCCGAACCGCTTGGGTCGCACACGCGCCGAGCGACGTTGCCGTTCTGCTCTGCTAGAATATCCGTTCGCTGAGGCGGCGAGCCTCGTCGCCAGATGGAGAAGTGGCCGAGAGGCTGAAGGCGCTCGCCTGCTAAGCGAGTGAAGGAGTGAATGCTCCTTCCGAGGGTTCGAATCCCTCCTTCTCCGCTCGGGCTGCCGGGACTGGGTCGGCGGACTGAAATATGCGCCTGTAGCTCAGTTGGATAGAGCGTTGGTCTACGAAACCAAAGGTCACGCGTTCGAGTCGCGTCAGGCGCGCTGGAAAAGAGCCCCGCAACATGCGGGGCTCGGCGTTTCTCCCTAGGGGAAAGAGAGCGCGTCGTGAACAAGCTGCGTTTCGCCGTTCTTCTGGCTATATGTTGCGCCCTTGCCCTCAGCGGCGCAGCATGCGACTCGGAGACGGCCACCACCACGACCGTCGTGACCGCAGCCCCCGGGCCCGCGGCAGGCGAAGGATCATCGCCCGGCTGGACTGATCTCGCTCCCACGGGTGATGTGCCCGAGCCCCGCGCAGGCCAAGCCATGGTGTACGACTCGAAGACCGGCAAGGTGCTCCTCTTCGGGGGCACCGACAGCAAGAGCTTCTTCGACGACACCTGGGAGTACGATGCGGCAACCAACACCTGGATGGAACTGCAGCCCACGGGCAGCGTGCCCCCCGAACGTTGCGCCGCCTCGATGGTCTACGACTCGGCAAGAGGAAAGGCTGTCCTCTACGGTGGCACCAGCACCGAGGCTTTCCTGAGCGACACCTGGGAGTATGACCGGGAGACGAACACCTGGGTGGAGCTCAGGCCGGGCGGCGCGCTTCCCTCCGAACGTGTGGGACAGAACATGGTCTATGACTCCGCTCACGGGATGGTGATCCTCTTCGGAGGCAGAGACCAAGACAGCTTCCTGAACGACACGTGGGCCTACGATAGCGCCCAGAACACCTGGGCTCTGCTCGAGACCGCGGGAGAAACCCCCACGGAGCGCTATGGCCACGCCATGGTCTACGACGAAGCCTCCGGCAAGGTCTTCGTGTCGGGTGGCTGGGACAGCCGCGTGTTCCTCAGCAGCACTTGGGTATTCGACCCCACTGCCGACTCCTGGGCCAGCCTCGATACCATCGGCGACGTGCCGCAGCCACGGGCGGGCCACCGCATGGTGTACGACTCCCGCAGCGGCGACCTCCTCCTCTTCGGAGGCAACACGCGCGACAGCTTCTTGGGCGATCTGCGATCGTACGAGCCCGACACCAACACATGGACCCTCGTGAAGCCGGCCGGCGCCACACCGCCCGCGCGCAACGGCCACTCGATGGTGTACGACTCCACTAACAACACGGCGCTGGTTTTTGGAGGTTGGAATGAGGTCGAATATCTCAACGACACATGGAGCTGGAATGGAGAAGGTTGAGCCGGCGATGAAACTCAGCGGCCGCAAGAGGTTGGGCAGAGCCCACCGGCGCCTGACGGGGGCGATATGCGCCGTGCTCCTGGCGCTGGCACTCGTCGCGGCGCTGGCTCCGTTCACGTTGGCCGTTGCACCCAGTTTTCCCGACGTCCCGGATACTCACCCGCACCACGACGCCATAAGCTACCTTGCGCTCCATCAGATCGTCGACGGCTATGTGACCGGTGAATTCGGTCCCGACGGCGAGGTGACGCGGCAACAGTTCGCCAAGATGATCGTGCTGGCCGGTGGATACCAGGTCTCCGAAGCCGACGAGTGCCCCTTCGCCGACGTGCTCAAGGGCGGACCCGAGACGCTCTACCCAGACAACTATGTGGCGGTATGCGCAGCCAAGGGCATAACGACCGGGAAGACGCAGACCACCTTCGACCCCTACGGCAACATCACACGCCATCAGGTGATCAGTATGGTTGTGAGAGCAGCCGACGATCTGCAGCCGGGTCTCCTGGCCACTCCACCGGATGATTGGCGAGCGACGGGCATCTGGGGCAACGATGTCACTCACGGAGCCAACGCGGCCAGAGCTGAGTACAACTCGCTCCTCCAGGAGCTGGATCTCGACACGCTCGACCCCACCATGAGCATGACCCGTGGCGAAGTCGCCCGGGTGCTCTACAACCTCATGGTCTTGCTCTGGCCCGAGACGACCACCACCCAGCCCGCCGCCACGACGGTCACCGACCCACCGCCCCCCACGGAGTCGACCACCACGACGGCGGGTTGCGGAGGCTGAGGCTCCTAGCCTCTCCCGCCGGTCGGCGGGAAAACACGAAGGCTTCGCGGCCGCCTATGCGTAGGTCGTCGCCCACGGTAGAATCGTCGGCGGAGTGAGGCGTCCTCGCGCGCGCTCCCAGGTGCGTCCATGGTTGGAGACCGCGCCCCGCGTCATGTTCCGTGCAGTCGAGAGGAGTTCGCATGCCCAAGCGCCAGGATATCCGAAAGGTCCTCATCATCGGCTCGGGCCCGATAGTCATCGGACAGGCATGTGAGTTCGACTATTCCGGCACCCAAGCATGCAAGGCCCTCCGCGGGCTCGGGTACGAGATCGTCCTTGTGAACTCCAACCCGGCCACGATCATGACCGACCCCGTGATGGCCGACGAGACCTACATAGAGCCTCTCAATGTCGAGACACTCGCCAAGATCATCGCTCAATCGAAGCCCGATGCCCTCCTCCCCAACCTGGGCGGGCAATCCGGTCTCAACCTGTCCTCGGAGCTGTACCGAACCGGGGTCCTGGAGGAGCACAGCGTGCGCATCATCGGCGTGAGCCCCGACGCCATCGAGCGGGGCGAGGACCGGCTGGCCTTCAAAGAGACCATGAACCGCTTGGGCATCGAGATGCCCCGTAGTGAGATCTGCTACTCGGTAGACCAAGCCGCGGCGGTGGCCGCCGAACTGGGGTATCCGGTGGTGGTCCGCCCCGCTTACACGATGGGCGGCACGGGCGGCGGCATCGTATACAACCGTGAGGAACTGGGCGTGGTCACAGAACGCGGCATCCGCGCAAGCCTGGTGGGCCAGGTCCTCATAGAGGAGTCGGTGATCGGCTGGGAGGAACTGGAGCTCGAGGTGGTCCGCGACGCCAAGGACCAGATGATCACCGTCTGCTTCATCGAGAACGTCGATGCCATGGGCGTCCACACCGGCGATAGCTTCTGCACGGCTCCCATGCTAACCATAGCTCCGGAACTGCAGGAGAAGCTACAGCGTTACTCTTACGCCATCGTGGAAGCCATCGAGGTCATCGGGGGCACCAACATCCAGTTCGCCCACGATCCCAAGACGGGCCGGGTGACGGTCATCGAGATCAATCCACGCACCTCGCGCTCGTCGGCTCTGGCATCCAAGGCCACCGGGTTCCCCATCGCCATGGTGAGTTCACTGCTGGCCGGCGGGTTGACCCTGGACGAGATCCCCTACTGGCGCGACGGCACGCTCGAGAAATACACGCCGTCTGGCGACTACGTGGTGGTCAAGTTCGCCCGCTGGGCGTTCGAGAAATTCCGCGACGCTCAGGACAGGCTGGGAACGCAGATGCGCGCGGTAGGCGAGGTCATGTCCATCGGCAAGACCTACAAGGAGGCCTTGCAGAAGGCCATCCGCTCTCTGGAGACCGGCCGCTACGGCCTCGGCTTCGCCAAGGACTTCAACAAGCGACCGCTGGACGAACTCATGGCCATGCTCAAGGAACCCACCAGCGAGCGGCAGTTCATCATGTACGAAGCGCTGCGCAAGGGCGCAACGGTCGAGGCGCTGCACGCCCGCACGCACATCAAGGCTTGGTTCATCGAGCAGATGCGCGAACTCGTGGAGTTGGAGGAGGAGATCCTCACCTATCGGGGCACCTGGCTCAAGAACGCCCTGGGAGGCGAGCGCTTAGACATCACGGTTGGCGCCGGAACACCTCTCATATTCCGACCTGAACCCCCGACAGGCCCCATCATCCCCGACGAGCTCCTCGCGCGCGCCAAGAGAGACGGCTTCGCCGACGCCTACCTGGCCAGGCTGTTGGGCTGCGCCGAGCACCGCGTCCGGGCACAGGGTCGCATGCTCGGCCTGGCCCATGGCTACGAAGCCGTGCCGGTGAGCGGCGTGGAGAAGGCCGCCTACTACTACTCCACCTACAACGCGCCCGATACGGTGCCGGTGAGCGACCGTCGTAAGATCATGGTGCTGGGCGGCGGGCCCAACCGCATCGGCCAGGGCATCGAGTTCGACTACTGCTGCGTCCACGCAGCCTTCGCGCTGCGCGAGGCCGGCTATGAATCCATCATGGTGAACTGCAACCCGGAGACCGTCTCCACCGACTACGACACCTCCGACAAGCTCTATTTCGAGCCACTCACGGTAGAGGACGTCCTCGCCATCTACCGCAAAGAGCGCCCCGAGGGGGTCATAGTGCAGTTCGGCGGGCAGACGCCTCTCAATATCGCCCGCGATCTTGAGAAAGCCGGCGTGCCTATCATCGGCACCTCGCCCGACACCATCGACCTGGCCGAAGACCGCGATCGCTTCCGAGAGATGATGGAGCGCCTGGGTATCCCCATGCCCGAGGCGGGCATGGCGGTGAACGTCGAAGAGGCCCGCGTGCTGGCAGAGCGCATCGGCTACCCGGTCATGGCGCGGCCCAGCTACGTACTGGGCGGCCGGGGCATGGAGATCATCCACGACGAGGACATGCTCGTCCGCTACGTCCAGGCGGCGGTCGACGTGACCCCCGAGCGCCCCATCCTCATCGACAAGTTCCTCGAAAACGCCATGGAATGTGAAGCCGACGCCCTCGCCGACGGCACCGACGCGTTCGTGCCGGCCGTCATGCAGCACATCGAGTACGCGGGCGTGCATAGCGGCGACTCGGCCTGCGTCATCCCGCCCGTCTCCATCCCAGAGAAACACCTAGCCACCATCAACGAGTACACGAAGCGCATCGCCATCGAGCTCGGAGTGGTAGGTCTCATGAACATGCAGTACGCCATCTTGGACGACGTCGTGTACGTGCTGGAGGCGAACCCGAGGGCGTCACGGACGGTGCCGCTGGTATCCAAGGTCTGCAACGTGCAGATGGCCGGGCTGGCGACCCGGCTCATGTTGGGTGAGAAGCTTTGCGATCTGGGCCTCGAGACCAAGATCATCCCCTATTACGGGGTGAAGGAGGCGGTGTTCCCGTTCAGCATGTTCCCCGAGGTCGACCCCCTGCTGGGCCCGGAGATGCGCTCCACAGGCGAGGTGCTCGGCATGGCCGACTCCTTCGGTCTGGCCTTCGCCAAGGCCGAGGAGGCTGCCGGTCAACTATGCCCACTCGACGGAACGGTACTCATCACCGTGGCCGAACGCGACCGCGAGTCGGTGCTCCCGGCGGCCCAAGCCTTCTTCGACATGGGCTTCAAAATCCGCGCCACAGCCGGCACACACGGGTTCTTGGCCGAACACGGCATCGTGTCCGAGCCGATCCTCAAGCTCCACGAGGGCCGGCCCAATATCGAGGACGCCGTCAAAAACGGTGACATCCACCTGGTGGTGAACACCCCGGCGGGCAAATCCAGCGAGTTCGACGACTCGTACATCCGCAAAGCAGCCATCAGATACAAGGTGCCCTACGTGACGACCACCACGGCCGCGAAAGCCGCGGCCGAAGGCATCGCCGCGAGTCGTGAAACACCCAGCACGGTGCGCTCCCTCCAGAGCTACCACTCTTCTATCACGGAGCGAAAGCCTGCCTAAGAAGACGGGGCCGCTCTGAGCGAATATCGAGGCCGCTGCGGGCACCCGCTGGGAGCGATGTTTTCCTGTTCGCGAAGGGCTGCAGGTCCATTGACTTCCTCGAAAAGAAGTCTAGAATCATTACCAGAGTCCCGAGAGTTCAGACGCAGCGTCTGAGGTGCTTACAAGGGGACCCGCAGAGGAAACGCGGAGACAAATGACCGCGGATTACAGCGAAGCGGGGACGAAGTGAGAACTGTTGAAAGGCGCAAAGCGAGTTCGCTCGGGGCTCGCTTTTTGTCTGCAAGGGCGCGTCGCTACCTCTCAGTGCCGGGGGCGAAGGGGCTCCCCCGGGCGCCCACTGTCAAATTCGCGCGTCGTCGCCGAGTCTTCCGACGTCTCGTTTCCAGCCTTCTGTGGTCTGATGGATCACCCGGTCTTTGAAGCGGCGCCGTAGTTCCACCAAGAAGTCCAGGGCCTGAGCCGCGATCGCGAGATCGGCGCTCTCCCCGGTCAGCTCGGCAAGCGGGCTGTACAGGGCCTCGCGAGAGAACTGAGGCGCGCAAAGGAGCCGTGAAACCAGCGCCGGCACCTCTTCACCGCCGGTGAAGCAGTACGTGGCCCGGTCTTCGATGGACAACGCTTCCAAGAACCACACGCCGTTCTTGCCGCAGAGAAGCCATAGGTGACCTTCCGCGCCCGCGCCCGGAGCGGTCCCCGCGGTGGCCCCATCCTGTGCGCCGCCGCCCGACCCGCGTGTGCAACCCACCCACGTCGAACCGCCGGCCGCCCACCCCAGCAGGTGTTCGCCTTCATCATGCCGGGGCAGGCTCGCAAGCCACGCACCCCGGAAGGCTTCGATGACGCCCGGGCACACGGCCTCCATGGCCTCGAGCTCCATAAGCCGTCCCGGCAGCCACATCCCCGCGAGCATGCCTCTCGGACCCAACGGCAGCGTCGGCGCCCCCGCGGCCAAGATCGCCGCCGACTCCTCGGCCAACTCTGCTCTATTGGTCTGCAACCATCTCGCAAACTCGTCGGTCTGCCCCGCCATCTTCGAGAACACCACCTGCTCACCCGGCCACTGCCGCACCCTGACGGTATAGGTGGACTCGTCGTGTTCCACGCTCCCGAAGAGGGCCAGAAAGAGAGGATCCAGATCGAACCCATCGCGGGCCACCACGAGCACTTCCTCAAAAAGTAGGCCCCGAAAGGGTTCGGGCGGCCGCCCCTCGAGCCCTGCCACCTGCCCCGAGAAGGGCCTACCCTCCCCGGATCCGCTCAGGCGGAGGACCTGTGCGCGGGCGGGTAACCAGGCCCGCCGCAGCCCGTCGAGGAGCGTCGGTCCGTCCGCCCCGAGGTGAGAGAGCACCAGCTTGCCTTCCGGCGCTGCCCCTGCCACAGTGAGCGCGATAGTGTAGTCGTCGCCCGCGATACCCGTGAACTCAGGGACCGAGAACGACATGGGAGGCCCGGCGTCGGGTACCAGGCCGAGATACGACCCATCGAACGACCACTCCGCCTGACCGGAACGTCCCTCGAGACTGTAGCGGGCTTTTCGGGTCATCAGACCAGCTTGTTCCCGCACTCTGGACAGAATTTCGCGCGCGCTTTGAGCTGGGCCCCGCAACGCGGACATTCGATCGTTGGCAGCAGGGATGCGCCGCACTCCTGGCAGAACTTGCCCCCATCGTTCTCCGTTCCGCATGCGGGACAAATGACGACCGCCTTGGCAGTCAGGTTGAGACCGGCCGTGAGATCCTGCTCACGGAGCTTCTCCCCGGCCTGCTCTACGGTGTAGTGGGCCTGCATGGAGCCGATCTCCCGTTGCGTGATGGGCGCACACTCCGTGCAGAGCCCTCTCTCGGCGTTCCAGCAGACCTCGCGACACACCCATTGACCACATCGCTTGCACTGCACGAAGAGCGGCCGTATCTCAGCAACGGCCTCCTGTAGAGCCCGATCGTGGGCGGGGCCTTGCACCAAATCTCGCAGGTCATCGGCGCTGTCGGCGGCGCTCCCCAGGAAACCCCCCAGCAGACTACCGGCGCCCCTGAGCAACCCGGTGGCCATACCGCTCTTGCTGGCCTTCCAGCTGGACATGTAGCCGTTGCCGCATCGCTCGCACATGAACTTGAACTGGTATCCGCTTTCGGTCGAGAGGTCTTCGTAGTTGTCGGTGAAATCGATATGAGCCATGGTCGACCCCCGGAGGAGAGTGGTTGCGAAGAGATAACCCTAGCCGCAACCTACCAGCGCCGGGCCGCCGGCGTCAAGAGTGCGGTTTCCTGTCCGGTGCGCCCGCTATGCTCACTGTCGCAACAAGATAACGAGTACGGGAGGGGTTCGATGATAATGCCGGCCATCGTCAGCGTCGTGATACTCATGGCGGCCGTCGGATATGTGGCCTTCCGCAAGTTCTCGGTCACAAGGCAGGAGATAGAGTTCGGAGCGCCCCAAGACGGCGTCAGGGCCATCTACCTGGATATCCGGGAGGACACGGTGCGGGGTCTACACATCCTCTATTCCGACGGCACCATGAGCGAGGTGCGCACCCCGCGGGCCTAGGGCGCCTCCGGAACAAAGAGCCGCGGCAGCAAGGCCGGGGCAGCAAAGTCCCGGCGCTGTCGGACCGCTCCGTCCACGCGACTTACCTCGATGGCGCGTCCTTGTAGAATGGAGAGGACCACTTGGATGAGAGGAACGAGCCGTGGCCTTCTCTTCAGAGAGCGACGACCACCGCCTGATGGCACTGGCCCTTGACGAGGCACGGAGGGCCGCCGCCCAGGGCGAAGTCCCGGTCGGCGCCCTGGTGGTGATCGACGGGACGATCCTCTCCTCCCGCGGCAACGAACGCGAACGCCGACACGACCCCACCGCCCACGCTGAAATGCTCGCGCTGCGCGACGCGGCGGCTATCGCTGGAGGTTGGCGCCTGAGAGAAGCCACCCTCTACGTCACCCTGGAGCCCTGTGCCATGTGCGCCGGCGCCATCGTGCTGGCACGGATCAAGAGGCTGGTGTACGGGGCCGACGATCCCAAGGCCGGAGCGGCCGGCAGCATCTTCAACATCGTCGAGCATCCCGCGCTCAACCATCATCCTGAGGTCCGCGCGGGGGTCATGGCAAGCGAAGCCTCCGAGTTGCTCCGACAGTTCTTCTCAGTACGCCGGGAAAGGGAACCCTTGTGACCTCCACCGTGTAGCAGAGACGAGGTGAAAGATGTCGCTCACCGAGAAGAAATACGCCGCTTACTGGGCCGCTTCGGGGATGGCCCGGCCGAACACCGTCCTTGAGTTCTGGCGCGACAAACGACAGGCCGACCGGCTGTGGGCGACGGAGCGACCCTCGGCCATCACCGGTCTTGGCGCCGTCACCCGCCTCTCCATCCTCCCCTTGGTGGAGTACTACTCCGCCGTAGAAGGTCTGGCGACGGAGGCGGGCGTCTCCTATCTGGTGACCTTCGACGACGAGAGACTGCTCTTCGACGTCGGCTGGAACGTGCGGAACGAGCACCCCTCACCCCTCCTGCGCAACATGAAGATCCTGGGGGTGTCGCTGGACGAGATAGATGAGCTCTTCATCTCCCATGGCCATCTGGACCACGTGGGCGGCCGCGAGGCCCAGGCCAACAAGACATTCACCCTCTCGGCGCGGCCCGTCGATCTAGAGGGTGTCCGGATCTTCCTGCCGCCGCCGCTTGCCTATCCCACGGGGCGGGTGACGGTCATCAAGTCGCCGCGCCGGCTGGCGCCGGGCGTAGCCAGCAGCGGCCCGCTGATGCGGGCCATCTGGCTGAGTGGCCCCGTGTTCGAGCAGAACCTGCTCGTCAATGTGGCCGGCAAGGGCGTGGTGCTGATCGTGGGTTGCGGACATCCATCCTTATCGCGCATGATCGAGCGGGCCCGCGCGGTCACAGGTCTTCCGCTCTACGCAGTGGTGGGTGGGCTGCACTTCCCCGTCACGGGCTCGCGGGTGGGAAAAGGCGGGCAGAACATCATCGGCAATGGGAAGCTGCCCTGGCAGCGCATCACTCGGGAAGAGGCCCGCGCGGCCGCGGCGCTCCTGGCCGGTCTCGATCTAAGTCTGGTGGCGCTCTCGGCCCACGACAGCTGCGACTGGAGCCTTGGAGTCTTCAAGGAAGCGCTCGGCGAGCGCTACCGGACGTTGAAGGCCGGCGAGGAGATCGTCATCGCGTGATGAGTTCGGCTGCCGACCACGATCGTGGCTTCGAGCCCCTCGACCCCCACCGTGGCCGCGGCTTCGAGCCCGATAGGCGCCTGATAGCCAATCTCGTTCTCAACCTGCTCATCACACCAGCTTCGGAGTCATGCTCAGCGGGCTTGACGTCTATCTCTGGGATTGGAGCTACGCGGATGCGATCGTCTCCATCCTCGTCTCCCTGTGGATCGGCCGGGAGGCGTTCGCCATAGTCCAAAGCACAGTGAACGTGCTCATGGAGGGAACGCCGGAGGTGACGGAGTTCGCCGACGTGAAGAATGCCATGCCGGCAATCCCGGGAGTCGAGGGCGTGCACGACCTGCATATCTGGTCGATCTCGTCGAGCGACCTGGCCCTCTCGGCCCACGTCGAGGTCAAGGACGCCGCTCTGTCGCAGACCGGATCAGTCGTGGCCGCGGTCAAAGAGACCTTGGCGCGCGGCTTCGGCATCGGCCACGTCACGCTGGAACTGGAGATGACCGGAGGCGAGTGCGCCAGCAGCAGTTGCGATCTACCGCCCGGGCAGCTTCGCGAGAATGGCCGCGGCAGCGGCCACGCGGGTCGCGCCGGGCACGCGCACTAGCTAGAGTGCGACCGCGACCCCCGGAAAAGCGCTCAGCACCTGCCTGTCGCACGTGACCAACTTGGTACCCAGGGTGATGGCCAAGGCAACGTACTCGCAGTCATACGCGGAGCACCCGCTCTCGTGCGCGAGCGTCAGCACCCGCATCGAATCCACGTCGTACTCGTTGCCGCTCATGTGGTCCTCGGCCTCAGCCTGCAGACGACAGGCCTCCTCCAGAGCGAGGTCGCCCCGCCGAACGCCCCCAGCCAGCACGTTGCGGAATTCGCTCCGCCACAGCACTGGCGCTGCCCACTCCGGGTCCTGCTCGAGCAACGACTCGGCGGCCGGTGTGTGTTGGCTTGGTAGAAACAGGTACGCGAGCACATTCGTGTCGACCACGATCACGGCCGCCCCCAACGCTTCATGGCATCGATGTCGTCGGCGAGGAACTCCACCCCTTCCAGTTCAGCGCGCAACCGTCTGACGCGTTCGAGGCGCTCACCTGGGCTCACCCTGACCGGCTTCAGCACAGTTTCCAGGCAGACGATGGCCTCACTGTTCAGACTGCGGCGGTGTGCTGCCGCGGCCGCCTTCAGTCGCTCGTACACGTCATCGGGGATGTTCTTGAGTGTGAGTGTGGTCGGCACTACCGCCTCCAAACCATTTTGCAACCATATTGGTTCCATGATACACCCTCACTGTGTCTTCTGCCGGCGGCCATGTAGGTCAAGACCGGCGGGGGTTGGTCGCCCGCGAAGCTACGCGAGCATAACGGTGACCGGAGGCCGGCTCACAGGGACTTTGGGTGGAGAGTGGCCCTCATGGGTGGGCCGGACACGCAGCGCGCAGGCTAGAGCAACTCAAAGTCCATGTGCTTGAGTTCCGAGATGGACAGCCTCTCCCCGGCACGAAGGACTTCCAGACCCACGACCTCGCCCCGCTCGTCAAAATCGAGCATCACACCCGGGCGTACTTCTTCCGTCTCGACGATGTGGGACTTGTCCAAGCGCACGTAAAGGGCGTCAGCCTCTTGATCGAAGGTCACTCTCACAGCTTCCCCTTCATGGACCGGTCGAAGAACACCGTAACCAAGTAGATCGAACCTTCATTTTGAGTATACACAACCCTCAAGACCCTTCCGTCTCGTTCCCTGATGCGACCAAACGCCTGGACAAGGGAAGGGTCCTTGGGGTCGTCTCGGACCAATAGAGGCTCTGCGAGCACACGAGCCACCCACTCAAGCCTGATCTCGCGCTGCTCGAGGACCTCCATAGCGTGGATCCCAAGTATGAGTCGTTCTTCCATGCTTTGAGCATAGACGGGCTCGAATGCATTGCTCTGCGACCTTCGTTGTACTCAGGCGCAAGAGGGTGGGTGGACTTGTCGTTCTTCTCGATCGCGGTTCCGACCCTAAAGGCGTTCTCGAGGGAGACCAACCTGTTCGCCAAAGGACCGGCACCCACCCGTCTGCCATACTTGTGGAGTCGGCACCGCCGGCGAGTCAAACCACGAGGGGCGCCGCGGCCCAGGGGGAACCATGAGAGCAACGGTCATTCTTGCGCATCCCGATTCGGGGAGCTTCAATCATGCACTCGCGGCCGCCGCGGTGGACGCGCTCCAAGCCAACGGGCACGAGGTGGCGTTCCACGACCTCTACAAGGAGAGGTTCCCCGCCATCCTGCCCGCTCGGGAGATCCCGAGGGATGTGGAGCTGCCGCGGATCGTCCGGAAGCACTGCGCCGAGATCGCCGCCGCCGAGGGCATCGTGATCGTGCATCCCAATTGGTGGGGACAGCCGCCTGCCATCCTCAAGGGCTGGGTGGATCGGGTGTTGCGTCCGGGAGTGGCCTACACCTTCGCCGAAGGCGACCAGGGCGACGGGGAGCTCATCGGGCTCCTCAAGGCGCGGGCCGTCCTCGTGCTGAACACGTCGAACACGCCGGTGGAGCGAGAGACGAGCCTCTACGGCGATCCCTTGGAATCGCTCTGGAAGAACAACATGTTCGTCTCGTGCGGCGTCAATGAGTTCTACCGCCGGATGTTCGGAGTCATCATCACCAGCACCCCCGAGCAGAGAGCCGAGTGGCTGAGGGAAGCCGGCGAGATGACCGCGCGCTGTTTCCCACGAGCCTGACGGCGGCGGCCCTACTCCATGAGCAGGTCGGCCGCATCGCGGCGCATGCTGCGCGGCACCTCCTGGGTGGGCCTGCCGACCCGCACCAGCATCTGGATGGTCTCGCCGTTCGGCGCGTACTCGGCGTGGACCTGGGTGTAGAGCGACGCCATCTCCGGATATTCCTCGAGGATCTGGCTGAGCGGCTGCACCGCGAGCCCCATACTCTGGGCCGTCAGCTGAACGCGGGCGTACGCCATGCCGGCGCGCACCTGACTCGGCTACAATCCGCCGCGACAGCGCTGTGACACATCGCGAGAGGGAGGCGAGATGAACTACGCAGTGACCGGGGCGACCGGCAAGCTTGGCCGCCTTGTCGTTGAGGAACTCCTCAAGACCCAACCCCCCGAGAAAATCGTGGCCGTGGTGCGTGACGCGGAGAAGGCTGCCGATCTTGCGGCGCGCGGCCCGCAGGTGCGGGTGGCCTCCTACGACGACCCTCCCGCGCTCGAGGCGGCTCTAAGCGGCGTCGACAAGGTGCTGCTCGTCTCGGGCAGTGAGGTGGGCAAGCGCATCCCGCAGCACAAGAACGTGATCGACGCGGCCAAGTCTGCAGGGGTGAAGCACCTCATCTATACCAGCGCCCCCAAGGCGACGACGTCGGCGCTGGTCCTCGCGCCCGAGCACAAGGCTACCGAGGAGTATCTGGCCGCCTCCGGCCTGCCGTACACCGTCCTGCGCGACGGCTGGTACACCGAGAACTACGTCCGCACGGCCGAGACCGCCAAGCAGACCGGCACCATCGTCGCCGCGGCGGGTGACGGCCGGGTGGCGAGTGCCGGCCGCGCCGACTACGCGGCGGCGGCAGCCACGGTACTGCTGGGCGACGGTCATGAGGGCAAGGTCTACGAGCTGTCCGGCGACTACGCCTGGGACTTCAACGAGTTGGCGGCCGCACTCACCGAGCTGCTCGGCAAGCCCATCACCTACCAACCGGTGGACGGCGCCGCCCTGATCGAGATCCTCACCGGCGCGGGTGTCCCAGGACCGGGCGCGGAGTTCGCGGCTGCGTTGGACGCCAACATCGCCGCGGGGCTGCTCGGTGAGACGAGCGGCGACCTCTCCAGGCTCATCGGCCGCCCGACCACCCCGTTCAAGGAGGGGTTGAGAGCGGCACTGGGTGGATGACGCCGCCCGTCTGACGATGAACGCCCGTCTGACGACGAACGCCGGACGGGCGCTCCCGCTGGGAGCGCCCGTCCGTTCCATTCGATCTGCTACCCGGAGCTATCCGCGCACCGTTACTGTTCCAGAAGCTTCTTGAAAGCCGCGAGGTGCCTCTCCGAGCCCCGTAGCAGGTTCTCGGCCACCCTAGTCACGTCCCGGTGCGTGCTTATGGCGATGAGCTCCTTGAGATCGGCGATGTCCAGCTTCTCGATGGCTACACCCACCTCGAAAGCGTCTTCGAGTGACTGCAGGCCTTGGGCCACCAGGGAGTCGTAGGCCGCCTGTAGGTCGGTGTTGGCAAAGACACCGGGCGCATCCGCGCCCACCGGATCGGCAAGTCCATACCGGTCGAGCAGTCTTTTCACGCTTGCCATGTGGCGGCTTTCGGAGGTGGCGATGTTCTCGAACTCGTCGACCTCCCACTTCTCGTAGAGAACCAGATACACATCGCGCGCGAGCTTCTCCTCTTCACGCATGTAGATCAACTCAGCTGCCTCTTCGGAACTCAGAGGCATCACACTGGTCGTTCTGGCCATCGTTGCCCCCGCCGGCTGCTCTCCACCCGGGCCTCTGCCGGCCAGGGCCACGCCCGCCATCGTCGCAACGATCACGACCACGAGAACGCCGAAGACGATCAACTTCCATCTTGGTTTCATTTCGCTACTCCTTTCAAAGCCTGCGCCCTCAGGCGCATACCGTCAGAACCGTTCCACTGAGGGCAATCTACCCGCGTGTCATGAGGCGAGCATGAGCGAGCGATGAGAATCCGCTTATCGACACGGGCCGCCCGGGAGCAGTGCCTGTCAGGGCAGGGCCCCATCGGCTACAATCCTCGTTGCGCTGCGCGGGGCTCCCCGGGAAGACCTCGCCAGACGCGCCAGAGGACTCGGGTTAGAATGAAGGTTCGCCGCCAGGGTGCAGTGAGCAAGCGCGAGGCAAGGACGCAAGGAACGGGCGTAGCAGCGCTACGGACGCGACTGAGGACGTAGCATCGTGCCGCTCAATGCGGAGACTCGGCGGCCGCGGCTTCATTCTGAACCGAGTCGATAGGGAGAGGTGGCAGAGCGGTTGAATGCGGCGGTCTCGAAAACCGTTGGGCCGCGCAAGCGGTCCCGGGGGTTCGAATCCCCCCCTCTCCGTAGGGTTTCCCGCATGAAACCAAGAAATGGCTGCCAGCAGGGTCTGGGGGGGATTCCGAACCCGCGAGGGCGCGAGCGTCAGCGAGACAGTCCCTTTGGACTGTCGAGCAGCGAGCGGTCTGAGCCGAGCCGGACGGCGAGGCGAGGACGGCAGCTTGCGAAGCAAGATGCGCGAATCCCCCCCTCGGCTAGGAACCAGCACCCCGCCTCAGCATCTCCGACAGCTTCACGTCCGGATGCCGATACCTCTTTCGTCCCAGCGTCGCATCCTTGAACTGTATCGCCTCCTTTGGGCACCATTGGATACACCTCAGGCACTTCTCGCACCGGTGCTGCCAGCTGGGTCTATCGCCAACCATCGCGATGTTGCCGACCGGGCAGACCTCTGCGCAGATGGCGCATCCGTTGCACTTGTCGTCTGTCCAGAGGTTCTCGTCGATATCCGGACTCAGCGCGCCTTGAAGGTACCGTTTCTCGATACCTCTCGAGAACAGGAGCGCCATCAGACCACCGCATGTCTCCATCCGACCAGTCCTATGGCTGAGCACGTAGTCGGCGATCCTGTCCGCTCTCTTCTCCCATCTGCGGAGCATCCTTTTCTGCAGAAAGGGAGGCAGGGCATCAGCATCGTGGATGTAGTTGGATTCCAGATGAGTCACTCTGCCGACAAAGCCTTCGACGATCCTGGGCATTCTCGTGTAGCAAGCCGGTAAGACGATTCCCGGCATGTCGGCGTCGATCTCTACGGTCTCCTTGTCCATCGAGGTCGGAATGGAGATCTGTCTCGCTGCGATCCTTCTGGCGACATCCCTGGCGACAACCAGTGAATTGCCGGTTCCCGAGAAGTTGGCCTATCATAGCTCTTGGGCGAGGTAGCACATATGTGCTACCCTGGTCATGAACCCATACCGCCGGAGGAAGAGATGACCCAGGGCGTCAAGCTGCGCAAAGCGGGTGGCTCCATCGCCGCCACCCTGCCCAAGGACATGGCCGACAGGTTGAAGCTCGCTGCCGGCGACACCGTGATGGCCATTGAGACAGACCGCGGGATACTCCTCACGCCATATGACCCCGAGACCGAAGAGGCCCTCTCTATCGCCGCGGAGGTAGGTCGCACATACCGCCACGCGCTTCGCGAGCTCGCCAAGTAGGTCATGTCTGACCTCGAGCCTCGCTGGGTGTCCCGATTGGTCGTGGACGCCATCCAAACCGACATGCTACTCACGCACGGAGGAATGCCGGGCCTGCGAGACGAGAATGGGCTCGAATCCGCACTGGCTCGCCCACGGCAGCGCTTTACCTACGAACCTCAAGTGGACGTGGCGGCACTCGCAGCCGCCTACGGATTCGGCCTCGCCCGAAATCACCCCTACAACGACGGCAATAAGCGTGTCGCGTTCATGGTCATGGCCGTCTTCCTGGGGCTCAATGGCCTTGCGTTCAACGCGAGCGAAGCCGAGGTCGTCACCACCATCGTGGAACTCGCGTCCGGCGACCTCGACGAGGACGCACTGGCCGGCTGGATCAGGGCGCACACTGCGAAGCGGCCTCGCGCGACTCGCTGAGTTCGATGCACGCACACCTGCCTGCACGCGCCGCTTCCAAAGCACGAGAGCTCTGTCTTTAGTACATTGGTCTGCTGCGACGAATGTTGAAGGGAGATCAGAAATGAGGAGACTGGCACTGGCCGAAAGCAGGCATACCTTCATTCTGCTCGCCTTGGCCTTGCTCGCGGGAGCGGCAGTGCTGCTGCTTGCCCCCGCCGAGGGACAGGCGACGACGCTCAGCCCACCACCCACCACACTGGTGAATCCCCCCTACTCCGTCACCGAATCGATCGAGCCGATCGGCCACGCGTACGGTTTCGATTGCCAGTGGGGTGACGTGATCGAGGTCCGGGTAACTCCCCTGGGCGAGTCACAGGTATACGTAAGCCTGGTTGGCCTTCCCTTTGGTGACGCAGGGGGCAACTCTCTGGGCACAAGCAGAGAACCGGCTCATATCACTCACAAGGTCGAGCAGAGCGGAAGATGGCAAGTGGAAGTGGCACCCGCACCTGGTTGCGAGATACCCGTGAGCTACTCCATCTCTCTCTGGTTCTCGTCTAAGGGCAGCACGACTCCGACCACCGCCTACCGCCCGACTTTCAGTGATGTGCCCGCCTCGCACCCCTATGTGAATCAGATAAACGACCTGGCCTTTCGCGGCATTCTGAGCGGCTACCCGGATGGGAGCTTCCGTCCCAACGCCTCTCTCACGCGCCAGCAGCTGGCCAAACTGATAGTGAAGACCCTCGGATACCCGGTTTCGGAGCACGACGTGTGCCCGTTTACCGATGTGCAGACCGGGGGGTACCCCGACCCGCTCTACCCCGACAACTATGTCGCTGTTTGCGCAGCGCGACTCATCACCGTCGGAAAGACGCCAACGAGCTTCGCCCCCGACGACGTCACCACCAGGGAGCAGTTGATAACCATGCTGGCGCGAGCGGCTGACCTTCCGGCCGCACCAGATTCATACGTCCCTCGTTTCGGGCCGCGCGGCCTCTTCTCGACCGAAGAACACCGCGCGAATGGCGTCAAGGCATACTACGCTGGTCTTATGGACCGCCTGTATCCGGGCACACACTACAGGTTCACGCAGGCCGCCAGCCGGTCGGAGGCCTGCCTGATGCTGCACAACCTCCTACTTCGCACCGGCGACCTCACCCCCACGCCGACTACTCAACCCCAGCCGGCTGATCCAGACTGTCAAGGTTCGTTTGATTGAGATCCAAGCCGGCAGACACCTCGTGTGGAGGAGGAAGAATGCCTGAACAAGACCAACAACCCCGGATCAGCCTCCAAGAGAAGGACCGCCGCTGGTCTTTGCTGCGGGACAGGCTTGAGCAGGCGGACCTGGCCGGGATCATCGTCTACGGCGGCAGTCAGCTGGGGGTGCCGGTGCACTACCTGACCAGCGTCTGGGGCACGCGCATGAACATGCTGATCTTCCCGGTGCAGGGAGAACCTGTGTTCCTGATTCCCAGCAACAGCATCGATTCGGCCGCCGACGTGGCCCGGCAGGGCTGCTGGGTGAAGGAAGAGAACATCGTGGCGACCCCTCACATGGCGGCGGAAGCGGCCCGGCAGGTCGTGAGCCTCAACCTGCAGTCCAGCCGGATAGGCATCGACAGCTTCCGCTGGTGGCCGGTGCTGGATCATCAGATCTTTCAGGAAGCCTGCCCGCAGACCCACCTGGTCGAGAGCCACCGCCTGTTCGGCGAGATCCGCGGTCGCAAGAGCGCCGAGGAGCTGACGATGATCGACAGGGCCATACAGATCTCGGATATGGCCCATCATGTGTTCCTGGCCAATCTGCGGCCGGGCATGACCCAGGCCGAGGCAGTCGCCCCGGCAGTGGAAGTCCTCGATACCCACGGCGTCGGCGACCGGATCGTTTTGATCCACAGCAGCCCGGAAGCGGTCTATCCCAACTTCCCCGGCCCCGCGGTGATCGATCGGCCGGATCCGGTCACGTTCTCGCCCGAATTCACCATGCAGGTGGGATACGGCGCCCAGATGATCCGTTCCTACTGGTGGGAGCAGCCCAAGGGGACGTACCAGAAGATGTTCCAGCTGTGGGGCGATATGCGCCAAATGATCCAGGAGGAGTTCCGCCCCGGAGTGGAGATAACCGCGGCCGGGAAGATGATCGAAGATCTGGTCGCCCGGTACGGGTTCGAGTGCGACAAGCTCGGGCATGCCGTGGGCCTGTCGTATGGGGATGCGCCCTACATCACGGCCGGACCGCACGAGAAGGACTTCATGGAGTGGACCATCCAGGCCGACGAGGTGTACGCCGTGCACCCCATGGTCCGCTGCCCGGGCTATGTGGCGCCGTTCAGCATGGTCGGAGACATGTACTTCATCGGTGCGGAGCGCACCCGGTGGATGACCACTGCTCTGCCGGGGCTGCCGGTCATGATCCCCTGGTAGCCGCCTCGGACAACGTTTCGGAGGTAGAAATCAACCGCGGAGTGGCAAACGGGATTGCGCGGACGGAGGTGCGCTGTGCTACTGGCTTATTGGCAAGCCGAAAGCTGCAGCTAAGACCGTCTTACCGGGACTGCGACTCGAATAAGGAAGGGTGGCGTCCTCCCCCGGCCTGCTGCCCGCCGGTGGCCGGGCTACGACCAGATCTCGGCCAAGCCGCCCGGTCAGTCCAGTTCGAAGTCCTTCTCGGTGAGGTTCGGGTAGATGTCCTTGAGCGGGGAGAAATCGGTCACTGCCGTGTCCTTCAACTCAAGCGTCCTCAGGTTGATCAGACCGGCCAGCGGGGTCACGTCACTCACCGGGGTGTTGCCCAGCTGCAGTTGCTCCAGCCCCTTCATCCCCGAGAGCACGCTCAGATCGCTGATCTTGGACAAACCTATGAAGAGGACCCTGAGAGACGTGAGATTCGCCAGAGGGCTGTAGTCGGTCGCCTCGCAGTTGAATATCGACAGGAAGTCCAGCTGCGTCAGACCGGCCAGCGGCGTGATGTCTTTGATGCTGTTGCCGCCCAAGCCGAGTGCCTTGAGGTGAGTCAGTCCGCTCAGAGGGCTAATGTCGCTCAGCCAGTGGAATTGCAGTCCCAGCTGCTCGAGATTCACGAAGTGCTCAAGACCGCTGAGATCCTTGATCCTCATCTCCTCGGGCGACTCGAACTCGATACTGAGTTCGAGTTCCTTCAGCGTCGCGGCCTCGGCCAACGTGATGTCACCCGTGGGCTTGTTGAGGGCCGCGCGGATACCCTTCTCCAGTAGGGGGTCGTTGAACACTACGACGTCTGTGAGGGGAGCGACGGTGGTCGTCGTGGTCGACTGTGTGGTGGGCGACAGCGTCGATGCGGGCGCCGCGGTCGACACCGTCGATGGCGCCGCGGAGGTCACGGGGTCGTCGGTGGTCGACGAGCCGCAGGCGGCCGTGCCCAATACCAGAACTGCCACTACTGCCGCCAAACATGCCGCCTTCATAGTCTTCATGTGTTCTCTCCGTCGCTCGTCCAAGGGGGATGCGCCACAAACGCCAGGTAATGTTAGCATCCGAGTGAGTACTACGCGGGAATCGCCTGCCACTCAGTCGCAGGCATTTCTCAAGGCGAGGCTCGGCCGCCGAGGTCGAGCTTCTCGTGTCTTTCGCGTGAGTTCGGGGACAAGTCGGTGGCAAAGTAGACCGATGCCGTCTGAGGACCTCCGCTCAACCGCGTCGACCGAGACGTCCACGGTGACGACGAGGCTATTCCCAGCCGTAGACACATGTCGGCGGTGAAGCATCTCCCACGCTTGTTCGCGCTCCTGGCGCTGTCACCAGCATCGCGTCGCGGGCTGCTCCAGCCCTCAGCAGGCGCCAGGCCCCAACCTCCAGCCCTTCGATCTTAGAAGAGGCCACCGACTCACTGCTTGAGAGAGCCCGCTTTCCTGTTCGGCCGCCCAGCGCCGCTTCATAACCTTGGCCATGACTCCTCCTTGTTCATGGTTATTCTGCAACCTTGAACAAGACCTTTTCGTATTCAAGGTTTGCCGGGCGGTCGATACCGTTCTTGTCGACTTTCTCTCCTCGGTCCCCGGGAGTACGTTCTTCGATGCCGAGACTGCCCACATTCGGTCTAACTGCCCCGCAGGGACATGGTGTGCCACTATGGCCCGTCCAAGACGGCTCCCGAAAGTCCCGACCAGCCAAGCGCGCTACTCTAGACGCTTCACTCAGGCGGATGACATGTCCCGCACGGCCCCAAGCCTAGCGCTTTGGCCTCCGCCAAGGTGATGGCGTGCTTGCTCTTAGCCAAGTGCTGGCATCCGGCCCTGTGGTACTTCTTTCCTGTATCGGTGCGGTAGACGATGATGTCTTCATCCACGACAGTCGCTGCCACGGTGGTTGTTGTCGCCATTGTCGTGCTCGTCGTAGGCTTCACTGTCGTGGTAGTCGTCGCCTGCCCCGCCGTCGTCGTGCTTGTTCTTCCTGTTGTCGTCACGCTGGCCGTCGCCTCGGTGCTCGAAGACTGCTCAGTCTGCGTGGACTCCGCCACAGCCTCCATCGGTGCGACGCTGGTCTCTGAGACGGTCGTGGACGAAGAACTGATAACCGTAGCGGCGGGTCCAGCCAAACCTCGGGTGGCACCGGCCAGGTCCCTCGCGCCGCCGCTCATAGCTGAAGCGACGATGACCACGAGTAGGACAACAACAGCTCCAGCAACAAGCAGCAGCTTGTTGCGCGAACTCTGTCGAGCCCACCGCCCCTGCTTCTTCGGCAAGGTCTTGGCGAACTGGGCCGGCCTAGGCGCCTGGCCGAGGGAAGCTGACACCGGAGAGGTGGTCAAAGTTGCAGGGGCAGCTGAGGGGCGAGGGACTGGCCGCACCGGTGCCGCGGCAGACTGTTGAGGCGCGGCGGTGACGGGCGCCGACGTCGGTGCGGCCAGCGGACGATTGGGCGAGGCGAGGTCGAGTTTCAAAACGGGCGTGGCAGTACCGTCGGTGGTGACCGCGAGGACTGCCTTGGCTGCAGCCACCGAGCCCCGTTCCTCACAGTCAGCAAGTACTGGAAGCAAGCACTCCGCGTCGGCGTGTGAGAGAAAGCCGACGTGCTTGCGCGCGATGATGACCGCGACGAAGGGGACCCCCGAGGCGTTCTTCACTACCCTCAGAGCTGCGGCACCTGTCTTGGTCGAAGCACCAGCAAGCAGCTGAGATAGAAAGGCGTCGGCGTCTGCGACAAGCGTGACGCTGACGTCCTTTCCGCCGTTTAGCATGACGGCCTTGGGCTTTTCGGCCATGACTCCCCCCTAGCATGATTGCTTCACGAGAGTGTATCGACAGGGGGACGCAAGGCCTGAAGCCCCCGGCTTCAGTGGCGACTCATGTGCCTGAGTCCATGCTTTCGCCAAGAATCCCCCGCAACGAAGGCACCCGTGTCACGACCAGTGCTTTGAAGCCGATCATCGAGCGGAGTCAGCGCGACTTTCGCTGGTGTTTCTTCCTGAGCCCGACCAGACATAGGGAGGCGGAGGTGGAGATGACAAGCGACATGACCACAAGCGCCAAGAGCAAAGACGCATCCCCACATGCCTCTCTTCCCAGCGCGAAGACCACCGCGACCGAGAGCAGAATCCATTCCGCCGGCCGGTATCTCGTGAAGGGTCGAGAGGCACGCACCAAACTCCCCGGCTTCAGATATCACGCGCCACGGCAAAGGCCTCGCGGGTCGCGTGGTGGATATTGCGTGCTACCCAGCAGTCGCCGATCTGATGGAACTCGGGCGCGCAGAAGCGGAGAGCATCCGCCTCTTCTTGGAGCGGCCGAAGCCCTACCGCATAGACTACGGTGTGGGCCGGATACAGCTTCCGGCTACCCAGCTCGGCATCTGCGCAAAGGGCCGTCCCGAGGGGGTTGGTCTGAAGGACCGCCGCCACCACCGTCGGAATGGCAGGCAGGGTGTAGGCGCCACCCACATACTCGCCTATGACGCCGCCCTCATCGATCTCAACGGCCTTCGTGGAAGTCGTGACCTGTATCTTGTACTTGCTGAGCTCACCTATCAGAGCCAGGGCGTGGATGGGATTCCCGCCGTCGCTGAGGGTGTCCATCATCTCCATGATGGTGACCTTCCGGCCCAGTCCGGCCAGATAGATGGCAAGCTCGATGCCCACCAGGCCGCCGCCCAGCACAAGCACGCTCTCGCCTGTCTTATCGGGATGGTAGTAGACCTCTTCGGCCCCTAGGACGTTCTTCCCATCTATGCCCGGGATATCAGGGACGCACGGCCGGGCGCCCAGAGCGGCGATAACCACATCGGCTTCGGCGGCGGCTGCGTACTCCGGCGTGACCGCCGTGCTCAAACGCACCTCGATTGGCGTCCGGGAGACCATCCGGGCCTGATAGTCGAGATACTCGGAGAGAAGCCTCTTGAAGGGCACCTTGTCCTCACAGCGCAGCACGCCGCCCAGACGGTCCTCCTTCTCGCAGAGGATGACCTGGTGCCCACGCTGCGCCGCTACCAGAGCGGCTTCCATGCCGGCGATACCACCGCCGGCCACAAGGACCCTCTTGGGTGTGCTTGCCGGAAGCGCGTGCCTGCAGTCCTGCTCGAATCCGATCTCCGGATTGACCGCGCAGCGGTACTGCCGCTTGGTGGTGATGCCGGCGAAGCACTCGAAACAGCGGATGCAGGGGCGTATCTCATCGGACTTGCCCTCACGCGCCTTTCTGGGAAGGTCCGGATCAGCGATCATGGCCCGGGCCGTCTGAACCACGTCCGCCTTACCGGAGGCGATGATCTCCTCCATGAGAGCGGGGTCGCTGAGCGCTCCGACGGTGGCTACCGGGGTTTGGACATGCTTCTTGATCTCTGCGGCATATTGCACGTTGACGCCGTCGGGCAGGAACATGCTGGGATGGGTGACGGCGAAGAGCGCTCCCGATCTCTCAAGTCGTGCGAAGCACGAAGGCCCCTCGAGCGCTCCCGGTTCCTGAGCGCCCTTCGCGAGATCGATGGGATCCTCCTCGTGATCGACCTGCGCTTCGTGACTGCCCGCCGACACATGGATGAGGTCCACCTTGCCGTCCAGTAGTCTCGCGATGGCTATACCCTCATCGATGCCGTATCCGCCTTCATAACACATGGACCCGCTCATGCGGACCTCGATGGGGAATCCCGGGCCGCACTTGTGCCTTATCCGTTCGACGATAGAGAGAAGGAAGCGGCACCGGTTCTCCAGGCTGCCGCCCCACCGGTCTTTACGGTCGTTGATGTTGGGATCCAGGAACTGGTTGATAAGCCAGCCATGGCCGGCGTGGATCATCACCAGGCCGAAGCCGCAGAACTTGGCGAAAGCG
>DAIRFC010000054.1:7118-16356 GCA_036795215.1 Actinomycetota bacterium | reverse complement strand
CATCCGCCAAGATCAGTCTTTGGGCCCATGGCTCGGCGCAGCTCCGAAGACTATAGTGATCTCACCCTAGGGCGAATATTCGCGCAAGTCTCAGGCGTCACTTGCCGATAATCTGCTGAGACACGCAAGACGAAGGTCGTGAGTCGCTGATGCTTCGAGGCCGGCTACGCAACAAAGCCCTCCGTTCGACCCGATCCCACGGGATGCCGCCCCATCCGCCCGAGCGCGCGACCTCGCTTCTCGCCGAGGCGCGGGGGTCGCTCGTGGCGGCCGGTTGCGTGCTCGTGGCCGTGATCGCCCTGTGCACGGCGCTCCTGGTCTGCCTGAGCCCCACCACGGCCCAAGCCGTCCCCACCGACCTCCAGTCCATCCCCCTCACCGGCGATGCCCAGAACCATGTGAATGCGCTCACTCAGCAGGCCGCGGCCGTCCAGGCGGAGATCGATGCCCTCGACGACCAACTGGAAGGTTACACCGAGAGTTTCAACCAACTGCAGCTGCAGCTCACCGAGGTCAACCAGCAGATGACCACCCTGCGGCGGCAACTGAAAGCCGCGCAGAACGACCACGCGTACAGAGTGAGAAAGTACGAAGACCGCATCTGCACCCTGTACAAGTCGGGCCGCGACGACGAGTTCCTCTCCTTGCTCCTCGCGTCTGAGGGTCTAGGGGACCTCATACAGAGAGTGCGCCTCATCGCCACTCTGGCCGACCACGACAAGCGCGTGGTGGAGAATCTGGAGGAGAGCACCAGCGAGCTCAGCGCACTCCTGGCCAAGATCGACGAGAAGAAGGCTGAGGAGCTGGTCATCCGCGACCAGATCGAAGGCCAGAAAGAGCAGATCCAAACGGCTCTGGCCCAGCGGGAGACCGCCCTCACCGATATCGACGGGGAGATCACGGCCATACTCAAGGCCGAGCAGGACCGGCAGCGCAACCAGGTCGACCATCTCCGTAACGCCGTGGCGGCGATCCTCAGTGGCACGCAGGTCTATGCGGGTCCGCTACCTCAGACCGAGAGCGAGATTCTCAACCAGTTTCTCGACACCGCCGCCTACTACATCGGCATCCCCTACGTGTGGGCCGGCGACCGGCCCTCCACCGGCTTCGACTGCTCTGGATACGTCGCCTATGTGTACGCGCAACACGGCGTAAGCCTGCCACATTACTCAGGCTTCCAGGCCCAGATGGGGCAACTGGTCATGCCCGAAGACATCCAGCCCGGTGACCTTCTGGCCTTCGGCCTCCCCGTGCACCACGTGGGCATCTACATAGGCGACGGCCTCTTCATCCACGCGCCGCGCACCGGGGATGTAGTCAGTGTCTGGGAGCTGAACTGGAAGACCAACCTGTCGGCCATTCGCCGCTTCGACCTGCAACCTCGCGTCGGAGAGCCCGCCGTCTGGTAGAGTTAGGGCATGTCGCCCGCGACCATCGTCATGATCTGCCTCATCTGCGTCGGCTGCGCCATCGGCATCGCCGGTCTTGTGGTCGCGGCAATCCACGGGTTACGCCTCAGAAAAGCCGCCAAGAAAGCCGGGTTCTCCTCGAGAGAAGACGTCCAGCAGCTCATGAAACGCATCGAAGCCCTGGGGCCCCGCGTTGAAGAGACAAAGCAGAGATATGAAGTCGTGGCCGAAAGGCTGGAAAGCCTTTCGGCCACGACCGACAATCTGAAGTACCTCCGAGAGAGGCTCGATCAGGCGACCGGCCTCTTCCGCGGACTCAAGTTCTAGGCCGCTACGACCTCTTTGACCTCGGGGATCTGCTCCCGCAGCACCCGCTCCACACCCATGCGCAGAGTCATCTGCGACATGGGGCAACTGCCACAGGCGCCGACCAGTTTCACCTTGACGATGCCGGTTGCCTCGTCGACGTCAACCAGTTCAACATTGCCACCGTCGTTCTGTAGAGCCGGGCGGATGAGATCGAGTGCTTTTTCAACGCGGTCTCTCACGTCTTTCTCCTGTCTTGCTGCTTTTTTTCAGACCTTGATGATGGTTGCCACGCCCTGGCCGCCACCGATGCACATGGTGGCGAGACCATACGTGCCACCCTCCTGCTTGAGGGCAGAGATAAGGGTGCAGAGGATTCGGGCTCCGGACGCGCCGATGGGGTGACCCAGCGCGATGGCGCCGCCGTAGAGGTTCACCTTGCTCATGTCGAAGCCGAGCTCTTTCGCCACTGCGCCCGCCTGGGCCGCGAAGGCCTCGTTGGCCTCGATAACGTCTATCTGGTCGAGCGACATGCCGGTCTTCTCGAGCACCTTCTTGGTGGAGTAGAACGGGCCCATACCCATGTAGGCGGGATCGAGTGCAGCGGACGCATAGCCGACGATGGTGACCAGAGGCTTGAAGCCCTTCTTCTCGGCCCATTCGGCCGAGGCCACGACGAACGCGCCGGCGGCGTCGTTGATACCCGAAGCGTTGCCGGCCGTCACGGTGCCGCCCTCTTTCTTGAACGCCGTGGGCAGCTTGGCGAGAGCCTCGAGGGTGGTGCCGGCACGAGGATGCTCGTCGGTATCGAACACGATGGGGTCGCCCTTGCGCTGCGGGATGACCACGGGCACGATCTCAGCCTTGAATTTGCCGGCCTCGATAGCCTCGATGGCCTTGCGCTGGCTGTCGTAGCCGATCTGGTCCTGCACTTCGCGCGATACACCGTACTTCTCGGCTACGTTCTCGGCGGTGACGCCCATGTGATAGTTGTTGGTAGCGCACCACAGACCATCGAGGATCATCTCGTCCTGCAGGACACCGTCGCCCATCCTGTAGCCGCTGCGGGCCTTCGGGACCAAGTAGGGAGCGATGCTCATGTTCTCCATGCCACCGGCCACGATCACTTCGGCATCGCCGGCCTGGATGGCACGCGCGGCCTCATGAACGGACTTCATGCCCGAACCACACACATGGTTGAGGGTCCACGACGGGATCTCCTGAGGCAGACCCGCGGCGAGCGCCGCCTGGCGGGCGGGGTTCTGGCCCTGGCCGGCGGTGAGCACGTTGCCCATGATCACTTCTTCGATGTCGGCGACATCGACTCCGGACCGCTTGACGGTCTCGGCAATAGCGATCGATCCAAGCTTCCAGGCCGGGATATCGGTCAAGGTGCCCAGGTAGCGGCCTACAGGAGTGCGTGCATAACTGAGAAGCACAACGTCTCGAGACAAGGGGGATCTCCTTTCATACTTCTGATGGGCGTGCCGACCGCTTGGATGGCCCCCTGCATCGAAACGGTCCATGCAACCCACTAGACACGTGTAGACGTACTAGAGAAAGATACCATCCCACACACATTTCGACCGACTCTGGGAACCACGCACGCGCCCTCGATGACGCAGGCCGATACCGCTCACCGCTCCTCGGGATGAGGCCCCGCCCAAGGCCGGGGACCGGCCAGCGCCTTGGAGATCTCGATGCCGTTGGCGTTCAACATCTGCACGATGTCGGCCGTCATCGGCCAGAACTCCTGCTCCCGCTCGCTACCCACGGCGCCGTCACGCGAGACGAAATGCACCGTGAGGCGCAGTTCGCCGTCGACATCGTCGGCGAGGATCTGGTAGCCCTGGGCGACCCAGTAGGTGAGCTTGGCCTCGTACTCGCGAAGGATAGTCGGGTCCATGGAGCCCCCCTTTCACGTAGGCACACAGGTTCTAACCGTTTCGGCCCATCGACAAACCCCGGCCTGCAATCCGCGCTACGGTTCGGCTATCTCCTGAGGTCTCCAGCCGGCGCTGAAAAGAAAGAACAGCGCCGACGTCCGCCCCAGATGGGTGAACGTCTGGGCGAGTTCCTCGGCCGCGGCGTCGAGGTCGGAGCCGGCGCCGAGGCCCGTGACGTACCCGTGGAACGAGTCGTGCTCCGCGAGCAGCTCCGAGAAAGTCTGAGCGTTGAGTATCACCGCCTCGATCTTGCGGCGGTTGCGGATCATGGCCGGATCGCCCAGCAGACGCACCACATCGGCCTCGTCCATCTGCTGCACACGGGCCGGGTCGAAGCCATGGAAAGCTGCTCCCATATCCTTCCACCGCGACTCCACGACCTTCGGCCCCAACCCCGCCGAGAACACCGCCCTCGCCAGCAGAGCGAAGTACTCCTCGTCGGACTGCGGATACTCGCCCGCCCGCTGCATCCAAGCCTGCTTCTCGAACATCTCTCCTCCTTGCCATCCGGCGCCGTCGTTCATCTGGTCCATGGCGGGATGGTAGAGGCGATGCCCGCGGGGGTCTCTACACCGGAGGTTGAATCTTGGCGGCCTAGAGGACCAGGTCGCCCAGCGCGCCTGCCAGCCACTCCCGGGCGACGGCTCCGCGGTCGCTCAGGTCGAGCTCGCGCAGCCCCTGCCCGGGCACCAGCTCCACAACGCGGTCGGCCAAGCGGAGGGCCTCGATCAGCTCGTGGGTCACATAGACGACGGTGGTCTGCCGCTCCTGGATGATGCTCTCCAGGATGTCCATGAGCGACGACTTGAGCGTCGCATCCACGTTGCCGAACGGTTCGTCCATGAGCAGTACCCGCGGCTCGACCGCGAAGGCCCGGGCTATCGAGACCCGTTGCGCCATGCCCCCGCTGAGCTCCGCCGGGTGATAGTGCTCGAAGCCGCCCAACTCCACCCTCTCCAGCCAGCGACCCGCCGCCGCCCGTGCCTCTTCCCGGGTCTTGCCCTGCGCCCGCAGCGGCGCCGCCACGTTGTCGAGAGCCGTGCGCCAGGGCAGGAGCCGCGGCTCCTGGAACACGTATCCCACCACACCCTCGGCGACGGTCACCGTGCCCTCGTCGGGCAGGAGGATGCCGGTGACCAGCTTCAGGATGGTGGTCTTGCCCGATCCCGACGGGCCCACGACACCCACGATCTGGTTGCCACCGATGTGAAAGGAGAGATCGCTCAGCACCCGCAGCGCCCCGAAAGACTTGCTCACGCGGTCGAAGACGATCACGCCGCCGCTCCCCAGGGTAGGCAGGGTCTCATGAGTCGGCCTTCCTCCAGCGCGTCACCCGCCGTCTCAAACGCCGCAGAACACCGAACTCGATCGCGGCCAGCAGAGCAAGTAGCACCACGATCCAGGCGAAGAGTTCCGCGGTCTCCAGATAGCTCATGGCACGGGAGAAAGCGTGACCGACGCCGCTCAGAGCCCCAAGGACCTCAGCCAGCACCACCGCCCGCACCCCTATGCCGGCGGCGAGAGTGAGCCCGGCCACGGTAGGCGACGCGATGCCCGGCAGGTACACCTCCGTCAGCATGAGGCGCCGGGGAAAGCGGTATACCCGGCCCATCTCGGTGAGCCGCCGGTCGATCGAGGTGGCTCCCGACAGCGTGTTGACGTACATGGTGGGAAAGACGATCACGGCGACGACGAAGATCACGGCAAGATCGCCCACGCCCAGCCAAAGCATGGCGAGCAGAGCGATGATGACCGCCGGGATGGTCATGACCACCCAGCGAAGCGGCTCCAAGAACGACCGCACCCGCGGCTCGACCCCGGCCGCTATGCCGAGCACCCAGCCCGCGGCCACCCCTATGGCGAGACCTATCACCAGGCGCTTCAGGGTGATGAGCAGTTCGATCCAGAGCTTGCTCCCCCAGGCCAATCCGGCCAGAGCCACCGCGGTGTCCACGGGCGAGGCCAAGATGACCGGGCTGACGACAAGGGAGAGCAGCTGCCATACCACCAGGATGGCAACCACTCCCCCGGCTGCAAAGAGCAGCCTCTTGCGTCTATTGGGTGTGGTAGAACTCATCGTCGGGCAGCTGACCGCCTATCACCTCAGGCGAGAGCTCCAACAGCCTCCCGTAGAACCGGTTGAGATACCACATGGCGTCAGACGCCGATGTGTACTTCCAGGTGATGCTCTGCAGCGAAGCCGTCATCACGTCGGCCTTCAGGCCCAGGTCGGGGAGTTCGGTCTCCATGAATTCGCCGGCCGCTTCGGGATCGGCCAGCATCCACTCGACCGCCGCTTGGTATTCGCGTTCGAAGGCAGCTAGGACCTCGGGTTTGTCGAGCACGGTCTTCAGAGCCACCGTGCCCGCGATCGGCGTGTCCTCGGAGCGGGCGGTCGCAGCCATCCAGGCCTCGTCGAAGGCGAAAGCCCTCGTCAGAGGGGTCTTGGTGTCTTTGGACTTGAGGATCACGTTGGTCGCGAGCGCCTCAGAAAGAACGGCGTTGTCGACCTCGCCTGCCAGAAGCAGTTGGGCGGCCTGAGTCGGATCGGACACGTACCTCAGTTTGAAGTCCTTCTTCGGATCGAGCCCTTCCTTCATAGCCAGATACTGGAACATCACGTCGGGCACGCTGCCCTGCAGCGACACCACCAGCGACTGCCCCTTGATGTCGGCAAGGCTCTCGACGTCGGCGTCGCTGGTGATCAGATAGGTGATGTTCCAGACAGCGATGTTGAGCAGTTGTAGCTCCATGCCCTTGTTGTAGAAGACGGCCGCGTTGTTGGACGGTACGGTGACAAAATCGCCCTGTCCGCCGGAGACGATGGCCTTGAGTTGCTCGGCGTTCTCCCAGATCACCAGCTCGGTCTCTTTCGCGACATCGGCCAGCTTGTCGTTCACAGCCATGTAGGCGAGGGGGATCGCCATCGGCCCCGGGGGAGCGACCAGGGTGACCTTGTCGACCTTGGCGAGCGTGGTCGCGGTGGTGCTGGGATAGATGGCATCCGTGGGATAGATCGTGTCGGTGACCGGGGAGGTCGTCGAAGTGGTGTCGCTTGAGACAGTCGTCGACGCCGTGGTCTCCACCGGAACGGATGCCGTGGTCTCGGTCTCGGCGTCGGAAGAATCACACGCCGCCAATGCCAGAAGACCTGCCATCAAGACAAGCGCCAAGACGGTGTATACGGATACGGTAACAGCGCGACGGATGCGCTTTTCAGGTGTGTTCATGGATGCTGACCTCTCTGCCCTCTCGTTCGTTGAGACATCATCATCGCACATTGACGTCACCACCTTACAGGAGTAAATTGTGAAACGCGTAACGGTGTTATGTGCGTAACGACGATTCGGGCACGTGCACCCGCTCTATCCAAGGGGGACGGGGCAGCAGCAGTGGCGCAGGCCAACAAACCGGCGGTCTCTCGTAAAACGGTAGGACGACTCAGTCTCTACCGGCGGCTTCTCGACAACCTCAGGCGGTCGGGTACCGACAACATCTACTCTCATCAACTGGCCCATCTGGCCGGAGTCAGTGCCGCCCAGGTCCGCAGAGACCTCATGGTCATCGGCTACTCCGGAAGTCCCAATCGTGGCTATCAGGTAGATACCTGCCTGGCCAGCATCGAGAGTCTGCTCGACGGGCTCGAGCCCCAGGATGTCGCGCTGGTCGGCCTGGGCCGGCTGGGTCAATCGGTTCTGGCTCACTTCGCGGGCAGGCGCCCGCTCCTGCGTATCGCCGCCGGCTTCGACACCGATCTGGCCATCGTCGGCACCAAGATCCACGGCTGCCCCATCTACAGCGTGAGGGACCTGGAGCGGGTAGTGGCCGAGAAGGGCATCCGCATCGCCATCCTCGCCGTTCCGCCGGAGTCCGCGCAGACCGTTGCCGAGGCTTTGGTGCGCGCCGGCGTGCGTAGTCTGGTGGACTTCACCGCGGTGCCGCTGCAGGTCCCCGACGACGTCTTCGTGGACCACATGGATATCACGTCGGCCCTCGAATCGGCAGCTTTCTTCGCACGCCAAGAACAAGACACAGAGGGCTCCGACAACGGCTCGGAGGGTAGCCCCGATGCCGAGATGTACCCTATGATGGAGAAGATCGATTCGCTCCTAGAGGGAGCCGGCATGAGGCTGCTCGACCTGGCCCAGAAGATCGGCGCGCGGATACTCACTCCGGGCTTGGGCGGCAACGCCGAAGTGGCCCGCATCTACGCCGGCGACCGAGTGAGCGATCTGCTCAACCAGGCCTCCGACAAGACCCTGCTGGTGACCAACCTCGCAAACCTGCAGATGGTCCGCGTGGCGGAACTCATGGAAGTCCCCGGTATCTGTTTCGTCGACGGTGTCGATCCGGATCAGGAGATCATCGACCTGGCCGTCGAGAACGGCACCATCCTCATGGTCTCCCCGCTGGGCGTGTTCGAGACCTGTGGGCTCATCTACCAGTTCCTATCTCCTGAGGCCCGGAGTTAGCGCCTCGCGCAGCCATGGAATTCGTCTCCTACAACATAGCCGGCAACGACTTCCAACGGGCGGGCGCGGCCTCTCGCTCCATCAAAGAACACCTCAAACGTATCGGGGCCGGCGCCGAGGCCATCCGTCGCGCGATGATCGCCGCCTATGAAGCCGAGATGAACGTGGTCATACACTCGGTGGGCGGCCGGCTTGAAGCCTCGTTCACCGACTCCCAGATAGACGTGAGCGTCATCGATGAGGGTCCGGGCATCCCTGACGTAGAACAGGCCATGGTGGAAGGCTATTCCACGGCCGGCCCTGAAGCGAGGGCCCTCGGCTTCGGAGCCGGCATGGGGCTCCCGAACATCCGGCGCAACAGCGACCGGTTCCGCATCGCTTCTAAGATGGGCGAAGGCACACGGGTGAGCTTCACCATCATGCTCAGCCCCGAGAGCACCCGCTTGACACGCCCCATCTCGCTCTACGCGTCGGCCGACAGGTGCCGGGACTGCCGGGCCTGCCTGAGCGCCTGCCCCACGCAGGCCATGCGGGTACGTGGCGGCCGTCCCTGCGTGCTCGAGCACCTGTGCATCGATTGCGCAGCCTGCATCGCCGCCTGCAGCAGCCAGGCCCTCCTCATGCGAGATGAACTGGTGTCCCTTGACACGCTCCAGAACAAAGGGGAGATGCTCCTGGCCATACCACCCGCCCTCTTGGCCGGATGCGGACCCGACTATCCACCGGCGCAGGTCCTGGCCGCGCTGCGGGGGTTGGGATTCTCCGGCGTCATCACCTCTGAGCCTTATGAGCTGGCGCTACGCGATGCCGCCGCGGCCACGGCAACAAGCGCAGAGACCCCCCGCACGCCCGTCATAGTGCCCTCTTGTCCCGCGATAGTGAACCTCATCGAGCTGCGCTTCCCGTCGCTCGTGCCACACCTCGCTCCCTTCGACTCCCCTTGGGAGGCCATCCAGGCCGCACACAGCGACCGGCCGGTGGCATACGTGGTCTCATGCCCCAGCCAGCGTTCCGCGCTCCTGATGCATGCACCCGCGGCAGGCGAATCGGCGGCGCCCATCGAATGCGTCACGCCCGAGGTGGTCAGACAGGCCGTCATGATCAG
>DAIRFC010000054.1:0-7018 GCA_036795215.1 Actinomycetota bacterium | reverse complement strand
CTCACCGTGACCGGCCTCAGCCATGTGATCGCCGTCTTGGAGGAGATCGAGGACGGCCTCTTGGAAGACGTGCGGGTGATAGAACTCTACGCCTGCGACGGCGGGTGCTTCGGCTCCCCCCTCCTTGCAGAAGACCACCACGTGGCCTCCCGGCGCTGGGAACGGGGCAGAGCCGCGATCGACGCATCCGGCCTGGGTCCGGGGGCCGCCGTACCGCGTCGGAGGCCCTTTGCGGCGCGTCCCGGCATAAGGCTCGACGCAGACATGGCCAAAGCCATCGAGAAACTGGGGCAGATGCAGATCGTGATCCGCTCTCTGCCCGGGAGAGACTGTGGCGCCTGCGGCGCCCCCACGTGCGCCGCGCTGGCCGAAGACATAGTCATGGGGCGCGCGGGCATCGAGCTGTGCCCGTACGTCTCGCCGGCAAGCAGCGAGAAGGAGGCCGGAGAGTCGTGAGGATGCAAGAGTTGGCGCAGATCCTGGATCTCGAAGAACTCACCCCCGCCACGGCGGCCTACGCCGATGACGCCGGCGAAGATACGGGCGACGGCAGCGGCGACCGTGACGTCACGCAGGCCTATGCCTCGGACCTCTTGAGCGACGTCCTTGCCAACGCGCCCGAGGGGGGCATCCTGTTGACGCTACAGGTGCACCTGAACGTCATAGCGGTCGCCAGCCACGCCGGGCTGCAGGCCGTCATCTTCACTTGCGGCCGCCGCCCCGAGGACGACGTGATAGAGAGGGCCGCGGGCGAGGGTCTCACCCTGTACGCATCGCGGGCCGACACTTTCGAGCTCTCCGGAAGACTCTACGAGCTTGGTTTGAGGGGGAGTCCGGCATGAAGCCGAGGAGATCCAGGACCGAAAGACGCCATGCTTGAGCGAACAGCCTGCCATGCACCCACAGATCAAGCCATACCGTGCCGACCTGCACATCCACACGGCCCTCTCGCCGTGCGCGTCGGAGGAGATGACCCCTCCGGCCATCGTCGCGGCCGCACTGAGAGCGGGTCTTGACATGATCGCCGTGTCCGACCACAACTCAGCGGGCAACGTAGCGGCCGTCCAGGAGGCGGCGCGTGCGGCCGGCGGTGCGCTCGCCGTGATAGCGGGCATGGAGATCACCTCCATGGAAGAGGCGCACGTGCTTGCTCTCTTCCCCGACGCGGCGGCGGCGGAAGGCGTGTCGAGCCACCTCAGAGGCATGCTCCCGGAGCTCGGGGAACATTATCGTTCGTACTTCGGCGACCAGCCGCTCATGGATCAGGCGGGTAGCGTGACAGGCAAAGAGACCGTCGCGCTTGCCTTCGCCACGCCCCTGGACCTCAACGATACCGTGGAGATCATCCACGGGGCCGGAGGTCTGGCCATCGCGGCGCACGTGGACCGTAAGACCTTCAGCGTCTTCTCCCAGTTGGGCTTCTTCCCCACCGACGCGGGCTTCGATGGCGTGGAGGTGTCGCGACACGTCAAGCCGGACTCGCCCCGTCTGCAGGAGTTCGCCGCCCTGGGCCTGCCGCTCACCGGGTCTTCCGACAGCCACTATCTCGAAGACATCGGCACGGCGAGCACCGAGCTCCGCCTGGCCGCACCGACCTTTCCCGAACTCGTCCTCGCTTTCGCGGAGGCCGAAGGCCGGAGCGTCGCCCATGCATGATCTCTCGCTCTATCTACTCGAGATACTCGAGAACTCGGTCCGCGCGGGCGCCAAGCACGTGGATATCGAGGTCTTCATCGACGAGACGACCGACCGGCTGCTGCTGGCGGTAGACGACGACGGCCACGGCCTGTCCGCCACTCCCGCGCAGACCTTGGACCCCTTCTACACCACCAAACCGGGTAAGAAGACCGGCCTCGGACTGAGCCTGTTCCAGGCCGAGGCCCGCGCGGCCGATGGCGATCTCGCCATAGGTCCATCGCCCACCCTGGGAGGCGTCCGGGTGGAGGCCTCTATGACGCTGGACCACGTTGATCGCCCCCCGCTTGGCGATGTGGCCACCACCATCATCGTGACGGCAGCCACCAACCCCGGCGTGGAGTTCACCGTGAGCCTCACCGGAGACCGTTTTTCACCGTCCCTCGAGCACGCGCCACCCGGCGCGGCGGCCGAGAGACTGGCCGCCCAGCCGTCCATCGAGCGGCTGACCCAGGCGGAGACGAAGCAATCGATCAAGGAGACAATCGACAAGGGAGTCGTGAATATGGTCAACGAGAACGAAACGCAAGGGGCCGGCTGCCAGGGTTGCGGCTGTGAAGAGGCCTCCGAAGAGGAGCTTCTTGCCCAATTGGATGAGGTCATAAAGAGCTACCAGGGCAAGCCCGGCGCTCTCATACCTGTGCTGCAGATCGCGCAGGGCATCTTCGGATACCTCCCCAACATAGTGCTCGAGCGGGTGGCACTGGGACTGCGCAGACCTTTCAGTGAGGTCACCGGGGTGGTCGGCTTCTATTCGTTCTTCTCCAGGATCCCCCGGGGCCGCAATCTCATCCGCGTGTGCCTCGGCACAGCCTGCTACGTGCGTGGCGGCCTGGCGGTGCTGGAGTCGCTCAAGAAGGAGCTGAAGATCGACGTTGGCGGCACCACCGAAGACCGCGAGTTCTCGCTCGAGGTGGCCCGCTGCTTCGGTGCATGTGGGCTCGCGCCGGTGATCACGGTCAACGACATCGTCCACCACCGGGTCAAACCCGCGCGCATCAACGAGATCCTCGACCAGTACCGTAGCGACGCCGAGGCGGAGACCGTCGCGGTCGGCGCCGGCGAAAGGAGCAACTGATCATGGTCGACAAGATCAAGAGTCCCGCCGACCTTCTGGCGATGGCTTCCAAGGCCAAGGAGGCAGTGGACCTGCGGTCAGGCGCCAAGGAGATCAAGGTCACAGTCCACATGGGTACCTGCGGCATCGCCGCCGGGGCCCGTGACGTGATCGTCAACTTCATCAGCGAGATAGCCGACGCCAGGCTGGACAACGTCACCATCCATCAATCCGGCTGCGCGGGTCTCTGCGAGATGGAGCCCATGGCCACCGTGGAATTCGCCGAGGGCGACGTGTTCCGCTATGGACGCCTGGAGAGTCGGGACAAGATCCACCAGATCGTGCATACCCACTTGATGGGGGGCACCCCCGTCGACGAATACCTCATAAAGTCGGAGTAACCGGGACATGGAACAGATCAAGAACCACATACTCATCTGCACAGGAGGTGGGTGCATCGCCTCAGGAGCGCTCGAGGTAGTCGCTGCCTTCACCAAGGAGTTGGACGAGATGGGCCTGGCCCAAGAGAACCGGATCATCGAGACCGGTTGCCTCGGACCGTGCGCCGTGGGACCCGTCGTCCTCATCTACCCCGACAGCGTCTTCTACCAGAACGTCAAGGTCGACGACGTCCACGAGATCGTGGCCGAGCACCTGCTCAAGGGCCGGATCGTAGAGCGCCTGGTGAGCCACGCCCCCGGCACCGACAAGACCGTCGCCGAGATGGGCGACGTGGAGTTCTTCAACCGGCAGATCAAGATCGTGCTGCGCAACTCGGGCATCATCGACCCGCTCAAGATCGAGGAGTACATCGCGCGTGAGGGCTACCAAGCCCTGGCCAAAGTGCTCACCGAGATGGAGCCCGAAGAGGTGGTGACCGAGCTCATCCGCAGCGGCCTACGCGGCCGTGGTGGAGCCGGATTCCCCACCGGGCTCAAATGGAAGTTCGCCATGTACGCCGACTCCGATGTCAAGTACATGCTCTGCAACGCCGACGAGGGAGACCCCGGGGCCTTCATGGACCGCTCGGTGTTGGAAGGCGACCCTCACAGCGTCATCGAAGGCATGGCCATCGGCGCGTACGCCATCGGGGCGAAGGAAGGCTACGTCTACCTGCGCGCCGAGTACCCGCTGGCAATCGAACGTCTGCAGTACGCCATCGACCAGGCCCGCGAGTACGGCCTGCTGGGCAAGAACATCATGGGCACCGGCTTCGACTTCGACCTCGAGATCCGCAAGGGATCCGGCGCCTTCGTGTGCGGCGAAGAGACTGCGCTGATGCGCTCCATCGAGGGCGGGCGCGGAGAACCGCGGCCGCGTCCTCCGTTCCCGGCCGAGAAGGGCCTCTGGGAGAAGCCCAGCGTGCTCAACAACGTCGAGACCCTGGCCAACATCGCCCCCATCATCCTCAAGGGCGCCGACTGGTTCGCCAGCACCGGCTCCGAGAAGAGCAAGGGCACCAAGGTGTTCGCGCTGGGTGGCGCCATCCAGCATGCGGGTCTGGTGGAAGTGCCCATCGGAGTGCAGCTGGGCGAGATGATCTACGAGATCGGCGGCGGAGTCCCGGGCGGCAAGCCTCTGAAGGCCGTGCAGCTCGGCGGCCCCTCGGGCGGCTGCATCCCCAAGTCGAACCTCAACGTGCCGGTGGACTACGAGACATTGCAGGAACTGGGCGCCATCATGGGTTCCGGCGGTTGCATCGTCATGGACGAAGACACCTGCATGGTCGACGTGGCCCGCTTCTTTCTCGACTTCATCCAGGAAGAGAGTTGCGGCAAGTGCATCCCCTGCCGGGTCGGCACCAGGCGCATGCTCGAGATCGTCACCCGCATCTGCAACGGTGAGGGCAAAGAGGGCGATATCGAGGAGTTGGAGAGCCTCGGACAGATCATCAAGGACACCGCGCTCTGCGGACTCGGTCAGACGGCGCCCAACCCGGTGCTCTCTACCATCCGCCATTTCCGCCACGAGTATGAGGCCCACATCCGCGACCATTACTGCGAAGCGGGCGTGTGCTCGGCCTTGTTCACAGCCAAGTGCACCAATGCCTGCCCGGCGTCGGTGAACGTGCCCGGTTTCGTCAGCCTCATCGGCGAGAAACGGTTCGACGAAGCCCTCAGGCTCCACCGCGAGAACAATCCGCTGGCCAGCATCTGCGGGCGGGTCTGCTTCCACCCCTGTGAGAGCAAGTGCCAACGCGGAGCCCTGGACGAACCGGTGGCCATCCGCAGCCTGAAGCGGTTCATGACCGAGCAGGAGACCGAGATCCAGATCCCCGAGATCCGCGAGAACGCCGCCAACGCCGCCCGCAAGGTGGCCATCGTCGGCGCCGGCCCCGCCGGTCTCTCCTGTGCGTACTTCCTCGCCCGCCTGGGATACAAGCCGACCATCTTCGAGAAGGAGCCCAGCCCCGGCGGCATGCTGATACAGGCCATTCCGGCCTATCGTCTGCCCCGCGAGGAACTCGGCCGCGAGATCAGCATGATCGAAAGCCTCGGTGTGAAGATCGAGACCGGGAAGACCCTCGGGCGCGACTTCACCTTGGCGAGCCTCAAAGACCAGGGCCACGAGGCCGTGTTCCTGGGCGTCGGCGCACCCAACGGCATCAGCCTTGGCATCCCCGGTGAAGAGGGCGAGGGAGTCAGCGAGGCCCTCACCTTCCTGCGCGACTACAACGTGCACGGCACCGCTTGGGTAGGCAAGGAGGTGGCCGTGGTCGGAGGCGGCAACTCCGCCATCGACGCCGCTCGGACCGCTCTGCGGTTGGGCGCGGATCACGTCAACATCCTCTACCGGCGCCAGCGGGAGCAGATGCCCGCCTGGGCCGAGGAGACTCTGGCCGCCGATGAGGAAGGCATCACCGTGTTGCCACTTACCTCTCCCAAAGAGATCATCCGCGACGCGTCCGGCAAGGTCACGGCCGTCGTCTGTCAGCAGATGGCCCTGGGCGACTACGACAAGAGCGGCAGACGCCGCCCGGTCGCCGGCCGCAATCCCGACGTCACGATCCCCTGCGACCAGGTTATCGCCGCCGTCGGCCAGGCGCTCGACGCAGAGACGGTCCTGGGAGGCGTGCCGGTCGAGCTACGGAACGGCTGGTTCGATGTCGAACGCAACACCGGCGCCACCAACGTGGAGTGGGTCTTCTCCGGCGGCGACGCAGCAACGGGGCCGGCCTCCGTGGTGGAGGCGGTGGGTGCAGGCGAGAGAGCTGCAGTAGCCATCGACAAATACTTGACGGGCGAAGAGCACGCCTTCTGGCGCCGTCAGATCGCTGTAGATACCTACTTCGATCCCGATGCGGATCCGCTGCCCACCCCGCGCGCCGGCGTCAAGTGTCTCGATCCCGAAGCCCGGGCCTGCACCTTCGACGAGGTCGAGCTCTCCTGGGATATGGAGACCGCCTGCGCCGAGGCCAAGCGCTGTCTGCGTTGCGATTATGGGAAGGTCCCCGTGAGCGCCGTCGATGCTCAAGAGGACGGCGAGTAGCGCCGGTCTTTACCGGCCCGATAAGTGGTAGAGACCGGCACAAGCCGGCCGACAGAAAGGAGAGGACGGCCTTACACAGTCTCGAGTAGAACCGATGGCGGCCGGCTGAGGCAGCCGCCATCGGCAGACGAGCGAAAGCCATAGGACAAACTACAGAAAGGGTCAAGAGAGTATGTCAGCACCTGTCGTCACGGCTTCGTGCAACGCTCCGGGCGAAGTCGCACAGATCGCCTGTAACACCAGCAAGTCAAAGGCCTCGTTGCCGCTGGGAAAACTGATCGTTCTGGGCCTCCTCGCCGGCGCCTACATCGGGTTCGGAGCCTATCTTGCCACCACGGTGGGCCACGATGCCTCCAAGTTCCTGGGCAACGGCGTCGGTCAGCTCCTGTTCGGTTCGGTGTTCACCGTCGGCCTCATGATGGTGGTCATCGGCGGTTCCGAGCTGTTCACCGGCAACAACATGTTCATGATGGTCGGCGCGCTCGAGGGCACTACGACCTGGAGAAGCCTCTGGAAAAACTGGGCGGTGGTCTGGGTCACCAACCTCATCGGCGCCCTTATCCTCGTCATGATCATCTACGGCGCCTTCTACGCAACCGGTGACGGCGCGGGTCTTTTCAAGGGCGGTATTGGAGCGAAGGCTCTTGCCATAGCCAAGGGAAAGGTGGAGCTCAACTTCTGGGTGGCCCTGCTGCGCGGCATCCTCTGTAACTGGCTGGTCTGCATGGCCGTTTGGTTGGCGCTCGCTTCCAAGGACATCGTCGGCAAGATCTTCGG
>DAIRFC010000150.1:0-2429 GCA_036795215.1 Actinomycetota bacterium | reverse complement strand
GGGCGGCCGACCACAAGCACGTTCCCCCGGCCGCTCTCGTAAAACTCGCGGTCGTCGAACATCTCGACGGCGTTCTTGCGGCCCACCTGGCGCGGGGACTCATGGTTTCCTTGGGTCATGACGACGGTGATCTCATAGTCCTGGAGCCGGTCCAGCATGCGGAGGAACACGGCGATCTCGGTCGGCGTCGGCTTCGGGTTGTCGAAGATGTCGCCCGCGATGACGCAGAGATCGACCTTGGCCGCGATCATCCCGTCGCAGGCTCGCAGGCAGGCGCTCTCGAAGTCCCGCAGCCGGAAGTTCACGCCGCCCGCATCCTCGTCTCCGAGGTGGTAACTACTGCCGATGTGCAAATCTGCTAGATGACCGATGCGCAGTTTCCTACCCGAAGTCGACACCATCGTCCCCCCCACCGTAGGTGAACTTCAGCCACGCCTCGGCGCACATCCCCCAGCTAGGGTTGCTGGACTTGAGGATGGTCTCTTCGACGTACTTGCGCTCGGTGCGCACGAGCTCGGAGAGCATCTTCCCCTTGTGCGGCCCACGGGGAATCTCCAGGTCCGTCTCCGGTTTGGGGCCGAAGGTCTCGGGCTCGGCCTCAGCCTCTTCGACGACCTCAGCTTCTTCGATGATCTCGCCGGTCTCGGTGTCCACGCCGGCGGGCGCGTCGTCGTCCATGACCTCGAAGCTGCCCACGTCTTCACTGCCGGCCGAAAGTTGGCGCGGCCCGCCGTAGAGCGTGTTGGCTGCTTCCTGGCCGCCAGTCATAAGCATGCCGAGGATGCGGAGGTCGGAGGTGTCAGGGGTGAAACTGGTAGAGGCGATCAGGAACGGCTTGCGCAGTTCGTCCTTGGCGTAGTTGCCCTTGACCGTGAGAAGAGACCTGTAGGCACGCAGTCGGGCCTTGGTCTCCGTCATACCCATGCGGTGCTTCTTCACCCGGTCGTACCAGTTCTGCGCCCACCACTCGTTGAACTTGGGATTGCTCCTGTCGGGCGGGCCGACCTTCGTCACATAGTCGGGCACCGAGGAAAGCAGCTTGTCCATCTCATCGGCCTCGATCCATTCCCGAGATCCGGTACCGCGCTGCCACGTCCCGTCCGGGCGGCGCATCCGGGCCGACCATGTGATGCGGAGGTTCTGGTTGTCGCGACCGAAGTAGACGATGTCGGGCGATTCATCCTCAATGCCCGCCACCTTGGCGATCTGGTCGAGTTGCACCTTGGAGAGTGCGTATCTCGCGTCCTGGCCCTTGCTGGTCGGGTAGAAGTCCTTGATGTCCAGGCTGATGACGCTGATGGCCGGCGTGAAGTTCGGGTCGGCCTTGAAGATGGTCGTCGCCGGGGCAAGGACGTTGTACTGTTCCTTCAGCTTCGGGTCCGCGAGATTTATCATGATGGCGCCCTGGTCGTCGTACTGGACGATTCCAAGGCCGTCGGCCACCTGCACGAGCGCTCGCTCCTGTGGCCGGAGTCGTTCGAGTTCCTGTCCCTTGGGCATATCACTTACCTTTCTTCAGCGGTTCTTCCGGCTTGATCTTCACGAGGTAGCAGGCCCCTTGGCGTGAGGTCGCGTAGCAGAGGTGGCCGAGTTTGTTGTTGCGGATGGCGGCCGAGAACAGCGTCTGCACGTTGTTGGCCGTGACCTTGTTGTACTCGACCTTGCAGATGTCAGCCTTGCCTGCGAGAAACTCCTTCAGCACGTCCACAGCGAACGCGCCACGGTGCTTGAACGGCAACTCGTCGACCGGCGTCAGGCGCACGGCGGGGTTGTTACGCGGCTGCGCAGGCGGCGCGGCAGGGGCGATCGCGGCTTTCTTGGGAGTCGGCTGCGATGGCTCCGGCGTTTTCCCGAAGTCGGCCTCTGCGGCCTCGAGTTCAGCGTCCAGATCGTCGGGCTCCGCAGGCCCCTTCTGGCACGCCACGCAGTAGTCGAGACGGGAATACTTCGGCAGCTTCTCACCACAATGGAGGCAGGTCTTGGGGCCGGTCACGGATACAGCGCCCATCACCACACCTTCCAGCTCATGAGGAACCCGTACCAGCCGAAGATCGCCAGGAGAGCGCACGCGCAGGCGATGGCTCGCCAGGTCCATACCTGTTCCTCCAGGCGGTGCTTGCGGGCTCTCAGTTCCTCGAAGCGCGCCTCCATGGTGCTACGGCGATAGTGCAGGTCAGGGATGATGTGCGGGTTGGGCATGCGGCTCTCTCCTTTCAGGCGGTTTGCTCGAACAGGGTCGGACTCCACTCGAAGTCCTCGATCACGAGCATCAACTCGCGGCAGGTGACGAGGTTGTTCATGGCGCGCGAGTGGAGCGAGTCGTAGGTGCGCCGGAGATCCTTGACGTCGGCCTCGGTAGCGATGAAGACACCGCCGGGCTTGGTGAGCGCCACGACAGGCACATGCCGCTCGCGCCTCAACTGCTGCAT
>DAIRFC010000053.1:0-16565 GCA_036795215.1 Actinomycetota bacterium | reverse complement strand
TCTCCAACGGCGGCGGTCTCGTTCAAGGCCTCGACGTGAGCGCCACCCTCAAGGAACTCGGCGACGGAGAAGCTCCGGCCACGGGTCAGGAGTCGTATCCGAAGGTCTTCCATTTCTGGACGGCCGGCGACACCGACGCGAGCATCGTGGCCGATGAAGAGGGTTACCTGTACGTCTGCCAGCACTCCGACAAGAGGTCGGCGGTTGCAACCGAGCGTTACAAAGAGATGGGGCAGATCATCAAGCTCGATCCCCGCAAGACGGGAGAGGGCGAGGATCCCGTGGTGTGGTCTCAGAAGACCACCAAGTTGTCAGGCGGCGAGTCGGGGGTCTGGGCCACGGCCTGTCTCTACAAGGACATGGTCTACGTGCCGACTCACGGCGGAGCCCTTCTGGGCCTCGACCGGGCCACGGGGGAGATCGTCTGGCAGAAGACTCTGACCGAGCATGCTTGGGCGAGTTGCGTGGTAGTGGACGGCACTCTCATCGTCGGAGATACGTACGGAGTGCTTCACGCCTGGGATGTGAGTAACACTCGGATCGATCCGCCCACCGTCTGGGAGTTCAAGGTCCCCAGCGGGGGCGCCCTCGAATCCACGCCCGCGGTCTGGAAAGGCAAGATCTTCGTCGGCTGCCGCGACGGCTATTTCTACTGCTTCGGAGACCGGTAGCCGACGTTCTGAGGTCGATCGTCCGGTCCCGAGACGCCGCGTGCCGCGCTCATGGGTTGTCGCACCCCGGCCGATATTGGAGTTACTGGGGCTCTAACCTCTATCGGCGAAAGGCTTTTCGTTCAGGGAAATGTGTACGGCGTCCGTCAACTGGATATGCCCGAATTGCGGCGCATTCGTCACCGTGCCGGAGGATCTCAGCCGTGCCGGCGGGTCTTTGGAGGATGGCCGGCTTGACCGCTTGGCCCGGGTTCTCTGCGGCTGCTGGGTATCCAGACTCTCCGACAGAGGCCTCGCCCGGCTGGTACGCGCCGTCATCATCGGTGATGACGCCTACTACGAAGGCCCGTGGCCGGAAGTGGGCGGCAGCGACTGATCGATCTGGTTCAGCCCGTGCGCTTGATCTCGTCCCACGTATGACTGTTAGCTATGTCGGCAGCCCGCAGCCAACCGCGCCGCGCCTCTCCTATCCCGTACCGCAGGTTCTCGAAGTCATCGGGACTATGCGCGTCGCTCGATACAACCAGGGTCGCACCTGCCGCCGCCGCGTGGCGCGCGGCCTGCGCAGTCAGGTCCAGGCGGTCCGGCGAGCCGTTGATCTCGAGATAGGTGCCCGTTTCGACCGCCACGCGAGTCAGCTCGTCGAGATCGACGTCGTAGGGTTCGCGACGGCCCAGCAGCCGCCCGCTCGGGTGGCCGATGGACCGCACGTAGGGGTTGCGCATGGCAGAGGTGAGGCGGTGCATGATCTTCGCCCGGGGCTGGCCGAAACCGGAATGGATGCTGGCGGTCACGAAGTCCAGCCCGGCGAGGGCCTCGTCCGGGAGGTCCAAGCGCCCGTCGGATAGGATGTCCACCTCTATCCCGGCCAGCAGCCGGATGCCCTCCACACGGTCATCGAGGTCTCGTATGGCTTCGATCTGGTCCAGCAAGCGCTCAGGGTTCAGGCCCCCGGTCATGGCAAGCGATTGGGAGTGGTCGGCGAAGCACAGGTAGTCGAGACCTCGTGCGCGCGCGCCAAGAGCCATCTGCTCAAGGGTCGCGCGGCCGTCGGTCCAGTCGGAATGGACGTGAAGATCGCCTCGTAGGTCGCCAAGATCCACGAGGTCCGGGAGCGTCCCCGCCTCTGCCGCCTCTATCTCACCCTGGTCTTCGCGCAGTTCGGGCGGGATGTAGCGCAGGCCCACCGTCTCATAGGCCTCGGCCTCGGTGGCGCAGGTGACGAGCCGCCCTGTGGCAAGCTCCTCGACGTGATACTCGCTGATCTTGTAGCCGAGACGCTGTGCGTGACCACGCAGCGCCACGTTGTGGTCGGCGCTGCCGGTGAAATGCTGGAGAAGGTTGCCGTATGACTCAGGGCGCACGATGCGCAGGTCGACGCCCAAGCCCGTGTGGGTCTTGGCCGCCAGCTTCGTGTCGCCGCGTTCGTCGACTCGGTCCACCTCGGCCAAGGTTTCGAAGGCGTCCATGACGGCCGCCGGCTCCTCTGCCGCCACCACCAGGTCGATGTCGCGCACGGTGGCACGCAAACGGCGCAGGCTACCGGCGTAGTCTGCGGCAAAGACTCCTGGAACAGTCCGCAGGGCCGCGACCAGCCGGGCCGCCTGGGGTTCGACCGCCGAGTGAAGACGACGAATCTCACCACCACCGGCGCGGCGGATAGTCCAGGCCTCTATCGCCTGAAGCAACTTGGCCTCAGTTTTCTCACCCATGCCGGGTATGTGGCGGATGCGGCCTTCGCGGCAGGCGCGTTCGAGGCCCCGTATGTCTCCGATTCCCGCGGCCTCCCAGACCAGGCGGGTCTTTTTGGGTCCCATACCGGGCAGATGCATGACTGTCAGCAGTCCTTCGGGGTAGCGTTCCCTGAGACTTTCCAAGAGAGCTATCTCCCCTGTGGCTATGTACTCGAGCACCTTGGCTTCGATGGCTTGGCCCACGCCGGGGAGGTCGCGTAGCTCTCCTCGTGAGGCCATCTCGGCGACGGAGACTGGATGCCCGCCGAAGAGATCCGCTGCCTTTTCGTAGGCAAGGATGCGGTAGGACGACTCACCGTCCAGCGACATGTAGTCGGCGATGCTCTGGAAGGCCTCGGCCAGTTCTCGGTTGGACGGGAGCCGCGTGGCCTCAGGAGGCATGCCCAGTCCTCGGCCGGCGTGGCGGCGCGTTACCACCTGGGGTTTCCAACGTGATGCGGAAGCAGCGATGTATTCGAGGATTCCGCGCGAAGTCAGGCGGGACGGTCTGCTTGGTGATGTCGGTCACCAGGAGATCCGCTGTCAGCGATTCATCCAGCTTGAAGCGGCGGAAATTCGTTGAGAAAAGCAGGATGCCCTGTGGGGAAAGCAGCTGCGCCGCGTCACGTATGAGTCCAGCGTGATCGCGTTGCAGATCGAGGTCATTGGTCATGCTCTTGGAGTTCGAGAAGGTCGGGGCGTCGAGGAAGATCAGGTCGTACGGCCCGGCGCCGCCGCCTTGGCGACCGTGGCCCCGGGCGGCCTCGTTCTCTCCCGCCATCTGGGCGAGCCACTGCAAACAGTCTGCCCGTACGAATCGGTGTTCCGCGCCGTTAAAACCGTTCAGTTCGAGGTTTCGGCGGGCCCAGTCGAGGTAGGTGGACGAAAGGTCGACCGTGGTAGTAGTGGCCGCTCCTCCCGCGGCCGCGTAGACCGTGGCAGAACCGGTGTAGGCGAAGAGGTTGAGGAATCGCCGGCCAGGAGCAAGCTCACGGATGATGCCCCGGGTGATGCGGTGATCTAGGAAGAGACCGCTGTCGAGATACCCGGTCAGATCGACGAGGAACATCAAGCCGCCCTCACGCACCTGCAGAGGCTTGCTGGTATCGCTGAGCTTTGTGTATTGGTCGGTGCCCTTCTGCGGACGCCGGGTCTTCAGCACGGCCTGATCGTGGGGAATATCGAGGACCTCGGGCACCACGGCCATGATCTCCTTGAGCCGCCGGCGGGCCCGCACCGGATCGACGGTGGACGGGGGTGCGTATTCTTGGACGTGGGCCCAGTCTTCGTAGAGGTCCACGGCGACGGCATATTCGGGTAGATCGGAGTCGTAGACGCGGTAGCAGTGGATGTTTTCGCGAGCCGCCCAGCGTCGCAGGTGCTTGAGGTTCTTGCGCAGCCTGTTCGCGAACATGACTGCGCCCGGGCTCGTGCCCACTCCACGTTCCGGGCTCCGGCCACCCCCCCCGATGTGAAAGAGGAGCAATCTGCATTCCAGAGGCCCATTGAAGAGCACGTTGCTGCGATGCGCCCTGAGGCCGAGATGGGCGCCCAGTTCCGGATTGCCGGTGAAGACGGCCGCCTGCCACCCGGCGAACGAGGTCTTGAGTCTCTCCCCGAGCGTCTCGTAGGTGCCCACGAGCGCCTCGATCTCTCCCAGCCGCTTTCCATAGGGCGGGTTGGTGGCGATGAGGCCGGGCCCGGGGCCTGGGGGTGTCAGCGAGCTGAGATCGCGTCGGTCGAGCACGATCCTTCCGGCCAACCCCGCGCGGCGGACGTTCCCCCGGGCGGTCCCGATCGCTTTCTGGTCGATGTCACAGCCAAAGAGCGCCGGCAGCGACCGCAGGCCGGAATCCCGGCGGTACCGTGCCTCCTCGAGGAGTTCGGCCCAGATCTGAGCCTCGAATCCTTTCCAACTCAAGAAGCCGTAGTAGTCGCGCAATAGTCCGGGAGCGATGTCGGCGGCCATGAAGGCACCTTCGACGAGTAAGGTGCCCGATCCGCACATCGGGTCCACGAGAGGTCCGCCATCGGCCGCGATCCGGGGCCATCCCGCTCTCAACAGGATGGCGGCTGCCAGGTTCTCCTTGAGCGGAGCCTCGCCCCCTTCAATACGGTATCCGCGCCGGTGCAGGCTGTCTCCGGAGAGGTCGAGACTCACCACGGCTTCCGTGGGGGTGAGATGCAGGTTGATCCGGACGTCAGGCCGCGCCAGGTCTACCCCGGGGCGGGTCCCCGTGCGGGCGCGGAAACGGTCGACTACCGCGTCCTTGATCCGTTGTTCGGCGAAGTGCGTGTTGAGCGTCGCCAGAGGTCCCTGCTTGACTGTGGAGGTCACCTCCGCCGCCAGAGTCCCCTCAACAGAAAGATGATCTTCCCAGGCGAGCGAATTGATGCCTTCATAGATGTGGTCCGGCTCGGAAACCGGGAAGGAGGTCAGCCGCAGAAGGACCCGGCTGGCCACCCGCGACCACAGACACGCTCTGTAGGCCGAGGATAGTGGGCCCGAGAAGGCTATGCCCGATCGGGTCTCCGCGGTCTCCGGGGCGCCGAGGGCGCGCAATTCGTCAAGCAGCAGGCCCTCAGTGTTGCGTGGGCAGGTCGCGAAGAAAGGCAGATGATCTGTGGGGAGCCGTTCTGACATGGTGACGCAGAGTATACGGACAGTAAGACCGAGGGGCGGGGCGCTTGCGCCCCGCCCCTCGAAGCGGTTGCTCTCTGAGACCTCCGATGCCGGCGACTAGCTCGTGACTGGGGGCAGCTCCGAGGTGCACTGCGGGCAGCGAGTAGCTTCGAGCGGGACGGCCGACTTGCAGAAGGGGCAGTCCCTGGTGGTCACCTCGGCCGGCTTCTGCGTCTTTGAGTAGGCCTTGACTATGAAGAAGAGCACCAAAGCCACGATGATGAACACGATGATGGCGTTGACGAAGACACCGTAGCTGATGACGACCGCGCCGGCCTCCCTGGCGGCCTCCAGAGTCGTTCCGTCAGCCAGCGGACCGCCGGGTGCCTCCTTGATCACGGCATAGAGGTTGTTGAAATCGACTCCGCCCAACCCAAGGCCGACCGCCGGCATGATGACGTCGTTCACCAGCGAGGTCACAACGGCGGCGAACGTGATGCCCATGATGAAGGCGACTGCCAGCTGGACCAGATTACCCTTGTCGATGAACGCCTTGAATTCCTTCAGCATCCCTTACTCTCCTCTCGTGGTTACCCGTGTTTCTCGGTGTTCTTGCCTATTCCCACGCACCCGTCAAGTTACCCGTTTCGTCTCTCCAATAGGGCAACCAGACCAGCCCGAGAGAATCCACGGTGATGTCGCTCTTGCGGGGGCGCATGAGCACCTTCTCCAATGTCTCGGCGGCCGCATCGAACTTCGATTCCAGGGCATCTATCGCGTCCTGCTGCTCCGTTTCGAGGTCGGCCATCTTCTGCTTGATGACCGCCAGCGATTCCTCCGCTCGTTTGACGTCGCCGCCTTGGTCCATGGAACGCCCCACATCGCGTATGGCTGTGGTGGCCTTGCCCAGCGTGGTGCTGCTCAGCTTCTTCTTGCCCGTGAACATGCTGAGGATGGTGGCACCGAAGGAGATCGCCGTCTGCATCTTGCGCCCCTTCGCCTGTTCGGCCTCGCGCTCCTTGGCCTGCTCGGCGCGCAGCAGTTTCTGCTCAAGCGACGCCTGCTTGGTGGCGTACTGCTTCCTGATCTTCGTCTCTTGCTCGTCGTGCTCGTTCCTCGCAGCCGTCTCCAGGCGGTGGCGGAAGTCCTCTTCGGTCTCCCCCGGGTCGGAAGTCAGCCTGAACTCCGCGCTCTTGAAGAGCTCGGCCGTCTGGGTACGGTAGGCCCAATCGGAGAAATCGGTACCCCACGAGCGATAGGACGTCAGTTTCGTCATGGCCGCGGGTAAGGGGGCGAAGGTTGCGCCGGGATAGGGCTGACGATCCAGGTCCTCCAGAGTCGTCTCGAGCTCATGGGCCTTCTCCCAGTTCAAGGCCAAGGCGCTCTCCGGAGCTTCGGCGATGCGGCGTATGCGTCGCGAGCTGCTGACCCCGCTACCAGAACTGACGAAGCTGACCGTCGCGGCGGCCAACACGCCCGCTCGGTAAACAAGGTCTGGACTCGCAGGGGTGGCGCCCCGGAGCGGCAAATAGTATTGCGGTATCTCGGAGGGCAGCACGGGAGGCTCTTCGACCAGCATGGATGCGGCTGCCGCGGGTGCTCCGGCCGCTGCCCCGGCGGCGGTTCCCGCAGCCGTGCTCGAGGTTTGCGTGGCGGCCTCGGGCGGTGCGGCAACGGTCTCCGCCGTTTCGGTCGCCGGTCGACGGGGGTCCATGAGGGTCTTGATCTGAGTCCGCGTGAGCGGTCCTGCCAAGTAGGAGAGGGCCCAGCGCGTCTGGAATGTCACAGGCGCGCTCTCGTGAACGTTGTAGAGCAGGAAGACCCGCTTGCCCAAGCCGGCCAAGGTCTCTTCCATCTTGCCCCGATCGAACTTGGACTCGCTGCCGGCGGCGACTCCTTCCAACCCTTCGACCAGACGGGCTTTGTCGCGCTCGGTCTGCAGACGGCCGATGAACCAGGTGCCCGTGTTAGCGAGGCCCTTATAGTCGAGGTCCACCGGATTCTGGGTGGCAAGCAGCACGCCCACGCCGAACGCCCGGGCCTGCTTGAGCAAGGTCAAGAGAGGTCGCTTCGAGGGGGGTTCGGCCACGGGCGGGAAGAAGCCGAAGATCTCGTCCATGTAGATGATGGCCCGTAGGCTCCCCGTGCCCGGCTGAGCACGCACCCAGCCCAGCACCTCGTTGAGCAGCAGCGACACGAAGAACATCCGCTCGCTGTCGGTGAGGTGAGCGATGGAGAAGATCGTCACTCTGGGCTTGCCCTCTTTTGTGACGAGCATCTCTCCGATATCGAGGGCGTCTCCCTCCAGCCACGACTGGAAAGTCGGAGCCGCGAGAAGGTTATTGAGCAGCATGGCCAGAGACGCCCGGTCTTTCGAGGGGTAGAACGAATCCAGGCTGAGGACGCCCACCTGCTTGAATGGAGGCTCTTGGATCTGCCTTATGAGGGTGGGGAGGTCAAGGTCTTGGCCTGCCGACCAGGCCCGGCTGAAGAGGGTCGAGAGCAAGATGTGCTCGCGGCTCTGTATGGGGTCGGCATCGATGCCCACCAGGCCGAGAATGCTGGTCACGGCTGTGTCGACCCGGTCGCCGAGTGCCTCGGCGTCCGTCTGCACAGCCGGCGCAGGCGCGGCGAACGACTTGAGTATGCTCACGGACAGACCGGCGCTGGAGCCGGGTGTGTAGATGGCGAAATCCGCGGCGTCCTTGAGTCTTGCGATGCGGTCAGGGTCCTGGCCCCAATCGGCCAGACCGTTCTTCCACATATCCGCCTGCTCTTTGGCGAACTCTTCGGCCGAGAGCCCCTTCCTGGTCGCCTCCTCCTGGCTGACCCATGGCTCGAAGTCCTCTGGACGGAGCTGGGGAAACGTGAGGAGCAGATTGGTCATGTCCCCTTTGGGGTCGATGATGAGGGAGGGGATGCCATCGATGGCGGCCTCCTCGAGCAGACCCACACAGAGCCCGGTCTTGCCACTCCCGGTCATGCCGACACATACCCCATGAGTGACCAGGTCCTGGGAATCGTAGAGAAGCACGCCGTCGGCTTCCTTTTTTGCGAGTTCGTACTTACGACCCAAATAGAACTGACCCGGCTTCTCAAACTCTTCCATGGAGAAAGTCCCTCCGCAACATGGGGATCCGTCATCTCTCACAATATGCCAACGCGGGTCCAAAATCCAAACTTCGGTGTTAGCTCTCAGTGCGGGTTGGGTAGTTATCCGTTACACGTTCGGCACCAGTGGCCGCACATTCTAGTAACCGAAAGGGGACGGGATGGCCGACAAGAAGGTCGAACGCTCCGGCAGAGAGCGACCTATCACTCCCTCACAGAAGATGAAATCGGCGCTTTCCGATCCAGGGACTGTCAACATCGCCGAGTCGACTCATGACAAGGGCAAATCTGCCTTGGTGGACAAGTTCCGGGAGCGTGAAGAAAAGTGGCGGAGAGACCAGTCTCTCCGTGATCAGGAGGAGAACGCGGCTCACTCGCGTGAGCCGGAAGCTGAACATTCAGATGGGGCGGCTGAGACCGGTGGCAGCCGCGAGGATGGTGCCTCATGATCGATAGCGCATCCGGAGCCAGGGAGAAGCTCAAATCCTTGGCCGGGATCGAGGCGTCGCACGGTTCGATACTCAGCGCCACTCTTTCCACAAGCCGTCTGGACGACTGGCGGCTGTCTGCCCCAGCCTTTCTGCGCAGTGAGTTCAATCGTGTCACCAAAGAAAACAACGTCTCCAAGGAAGAGAAGCGCTTTCTCCAGACCGATCTGGACTTCATGCTCGACGTGGTGAGATACGATGTGGCTCCGCAGACCGAGGGTCTGGCGCTCTTCGCCGACGGCAGAGCCGGTCTCCACGAGCGGGTGGAATTGCCGTTTAGGCTCATGAATCGTTTCGTGATCGAACCATCGCCCTACGTACGGCCTGTGGCTCACGCCCTATCGCTACTCGAACCATTCGTGTTGGCTCGGGTCAGCCGGGATGAGTCGAGTCTGTATCTGGTTGACGAGTGGGGATTCACTCACGAGGACGACCTGACCGGTCCGAGGTTGCGAAGTACCGACCGCGAGACTGGGGAGACGGCCGTCAAGGAATACTACGCGGCCGCCCGGCAGGACAACTTGATCGACCAACACTTCAAGGAGGTGGGAGCTTCCTTGGCCAAGCTTCTCGAGACCTCCGGGGCTCCACGGGTTGCCCTGTGCGCCCAGCACGACATCGCCAGCGGATTCCGGCGCACCCTTCCGGCGGCCACAGCCGCGAAGATCGTTGCCGAGATACCCTTCGATGCAGCCGCGTCCACGGGGCAGATGGCGGTCAGCGCGCGCCAAGCCATTGAAGGGGCCAGGCACGAGGAGATGGTGGCTCTGGCGGCTCGGATCAAGGAGGGTCTGGGTCACGGAGGCCGGGGGGTGTCGGGTTTTGACGACGTCTTGGGAGCCGTAGGCCGCTATCAAGTGCAGACTCTGTTGGTGGACCGGAACTACCGGGTCCCAGGGTGGCGCTGTGTCGACTGCGGATGGGTCGGACTGACGGCGGCCGATGCTTGTCCGGCCTGCGGCGGCCGCACCATCAAGTTGGACGACGCGGTGGGCGAGATCGTGCGGTTGGCCATCTCCCAGAACGGCCACGTGGAGGTGGGTGAGGACATACCGACCTTGAGGGAGATGGGCGGCATCGCCGGGGTGCTGCGCTACTCGTAGAGCGCTACCCCCGTTCTTCTCGACCGACCCGCATGTCGTGTCGGCGGCGTTGAGCACTTCAGGTGTGGCGCCTCCTACGCCGATGGCCGTGCGTGCCCAGGCGAGCGGCCTGTGATGTAGACCGTGGTCTCTTGAAGTCTCGGGATGATCTTGGCGCCCGCGTAGGGTCAAGCTCAGGAGCCATCTCGGCGATAGACTAACAGGACCATGGAAAGAACCGCCGACATCACCACGGAGTTCGAGTGCCCGCAGTGCGGGGCCCCGGTTGCGATGCCGGGATATGCCGACGTCGCCGTTTGTGCATTCTGCGGCTCCACACTCCGACGGCACCGGCGGCCGGGGGTCTCGCGCGCGCCGGGTCCAATGGCGGTGGAGACGGTTGAGGCTGCCGCGGGCGCGCCCCTGACCGTGGCCCCCGCTGAGGAAGAAGAAGTGCTTCGCTCGGTGCAGTGCTCGCAGTGCGCCGGGCCGCTGAGCGCCCGCGAGGGACGGCGCATCCTGGTCTGCGGGCATTGTGGCGTGCGCGTCATGGTGAAGGAGCACGGCGGTGTCTCCCGTTGGTACTACCCCACCCGGTTGAACCGGCTGAAAGCCGCGGCTTTCGCTGCGGCTTGGCTGGACGATCACCCGGGGATAGCGAAAGAAGCCCGGCATGCCCAGTTCGTCGAAGCTCAGCTCGTGTACGCTCCCATCTGGGAGCACAGAGCGCTGCTGACCGGTTGGGAGTTCGGCAGCAAGACCCGGACGGTGGCGGAGTTCATACCCGATGTCAACAACGAGGAGACCGGCCGGATGGAGATCCGGATGGTCAAGGAATCGGTGAACGAGGCCCGGCTGCAGGAACGCCGATTTTACCAGGCGGCCACGGATTTTGAAGCGCTGGGTGTGGTGCGTCCGCGCGTGAGTGGGCGGGAGCTCCTACTGCCGCTTCTCGCCGGGGAGTTGGACCCCGGGGCGACCGTTCTCACCGAGGAGGGGACGGGCAAAGAGGTAGCCGAGAGGGGCCGCAGGGCTGCGCTCCAACCCCTGGCGGGCGCAACGTCGCCCGACAGCCATCTCTTTGTATTCAGGGAGACGACTGCGCTACTGTACTATCCGTTCTGGATGGTCGATTTCCGTCCCAAACACGGCACGTGCCGTGTAGCAGTGAACGGCCGCGACGGGAGCATCAACTCCGCTGTGGCGCCTGCCGACAACACGAAGCGCATCGCGCTGCTGGTGGGTCAGACGCTCCTGATGGCGGTCGTCGCCGCCATCTTCGTATGGGCGGCTGTGGAACGCGACACAGGACGCGCATCATTTGTCGCTGCAGCCGTTATAGTGTCGGTGATAGCCGTGTTGACGGTGTGGCGATTTCGCAGGGTGGGGGAGGTGGAATATCGCGAACCTTTCTCCAGCTGATCTGGTACCGCTGCTGTGCGCCAATTGCGGGCTCGCCCTGCAAGGCGGCGACGAAGCGGCCGTCTTCGTATGCACGAACTGTGGGCTGGCCTGCGAACCGGGTGAGACAGGGCTCGTTTCGTTCTCCCCTCTCACCGCCGCCGTGACCACCGAACTGGCCGTGGCGGGTGCGATAAGGTACTTGGCGGTATGGCGGGTCGCCGCTTCGATCAACGGGGTTTCAGGCTCCGCCTGGCATCGTATCTGCAGAGCTACCGCACCGAGACCGGCCTACGTGTTCGTTCCGGCGTTCACGCTCATGCGCACCACGATGCAGAGATTGGGCGCCCGGCTGACCCAGGCACAGCCAGAGATGGATCTGACAAGAGGTCTTTCCGTCGATGCCCATCGCAGGCCTGCGCTCGTGGGCGTCGGTGGCGCGACCGAACCAGATTTCGGTCCGATATCACCCATCGTCGTGAACAGGTATGATTCGCGGACGTTGGCCCACTTCGTCTTTCTGGCTGTGGAGTCCCACGAGAAGAAGGATCTGATGTCGGTCGATTACACACTCGAACCGCTTGGTGAGGAACTGCTCTTCATCCCAGCTGTCTGGGATCCTCGCTATGTCCATGAATCCAACTGGAGGTTGCTGCTACGCGAGTTCGACGGTCAGGTAGCGTAGGGTCGGGGTGACGAAGCTGATGGTTCCGAGAGGAACGGAAAGGGGAGACCATGGCTGGGATCGATGACCGCATCGAGGAGAGTAAGAACTGGTTCGAGCGGTTGATGGAGCACATCCCCGGCTACAGGGGCTACAAAGAGAAAGAAGTGGCCCGCGAGGCAGACAAGATCGAGCGCACGTACGTGGCCGAGCGTATCGATTCGTGTTTGGCAAGGCTCGACGATCTCAAGCTCGACCTTGTCAAAGCCGGCAAATTGCAGCAGGTCGGCGATATCGATGTGACCATGCGCAAAGTCCGCAAGGTCCGCGACCGGATCCAGTTCGCCGACTATGGATACGCCGGGATGTTCGATGCCACCAAGGTGGGCGCCGACCAGATCAATCAACTGAAGGCCTTCGATTCGGAGCTGGAGGTCGAGGCCGGTAGTATCAGCGACTTCGTCGCGGCGCTTGGCGCCGACAGCCCTTCGCTGGCCTCGGATATCAAACTGCTTGATGATCGCATCGAGGCTTTGGACGGCCGGTTTTCTATGCGCGAAACCCTCATCACCGGAGCTGGGAGGTAATCGATGGCTCTCATGAACCTCGTCGAGTTCGTTGACGAACAAGGCAACGAGATGGCCCACCGTATCCCCGAGCAGGGCTCGGGTGAGTTCAAATTGGGCTCTCAGTTGATCGTGCGGGAGAGCCAGTGGGCGGTCTTCTTCCGCGACGGCAAAGCCTACGATGTGTTCAACGCCGGTCGGCACACCCTGGCCACGCAGAACATACCCTTGCTCACATCCGCTATCACCACGCCGTTGTGGGGTGACACCCCGTTCAGGAGCGAGGTCTACTTCATCAGCAGGCGGACCTTCACCGATCTGAAGTGGGGCACTGTCGAGCCCATCCTGTTCCGCGATTCCGAGTTCAAGATGATCCGGCTGCGCTCCAACGGCATCTACACGTTTCAGATCATCGATCCCAAGCTGTTCGTCATCAAGCTCGTGGGAACCCGCGGCATCTATACCAACGCCCAGATCGAGGATTTCCTCCGTGGCGTGATAGTCGGGCGGCTCGCCGACATACTGGGCGAGAGTCTCGACACGGTGCTCGATCTGCCGCGCTATTTCGATGAGTTGGGGGCCGGACTCAAGGCCCGCATCAAGGACGACTTCGCTCAGTACGGTCTGGCGGCCGTTGATTTCGTCATCAACGCCATCTCGCCGCCGGAGGAAGTGCAGAAACGCATCGACGAGCGCAGCGGCATGGAAGCCGTGGGCGGCATGGACAAGTACTTCCAGTACAAGGCCGCGATGGCCATCGGCGACCTGGCAACGGCGGGAGGCGCCCCGGGAGGCAGTAGCGGCACCAGCGACATCGGCTCCGCGGCCACGGCCGGGCTTGGCTTGGGAGCCGGCGCCGGCCTCGGCATGATGATACCCGGCATGCTGCAGCAGGCCATGGCGGGTGGGGCGCAACCAAAGGTGCGTTGTCCCAACTGTCACGCGGAGGTCGCGTTCGGCAGCAACTTCTGCCCGAACTGCGGCGCCAACTTGGCGGCGACTGTGCAATGTCCGCAGTGCAAGGTGAACAACCCGGTGGGAGCCAAGTTCTGCGCCAACTGCGGCTACAACATGAGTGCTCCGGCGGCGCCCGCGCAGGCGCCGGCGTCCTCCGCGGAGCCGCCCGCGGCGCCACCAGCTTCGCCGGCCGAGTCTGCCGACACCACCCCGGAGGACGGGCAGGCATGAGCCACAGGCGGCGCCTATGGGGCCTTGGGCTCCTGCTGCTCGCCTGTGTGTTCGGGGTCTTGTTGGCTGGGCCGGCGGCGACTGCTTACGCCAAGGATTGGCGGATCGAGAGCATCGACGTCGTCTTGGATGTGCAGGAGAACGGTGATGTCATAGTCGACGAAACGGTCACCTTCGCCTTCGAGGGCAACTATCACTTCGTCGCGCGCGACATCCCTCTGGCCAACATGCCCAACGGGATATCCGACATCGAGATCCGCGATGCCAGCGGGGCCGTGCTCCCCAGAGGCAGCAGCGATACTCCCGGTACCTGCGACGTCTACGAATGGGAGGGTTCGAAGGCGCTCGAGGTGCATTTCGACCTCACCGACACCACCGGCACCTGGACCTTCCATTACAAGGCCAAGCAGGCGATCCTCTTCTGGGACGTGGGCGACGAACTGCGCTGGTATGTGATCGACGCCGTTACCCCGGTGCCCATCGGTTCTCTGAAGGCCACGGTGAAACTGCCCAAAGAAGTGCCTTCGGACAAGATGACCCAAGCGGTGCAGGCGGGGTACGGGGTCGTGACGAATGTCACCTCGCCCGGGTCTTCTACGATGGTGTACCAGGCCGAGGATATCCCCGCGTATACCAATTTCTGGATAGTCACCGGCTTTCCGAAGGATGTAGTCAAATTCACGTGGACACTGCGGCGCATAGGCGAGTTCCTAGTGCCGAAGGTGGGGTTCTTACTCCCCATAGCGACGTTTCTCGCCATGTTGCTCATCTGGCGCAGACGTGGTCGCGACGAGCCGGGCCAAGTCTATGCGTCATACGTGAGCGAGCCCCCGTCCGATCTTTCGCCGGGCCTTGCCGGGGCGCTGATCGACGAGAAGGTGGACACCAAAGAGGTGATCGCCACCATTGTGCATCTGGCGCACCGGGGGTATCTAGAGATCACCGATACCGCAAAAGAGGGCAGGGCCAAGAAGGCCATGACCATTTTTACGCGGCGCAAGCCTCTGGATGATCTGACGGGTTTCGAAGCAAAGGTGGCGAAGGCGCTGTTCGACAGCAAGCACCCCGACCAAGTGACCACGACCGACCTCAAGAACCGCTTCTATGCGCACGTTCAGCCTATCGTCGGCCAGGTATACGAAGAGGTGACCAAAGCCGGCCTGTTCTTCAAGAACCCCAAGAAGGCCCGTAGCCGGTGGTTCGGGTATGGCATAGCGCTTGCCGCCATCCTGGGCGTCATCACATTCATATTCTTCTCGGTGGAGCTGTCCGGCTGGGGATGGTTCATGCTCGGCTCCATCGTCTCAGTGGTCATCGTGTTGGTGTTCTCTCCTCACATGCCGCAGCGAACGCCCAAGGGAGCACAGGAACAGCGGAAGTGGGAGGCGTTTCGCAACTATCTCAAGGACCTCACCCGTTTTCAGGACATGGAGTCGGCTAAGGAGAATTTCGAGAAGTATCTTCCTTACGCTATAGCCTTCGGTGTCGAGAAGGACTGGGTGCGACGTTTCGAAGGTCTCACCGTGTCGTCCCCCGATTGGTACCATCCGCCGGTGGTCATCCCGACTTCAACCGGCCCGGGGCCTATCAGTACCGGTGGTCTTGGTGGCGGCTTGGCCGGGCCCGTAAGCAGTTCGGGTGGCGGAGGAGGCGGCGGCTTCAGTCTTGACAGCATCTCTGATGGTCTGTTCAACAGCCTCAGCAACATGTCGAACGTCCTCACGTCGGTCCCGTCGTCCGGCGGTTCCAAAAAGGGTGCATGGGGCGGCGGGGGCTCCTCTGGAGGTGGCGGCTTCGGCGGCGGTTTCTCCGGAGGTGGTGGAGGCGGAGGATTCCGCGCAGGATAGGTCACGAATGACACATCGCCGGTGCCCGGCCCGACGGGCCGGGCACCGGCTCACACCAGAGCGACCGGGAGGGAGCGATGCGGACCAGGATCATCGGGATCGTACTGATAGTCGTCAGCCTGGGCGTCGCTGCCTGGCTTATCGTGGGTCTGACGGAATTGGCCGAGGGCGCGAGCAAGGCTGGGCATGTGCTGGGGCTCGTCCTGTTCTCACTACCGTTCTTCGCCGTCGGCTTGTATCTGCTCCTCGCGTCTAAGGGCGAGATCAAGGCTGAGACCAGGGCTGACACGCAGCGGACCATCCTGAACGCGGTCACCACCAGAGGACGTGTGAGTGTGGCCGACCTGGCCATCGAATGCAATCTGACCCGCGACCAGGTCAAGACGCACGTCTACGACCTCATAGGCAAAGACCTGTTCCGCGGGTATGTGAACTGGGAGCGGGGCGAGCTCGTGTCGGCGGAGGCGGCTCAGATCAAGTCGGACACCTGCCCGAACTGTGGCGGCAAGGTGGAGTTGGCCGGCAAGGGTCTGGTACGCTGCCCGTATTGCGGCACAGAGACGTATCTGTCGCCCGCGACGGCTGCGCCCGCGCCGGTAGCATCGGCGGCGCCCGTTGCGCCTGCGGAACCCGCAGCACCCGGGCCGCCTACAACGCCCGGGGGCGCGGCGGGTCCACCGGCGGACGGCCCTGGGCCGGGTCCGGGCGCTCAAGTCTAGAATAGGAGACGACTATTGCGGCTGCTTCACAAGATATGGCTCGACTACCGGGGTAGGGCCTTTGGAGATGGTCCCGCCCGGCTGCTCGACGGTGTAGAAGTGTGGGGCTCGCTCAGGAAGGCAGCCCAGGAGTTGGGCATGTCGTACAACAAGGCGTGGCGGATACTCCACGCGGCGGAGGAGCGTCTCGGCTTCCCGCTTCTCGATAGGAGTGTGGGAGGCAGTCTTGGAGGTGGGTCGCATCTCACGCCCGAGGCGCAAGATCTCATGAGGCGGTATCGCGCCGTGACGGCCGAGGCGGCGCAGGCTTTGGAGGCCGTGTTCGAAAAGCATTTTGCAGACTGGCAGGATCCCGTGCCCGACGACAGGGCCGCGGAGCGGGAGCCGGATGAGGGGCAAGGAGAAGGTTAGTGCGCACGATTGAAGCTGATTACGAGGCTGCGATGGCCTACCATGGCCATCTATGCCACGG
>DAIRFC010000052.1:8164-16708 GCA_036795215.1 Actinomycetota bacterium | reverse complement strand
ACGAAGGCCCCATGTCTTCATGGCCGCGCGTGGAGGCGGTGACGCACGCACGAGAGACGCTGGAGCAGGTCCGGGCTCTGGGTTGGGGCACGGCGCTCGCCACCAACGCCGGCGATTCCCTCGAAGCCGACATCCGGGCCGCCCTGGCCCGGGTAGAGCTGGACCCGCTCATCGACCGCGTGTTCTGCTCGCGCGAAGTGGGCCACAACAAGCCCTCGCCCGAGTTCTTCACCTTCATCAAGAAGGCCCTGGCACTGCCCGATAAGGACCTCGTCATGGTGGGCGACGACTTCCAGAAAGACATCGAAGGCGCGACCAAGTGTGGCATCCGAGCGGTCTGGTTCCGCCCACGTCAAGACCCCGACCTTCCCGCCGAGCGCGAGTCCGGCACCCCAGCCGCGCGGCCGGGCGGCGCCCCGGCCGCCCCGCAGTCCGGCGCCGCATGGCGCACCACCGCCGAACGGCAGGCCACCGCCGAACGGCAGGCCACCGCCGAACGGCGAACCATCGCAGACCTGCTGGAGCTACCGAGGGTGCTTCAGACCTGGCGGGAGCGTACCTAGGCCCACGGGGCCCATCGCCGCCTCAGAGCAGTAGTGCGGGCAGAAAGCTGAGGTCGTCGATCACCGCCCTCGGCTGGTAGGCCGCGAACGCCTCCCGAGGGGTCACTCCCGACAGCACGGCCACGAAGGGCACCCCGGCGCGCCCTGCCGTCTGTGCGTCGACGACGCTGTCGCCGACGTAGAGCGCCTCGGGCGGCGTCGCTCCCAGCCGCTCGACGGCCATGACAAGACCTGCCGGGTCGGGCTTGTGCACGGCAACATCCTCTCCTCCGACGATGACATCGAACGCCTGGACCAGCCCGTCGCGTCCCAGAAACGCCTCGATCCGGGAGCGGAACTTGGTCGAGACGATGCCCAGACCGATTCCACCGGCCGCAAGCGCGCCCACGACCGACCTCACCGTGTCGAAAAGGCGGATGCTGTCCAACATCACCTGATCGGCCCGCTCGAGAAACAGGCGCTGGAACTCATCAAAGCGGCCGTCGTGGGAGTGGCCGGCCAGCGCTTCGAAGCTCCCGGCCAGCGACACCCCGATGAGCGCCTTCACGGTCTCAGGATCACCGGCCGGCAACCCCATTGTTGTGAGCGCGTGGTTCATACACTCGACGACTCCCGTGGACGAGTCGGCCAGCGTGTAGTCGAAGTCGAAGATGACCGCCTTACAGACCCTCCGGCCGGCGAGATCGATGTGCTGCACGTCGTCTCCGATCCGTAGTACCGGAGGTACCTAACGGATGTTCACGTAAAACCCGTCGGGGGATCCAGGGTGGTAGGTCAGTACGAGGCCGGTCGATCCCTCTGGAACCTCGAACACAGCGGTGGTGAAGGCCTCCACGTTGGGCGCCACATCAGCCGCGTTCGTTTCGAACACCCCGCCGTGGCCCTTGGTCTCCACAGGCAGGTACTCCGGGCCCTCGGCGTCCGTCAGAAAAACGTCTTCGGGATAGAGGCCTCCGCGGAACTCATACCATTCGGCCTTCTTGTACATGAAAGTGACAAGGAGGAACTCGTTGCCATCGCCCGGAGCCTTCGAGACGTTCTTGCCCTCACCCTCCTCACCGGTGAGGAGCAGCTCGTTCGCTTCGTCGGAGGCGAGATCGTCGGTCACGGTGATCTTGGAGACCGACAGGTGGCCCTGCTCGACCTTGGCGACATCGCCGATCTCGAGGGTCTGCCGCTCGGGAGCCTGCACCGCCACCGTGGAGTCGGTCGTCGTCTCCGGGCCGGTGGACGGGGTGGCCTCTGAAGAAGGAGCGGTTCCCAAAGACGAGGTAGTCGCTTCCCCGGGGGCAGTGGTATCCGTGGAGGAGACCGCCGTCGACTCGCTGGAGTCTTCTTCAGTGGAGCCGCACGCGCCCAGAGCGAAGACCATCAGAGCCGCGATCAGTACGAGTAGCAGGATCCCCACCGGCTTGCACTTCATATCAGCACTCCCGTTCAGCGGCCCCGGTCCCGGGGCCTCGCTCGACCTCACTGCAGCGGTCAGGATAGCCTTCCGTCCTCCCGCCTACAACGGTAGACGCGGTGGACGGCCTTCAGGTTCTACGATGTCCAAAGATCTCCGTAAGAAACCTGTGTTCAGCTTCTGTTCAGACACTTGTTACGAAAGCGTTACGTACCGCTGCCAGATTCTCCTGGCGACGGCGAAAGAGTCATCAAGGAGGTCGGCGGTAGCCATCCAGGCCCGGCCGGCCGTCACCCCAGCACAAGGGAGACAAGAGTTGAGCGTCTCGAGGAAGGTGGAGTGATGAGACTCGATACAGCAGCCCATGACGATGGCAGCCGGCGCCTGAAGGACCTGACCGCGGACAGGACGGATCAGTCCGAGCCTACCGATCTCCAGACACGACGCGTCTCAGTGGTGATCCCCGTGCGAAACGAGGCCAAGACCATCGGGTCACTGGTGCGGCTGGTCAAAGACAGACCTCACGTATGCGAGGTCCTGGTGGTCGATGACGGCTCGGTGGATGGCAGCAGAGAGGTGGCCGCACGGGCGGGAGCTTCGGTGATGATGAGCTCCTATCTCGGTAGAGGCGCGTCCATGGAAGACGGATCGAAGGCGGCGAAGGGCGACATCGTGCTCTTTCTCGACGGCGGCATGTCCGACGTCCCGGAGGATATCGTCGAACTCATGGCGCAGCCTATCCTCGGCGAGTGGGCCGACCTGGTGAAAGCCCGCTTCACCCCCAGTGTGGGACGAGTGACGGCCCTCACCGCTCGTCCTCTGCTGAAGGCCTTCTTCCCTGAGTTGGTCGAGATCGCCCAGCCTCTCGGGGGGACGTTCGCGGCGCGGCGCTCTATCCTCACCGGTCTGCGTTTTGAGAACGACCACGGAGTCGACGTGGGCCTGCTCATCGACGCGGCGATGAAGGGCGCCACCATCGTGGAGGCCCACATCGGCGGTAGCGGGCGCACCGCCCAGCCCCTGGAAGCCCTCGACGATATGGCCGGTCAGATCACCCGCGTCATACTCGACCGCGCCTGGCGGCACGACCGCCTCTCTATCAACCAGATACGAGAGACGTTCGAGGCGCAGCGGCGCGACCGGCACGAACTGCTACCTGAGACCGATGCGGCACCAGGCGCGCAGAGGTACGCACTCCTAGACATGGACGAAGTCCTTGTCGACGGCCGCTACGCCGTCGAGCTTGCCGAGCAGGTGGGAGCCGGCGCCGAGCTCGCCCGGTTCATCGACAACCAGGCCATCCCCGACGACGAGCGGGCGCGGCTGACAGGCTCGCTCTTCACCGGGGTGTCCTACGACATCTTCGAGCAGACCGCTCGGGACATGCCGCTCGTGGAAGGAGCAGTGGAGACCATCCTCGCCCTCCGCAAGGCCGGATACCAGGTCGGTGTTCTGACGCACAACTTCCAAGTCGCCGCCGAGGTGATACGCCGCCGGGTGTTCGCCGACTTCGCCATGGCGCACCTCCTCCGCTTTCGCAACGGCGCCTGCACCGGGGAAGTGGTGCTCGCGCCCGCTATGCTCGACCCGGAAGGATGTCCTCAGCACCCGTGCTGCAAATCCAACGTGCTGCGCCACCTGCGCGCGGCAGCCGGCCTCGCCCCGCAACACGTGCTTGCGGTGGGTGCAGGGCTGGACGACATCTGCCTGCTGCGGGCAGCCGGGGTGTCGGTGGCCTTCCGGCCCAAGTCCAAGCTGGTGGCGAAGGCGGCCGGTTACACGGTCGAACGGTCTCTCAGGGATGTCGTCGAACTGGTGTCACCGCCACGACACCCCGTCGCGACCGGGATCGCCTAGAACGCCTCAGTGCCTGGGTCGTGGGCCCAGGATGCGGACTTGTGGCTGTGGCGCGGGCTAGGACTCTCCATCCAGGGTGGCCTCAGCGGGATCCTGGGTGGTCTGGCCAGGGTCGTGGGCGGCCTGGGTGGGATCGTCGACGGTCTGCCCGGAGCCCTCGGACGGCTGCTCAGAGCCGCCGTCCGGCGGGGCAGAGATCTGCGTGGCAGGCGGCGTATCGCCACCCTGCTGCTCCGACGCGGTATCCGAAGACGTGGCTTCGGTACCCGTGCCCCCCGCCTCGGCGCCGGTGGTGTCGGTCGTGCCCGTGCCTACAGCAGCGGGCTCCTGTGCGTCAGACTGCTCGGCCTGTGCGGAGCCGGGTTCGGTGGTCTCGGTGACTGCTGCACTGGACCGCCCATCCGCCGCGGCAGACCCGGTGGTCAGTGCGGCGTCAGCTTCCGATGCCCCATCCAGACTCGCCAAGAGCTGGGGTTCAGCATCCGCGGCGTCGGACTCGGTGGTCACTGTGACCGTCTTCTCGATCACGCGTTCCTGAACGACCACAGTGCGGATCGGGCCCGGCACGGCCACGGCGTAGATGCTCACGGCCAGCGCCAAGAGCGAGAATCCCGCCAGCAGCCATTGACCCAGGAGATTGCGCCTACCCAGAGATGGCTGTGGCGTCGTCTGGGGCTCTCCTTTTGCGGCCGTTTCTTTGACGGCCGAGGATTCGTCTGCCTTCTCGTCCTCTATTTTGAGGCCCAAGCGGCGGCGGGCCCAGCGGCCCACGCACCCGAGGCCCTCGGTCGACCAGTGGGCCACAAGGGTGTACACCAACGGCATGAGCATGGCGCCGGCAACCGTTCCCAATAGGTTCGACCGGCTGGCCACCATGAAACCAGCCGTAGATGCAGCAACGGCAGAAACGACGGCCACTGTGTGTGGACGACTCATGGCTTGACCACCCCTCTCCGACTTGGATATCCAGAGAGCTTCGACCCCGATACGGTCCGCCCGGTTCCCGCCCGCGAGAATCTATTGTGCAGGCCCGTTGGCAGGAGACGGACCTTGCGGCGGCCGGCCGCGCTAGAACACCACCCGGCATGGCACGCCCAAGTCGCTGAAGGCAGAGGCGAGCTCCCGTGCGACCTGAGAGAAGAAGGCATCTGACCGCGCCGCCTCAAGCCCATACTTGCGGTAGACCCAGTTGCCGTAGCCGTAGTTCATGCGGTCCACCAGCACGTAGTCGACCTTCCCGTCGAGCAGCACAGCCAGGCCGGAGGCGCCCGGGAGCATGGGCGCGATCATGGCGTAGGTCCGGATGCCCGCTTGGTGAAGCACGTCAAGCGCCCGTACCCTCTCGGCGATAGGGGGCGCCCCGGGCTCGAACAGCTCCCTGATGTGGTCGTCGGCCGTGGTGATAGTGAGGCCCGCCTCGAGATCCGAGGCATCTTTGAGGATGTCGATATCGCGCAGCACCAGCGCCGACCGCGTCTGGATCCTCACCGGCCACCGATGCCCGACCAGGATGGCCAGACAATCGCGGGTGAGCCGGTACTGCGCCTCCACGGGCTGATAGGGATCGCACACACCGCTCACCCACACGGTCCCGGGCTTCTTCTTCTCGATCTCGATCGCCAGAAGATCGGGCGCGTTGACCTTCACATCGACGAACTCTCCCCAGGGCTCTTCGTGTCCGGAGTAACGGCGCATGAACCGGGCGTAGCAATACGAGCACGCGTGCCCGCACCCCGTATAGGGGTTGAGCGCGTAGTCGTAGACCTTCGAGGTCGAAAGGATCGATCTGGCCGGTTTCTCAGTGACGATCATGTAGCCACCCTACCGATCTTTGGGGCCCTCCCCGTGACCCTTCTGCTCGAGAAGGGTGCGTTCCAGGTCGCGTCTCCACCTGGCTTCATGCGCGACGACAAGCCTGCCGAGCACCACGCCCGGGATAAGGAAGGCGATAGTCACTACGGTCACGGCGGCCACCACAGCCATGAGGTATGGGTACTCGGTGACCCCTCCGTACCACCGGTAGGCAAGGAATATGAGGGCGATGGCGGCGGCCGCGAGGACCGCCGCCGGCACGTGGTAGGTAGCGGCGGCCTTGCGGAGAGTACGAGGCATGAGCGCCTGGACGTAGATCTCGGCGGCGACACTGACGACCATGCCGACAAGGACCGCATACCAGAGACCCAGAGTGCCCAGGGCGAGTGCGAACAGCAACACAGCCACTCCCCCGGAGAGCCTCTCGAGCGCGGTGGCCCTCTTCGCCGCGCGGGCGAGCGGCATCTCCACCGGCGGGTCCGTCCGGGTGGCCAGAGAGACGACCCGGTCGATGCGCCCCCCCACCAGATAGGGAGTGTCGCCGAACAGCTCGTAGTAGCTCATGCCGCCGGCCAGCTTCTCGCAGATATCGTTGGCCACGCCGGCGAACTCCTGGTCCGTGTGAAACACCGGGGCTTTTGCCCGCTCGGCCGAGCGATTGGCGACCTCGCGGGCTATCTCATCGGCGTCGTCGTCTGTCGCACCCTGCTTCTTGAGCCGCCTGTAGCTCCGTTCCAGCTCTCGCTCGTAGGCACGGTCGCGCTGCCGTCTGTCCATACCGTCGGCCATGGGTGGCAGTCTATAGCCTGAGCGCAGGTGATACCATCGCCGGTATGTATGCCCGGACCGGAGCATCCACACCTTGAGAATCAGGCACTGGCAGCCCCGCCGCGCCCTCTCGGCGCTACCTGTGAGGGTCGATCATGCGGCTCAAGAGGCCGGGCTCGCCCCGCGACTAGTCGACCTCATGCACAAGAACATCCAGCGGCAGGCCGGGCTCCGCGGCCACTTCGACCGTCTGCAGGGCGAGGTCGCCATCAAGGCCACCGATACCCAGGCCGAGGTGACCCTGGAATTCTTGGGGGGCAAGCTCTTGGTGCATGACGGCATCCCGAAACGTCCCGACCTGATGATCTGGGGGCCTCAGACCGCGCTCTTGCAATCGCGGGCATTCCTACGCGGCCGCGTCAGGATCAAGGGACGAGCCCTACTACTCAAACCCTTGCTGCTACCGCGGCTTCTCCAACTGATGTCCGCGGTCGAACCGGCCGGCGTTGAAGAGGCTTCGGAGCAGCTCGTCACCTTGAGAGAGGAGTGACCATGCAACCTGATCCTTCCCAGATACTCAAGACGCTTTCGATCAGCGTGCCGCTCATCGGGTTCTACGACGCGCCCGACCCGGAGCCGTTCGAGCCTTTGGTCGTGCCTGAGGGCAGGCAGTGCCTCTTCGCGGCATTCGAGAAGTGGCGCGAGGGCAGGACGCTGCACCTCACCAAGGAGAGGGCGGGGTGTGCCGGCGGGCATCTCTTCGGCGAGGGCGGCATGCCCCGCGAGAAGCTGGTCGACTTTCTGTGCGAAGAGGAGGGTCTGCGGGAGAACGCCCAGCTCATGAACCTCTGGCTGGATTCAGCCCAGGACTACCACCCCATCCACGGGCATCTCTTGTTCGGCCCCCTCCGCCCGGAGCAATACGAGTACCTGCGCACGGTGACCTTCTACGTGAACGCCGACCAGCTGGCCATCCTCGCCACGGGGGCCACCTACTACAGCCGTCCCGACGATGTGGAGCCGATACTGTCGCGCTTCGGCTCAGGCTGCATGCAATTGGCGACACTCTTCGACGATATCGAGTCGCCGCAGGCCATCATCGGCTCGACCGACCAAGCGATGCGTCAACATCTGGAGCCGTGGATGCTCGCCTTCACCGTCACGAAGCCCATGTTCGAGCTACTGTGCCGATGGGGTGACGACCCGGGGAGCTCGCTCCACTCGGGCTTCACGCGCCACCTCATCGAAGCCCGGGGCGGCTCGCTGGCCTAGGAGCAGCCGGCCCGCCCAGGAGCGGTTCGCCGCCCTAGTCGACCTCGACGAGCAGTCTCCCCTCTTCGACCGCCGCCTGATGGGTCTTGAGCGCCTTCTCAGGCTTGAAAAGCTTGCCCAGCTTGAGCATCAGGCCCGACGCCTTGGTCCAGCGCAGCACGCTGCCGTCGACGAGGTCGAAGCGCGAGCCGTGAAGAGGGCACTGCACCACCGTACCCTCAAGCACGCCGCGGGCCAGATGGCCGCCCAGGTGCGGACAACGCTCGTCGGCCGCGTAGAAATGGTCGCCCACCCGCGCGATCAGCAGATCGCGCCCCTCGACCTCGACCGCCTTCATGGCGCCGTCGGCGAAGTCCGCCGCGGCCCCGATATCGATCTTCCGGCTCATGTAGAACCCTCCCTTGTTTCCTTGGTCGCCGGTGTTATCCGATAATCACCCATGCGTCCCCAGCTCTCGGCGAAGTCGTAGCGGGTCTTAGTCGAGTGGAAGACCACCCAGACCCGGGCGCCGTCCAGTTCCGGATGTTGCAGAAACATCTCACGGTCGCCGTAACGGAACGCCTCGAGCACCATGGGCATGTGTTGGCGGAAGATCCGATACCTGAAGCCGGATGTACCCACCACCAGGCCGCCGTTCACGTGGCAGTGGACCTCCAGCTTGGCTTCCCGTTCGGATCCGGCAGTCTCGCCCCATTCGGCCAGGACCTCGTCGCGCATGATGCGCGTGTACAGCCCCGAGGTCTGCTCGCGATCGTACTGAGGGCCCACAGTGAGAAATAGCTCTCCGGTGAAGTCCGAATGCGTCAGGGTATAGGCGCGCGGCATCGGCGGGCCATGGTGGGAGATCCCGGAAGCGAACGTCACATG
>DAIRFC010000052.1:0-8064 GCA_036795215.1 Actinomycetota bacterium | reverse complement strand
AGGCGCGCGGCATCGGCGGGCCATGGTGGGAGATCCCGGAAGCGAACGTCACATGCAACTTGTTGGGATCGAGGTGATCTGTCATGGTCCGTCCCGCGCTTGTTATCCCACTCGTTTCTGCGGCATCTAGATCACCCTGTACATCCAGGCGATGAAGAGACCGCCCAATCCGCCTACGATGGGGCCCCAGACCACCTCCAGCGCAGTCAGTGTCCACGACCAGTCCTTGATGAGCGCCTGGTTCACCAGCCCATACACGCTGATGGCAAGTACCCCGCCCAGTGCCCCCACCAGGAAGTTGAGCGGATACCCGTGGCCCGCCCGCACGCTGAGGATGGTGAGGACCACGAGCGCACTCACCACAAGGATCTGCGAGATGACTCCGGGGATAGGTTGGAGCGCGAGGTTCCCATCTTCCATCCTGGCCACCGACTTGAAGCCCGGACCATAGGCCCAGCCGAAGATGACCAGGTGCCAGAGCGCGTCGACGGCGCTGATGGCGAAGAAGGCCGCGAACCAGATGGCCACGTACTTCACGTGAGTCCTCCCGTCTCCAGGTGCACGAAGTTCTTCTCGCGGGAAGAGTACCCACATGGCGCAATCGCACTCATCGGGTCGCACGTCGCTGTCTACCGCGCAGCACGGTGCCGGCCGGACCGGGGCCGAGATCCGTCTCGCGCGGCGCATCGTGCAGGCCAGGGTGCGCGGCCGTCCGCTCTTTCTCAGCCACCTGATCACCAGGAGCTGCAACGCCCGCTGCGCCACCTGTCTGTGGCGCGCCGGCGAGGACGAGACCGCCCGCCCCGGCACTCGTGAGCTGACCACCGAGGAGATCGCCTGGCTCTACCGGCAGGCCGGCGCCGATGGCTTCCCACTTCTTGTGGTGTGGGGCGGTGAACCCCTGTTGCGGCCCGATCTGGCCGGACTGCTCGAGGTGGCCCGCGCGGCAGGACTCGCGGCGGTGCTGATCACCAACGGGTGGCTGCTCCCCGAACGCTGGCACGAGCTGCGAGGCCTGGTGCGGACACTCATCGTGAGCCTGGACGACGTGGGCGACGCACACGACCGCATGCGCGGACTGCCGGGCCTGTTCGAGCGCTTGGACGGATTCGCGACAGGACTCAGCTCCGACCCCCTGCGCCCGCGGCTGTTGGTGAACACCGTGCTGTCTCGCGAGAACGCGGGCGCGCTGCGCAGAGTCGCCCCGGTTGCGAAACGCTGGGGCGCCGGCCTCTACTTCTGCCCCATGGAGACCGGCGTGATGCTGGACGCGGGGTTCAGCGGCTCGAAGGAGGGTCTGGCGCTGTCGGCAAGCGAGCTGCGCGAGACCGCGGGGCTCGCCCGCGCCCTCCAGGCCGCCGGCTACCCGCTGCTGACCACCGAGCGCTACCTGGACCTCCTGGCGTCCGACCCCGGTCTACACGGGTATGTCTGCAGTGCCCCCCATGCCACCCTCACCGTGGAGGCCGACGGCGCCGTCCGCGACTGCATGCGCCGCGACGTGCCTCTCGCGACCGTGCAGGAACTGCGCGCGTCGGGAGACTCACTGGCCGCCCTCATGCGCGGGCCTCACTACCAGGCCATGCTCCGCCGGGCCGCTACGTGCACGGCCTGCAACAACCCCGACGTCCTCGAGACCTCCTGGGCCTGGCAGTTGCGCCCGTTCATGCTGCGACGGGCCCTGCGCCTGGGCGCACGGTAGCCGCCGGCCGGGGCACGGCCACCACGCGGCTGCCTCAGGGCGCGCCCGTCCCCCGTCCGCGGCGCCGCGGACAACGGCTACTTGCTTTTCGGTGCCTCCATCCGTCATCATGGCTAGCTATGTGCGACCACTGCATGGAGCATGGCGCCGGCGGCAAGTGGTATCTGAACGCCGAGCACTACTCCAACGAGATAGCAGAGAAATACAACCTCCGCGAGTTTCTGCTCGAGCAGTACACGAATTTCGAGCAGATGTCGGTGCGCAAGGTGAACGGCCTCAGCCCGGTAGGGATGGATCACACCTTCCAGATGCCCATCATCGGGCGGCTGGTGAAGAGTATGGCCGAACGCATGCTGCAAAGCCAGAAGCCCCCGGTCAATCCTTTCCGGCCCGAGGGGCACATCGGCCAAGTGATCCCGATGGAAGACGCCGAAGCCATCCTGCAACACTGCGCGTGCGAACCCATCATCGAGAAGAACTGCATGTGCCGTTACATGACCCGCGGGGTCAAGGAGGCGTGCTGCATCAACTTCGGCGTGATGTCGGAGATCATCGACAAGCTGCCCCGCTTCATCCCCGAGAGTGAGAAGTACCACCTCACCCGCGAGGAGGCGGTGGCCCGTTTCCGGGAACACAACGCCAAGGGCTACATCGGGACCATCTGGTACGGACCCTACCCCTACATCAACAACCTCTGCTCGTGCGAGAGCCCCGAATGCGCCGGATTACGGCCGCGGGTGGACTTCGGGATCATGTCCATCTACAAGTCCGAATATGTCGTCGAGCTCGAGGAGTCGCATTGCATGGCCTGCGGCGCCTGCGTGACCAAGTGCCCGTTCGGGGCGATACGCATGGACAAGGTCTTGGAACGTCCGGTGATCGACCTCGAGAAATGCTACGGCTGCGGGGTCTGCCGCCACGCCTGTCCCACGGGAGCTCTGTACCTGGTCCCACGAGACCGTTTCCCCGCATTGGCAGGCACCCGATAGGCCCGGGCGGCCGGTCGGCGATCAGAGAAGACCCCGAACCAGACGACAGATGAGGCGCACCCGTATCCGCATCGACTACAAGTTATGTGGAGACGGCGTAGGTATCGATCCGCGGGAGTGCGGCCTCTGCCTCAGGGTCTGTCAACCGGCGGTGTTTCTGCTGCATCAGACTCAGGGCGCCAAAGAGGACGATCCGTACGACCCTCAGATATGGCGCGTCACCCCGCTGTGGCCGTCACTCTGCACACGCTGCGGCGAGTGCGAGGCCGTCTGCCCGGCGGGAGCCATCAAGGTCAGTCCGCCGGTGCGGCCCGATGGGAGCGTGACGAAGTGACCGATGTACAGGATCACAAGACCGTGGGTTTCGAACGCTGCACAGTCATCGGCGGATCGGGCATGCTGGGCTTTGAGATCGTGAGGCAGTTGCTCTCGGCCGGGAAGCAGGTTCGTATCCTCGATCTGGAGCCCGCGCCGGAGCCTGTCTGTGAGGTGCGCCTGGGCGACATCCGTTGTCGCGATGACGTGGTGGCCGCCTGCGCCGGCGCCGACATCGTCTTCCAGACCGCGGCCGCGGTCTGGGACACGGCCACGCCGGCCGCCACGTACGACCAGGTCAACGTCGCAGGCAACCGGCTGGTGGTGGAGGTCTGCCGGGAGCTCGGCATCCAAAGGCTCGTCTACACCAGCACCATCGACGTCGTGGTCGACGGTCGCCGGCCGATCGTCGACGGCGACGAGACGCTCCCCTACCCGCCGCGGCTGCCACGCGACCCCTACTCGCGCAGCAAGATCGAAGCCGAGAGACTGGTACTCGCGGCCAATGGAGCCGCTCTGGCCACCTGTGCGTTGCGTCCGGTGGGCATGTACGGCCCGCGCGACCGCTACCATCTGGGAAACATCCTTGCAATCGCGCGCAGGGGCAACAGGATCCGGCTCGGCAGCGGCAAGGCCCGCTTCAGCCACGCCTACTCCGAGAACGTGGCCCACGCGCATCTCTGCGCCGCAAGCCACCTGTTTCCCGGCTCCAAGGTGGCCGGGCGGGCGTACTTCATCGGAGACTATTACCCGGGACGCAACTTCTTCGACTTCATGGAACCCTATCTGGAGGCCCTCGATCTGCCCATACCCCGGCGCAAGATCCCCTATCCGATAGCGTACGGACTGGCCTGTGTGGCAGAACTCATCGCCCCCCGCTCCAACTTCAACCGCTTCGCAGTGGTGCAGACCTGCGTGGATCACACCTACCGCCACGACCAAGCCGAGCATGACTTCGGCTACCGGCCCATCGTCTCGCCCGAAGAGGCCTTTCGTCGCACCTTGGCCGACGTGACCGCGCAGAACTGACTGCTCCTAAAGCCCAAGTACCGCGCACCCGATATCTGGTCTAGTGATACTGCATAAAGGGGCGAATATTCGTATGACGCATAGTGGGCGGTGGGTGTGGGCCGGGGCCGGGCTCTTCTTGGCCTACGTGGCCGCGTACGCGGCCGTGACGTCCCTCTCCGGCTCCCCCGCCAAGATGGCCACACTCGACCTCATGATCATCGGGGCCGCTCTGGCGGCCACGTGTTTCTGCGCCCTCGCGGCCGCGAGGGCGCACGACCGGTTCATGCGCTGGTATTGGGGTCTCTTGGCGGCGGCCGGTCTCTGTTTGACGGTCGCGGAAGCCGTCTGGGCCGTCCACGAACTTGTCTTGGGCGACAAAGCCCCGTATCTCTCGGCGGCCGATGTTGCCTGGCTCGCCTTCTATCCCCTCGTGTACGCGGCCATGATGAAGCTGCCCGCCGCTCGGGCCGTCAGGCGGAACACCGGCATGGTCTTCTTGCTCGATGGGATGCTCGCCGCGGCCGTGGGCGCGGCTCTCATCTGGGAGTTCCTCCTGGACCCCGTCATCCATACCGGAGCCACTCCGCTCGCCGATGTGACCGCACTTGGATACTGCATACTCGACCTCCTGCTCGTCGGAGCGTACGTCTCGCTGGCTTTGTCCGCGGCACGGCGGACGATACCCAGAGGCACCATCTGGCTGATCGCCTCGCTGACGATCATGCTGGTCGCCGACACGGTCTACGCACGCATGATCATCACTGATACTTACGCCACCGGCGTTTGGGTCGATCCTCTTTGGATCCTCAGCTATGCGCTCCTTGGCATCGCCGCCCTGGCCTATGTCCGAGGACGGGCACGTGGCGACAAGATCGAGAGTCAGAGCGCTTCTTCGTTCGCCCGAGCCGGGATCGGATTGGGAGGGCTCATACACTCCTACAGCCCGTACGCCGCTGTAATCGCGTCGGGCTTGGTCCTCTACAACCATTTCGTGATCAATGACAGCTCGGGCACGGTCGCAAGCGCGGTGGCCATCGCCTTGAGCACACTCATCCCTGTTCTCGTACTCACGCGACAGCTCGTCTTCACTGCTCAGCACTACCGGCTACGCGTCTCCCTTGTGGAAGCCTCTCAGGCGCTCGAAGAACGGGTGAACGAGCGCACGCGAGAACTGGAGGCGGAAAAGGAACGGCTCGCCATTCTGAACCACGCATCCAAACAGATCAGTCACTGCGCCTCGGTCCAAGAGATACTTGAAGCCGGAGCGGCGATCCTCTCCCAGGCCGCGCACTGTACCTCGGTAGCGCTGTCTGCGCCCGGTCAACGCGGCAGCCTGCGCTTCGCGTCTCCTAAGCAGCTACCGGAGGCAAGTGAGAGCCAGCTCCGCAAAGTGCTCAGGAAATTCCTGCTTTCCAACGCCGATAACACCGACGACACTCCGATACTGGTCGATGGCCGGGGTACACCCAGCTCCGGCAACGGCGACGCAGACATGTCTGCCGGTCCGTTCGTGAAAATGATGGTGTTTCCCATGGTCTACCGTCAGGTGACGCTGGGAGCCGCGTGCATGGCGACCGATCAAGACGACTGCAGACTGTCTGAGGGCGAGCTCGAACTGGTGAGCAACATCGTCTCGCAGGTCGCGGTGGCGCTCGAGGGGGCATGCCGCTACGACGATGCGCGCTATCTTGCCGATAACGACGCTCTGACCGGCATCGCGAACCGCCGCCACATAATCGAATGCCTCAACCGGGAAGTGGCGCGGAGCGGCCGGGCCGGTGCGTCCTTCTCGCTCGTGATGATGGACGTCGACAGGTTCAAGTTCTTCAACGATACATACGGGCACGAAGTCGGCGACCAGGTGCTGGTGACCGTCGCGCGAGCCCTCCAAGAAGCCCTGAGGGGCATCGACACGCTCGGCCGTTTCGGGGGAGACGAGTTTCTCGCCATCCTGCCGGACACCGACCGGGAGGGGGCGCGCCGGGTGGTCGAGAGGATAGGGGAGTGTCTCGCCGACCACCCAGTAGCCGTGAAAGACGCGCTCCCACTCGCCCTGCGGCTGAGCTGTGGCATAGCCGTCTTCCCGCAGAATGGACGGAGCACTCACGAGCTGTTCCACGTCGCCGACGCGAACATGTACCGGGCGAAAAACAGCAACGCCGGTCGCACAGTCGCCGCCAAGGCCTGAGCACCTTTTCTTCGTCGGGCATTGCGACAGATCGGCGCGAGACGGACAATAGGCGGCGCTCTCTGTACAACGCCAACAAGGTAGCTCGCGCCATGTCATCAGTCTCAGACGGACTCGCCCCGGCCCAGCAACGCATCGCCGCGGCCTATGAGCCGCACCTGCTCGAAGAGGCCGGCCACCGGTTGGCGGACCTCCTGGCCGCCAACCTGCAACGCGCCCAGAGGTCGGAAGGCCCCGTGCTGCCGTGGGCCGAACCCTCCGACGCCATACGAGACGCCCGGGCGCTCCTGCGCGGCGGCGAGGCGGGCGGACCTGCGACCCAGACGGCCGGCGGTCCAGCGGCCCAGACGGCCGCCCACTTCTCCGGCCTCGTGGAGACCATGCTCGGGCGGGGGCTGAACCTTCACGACCCCCGCTACATCGGCCATCAGGTGCCGGCCCCCGTACCCGTGGCCGGCCTGTTCGACGCCGTGGGATCCGTCACCAACCAGGTCATGGCCATCTACGAGATGGGCCCGTGGGCGACGGCCGTGGAGCAGGCCATGGTGCAGGAACTGGGTGAGGCTATCGGCTGGGAACCCGGTACCTTCGCAGGCTCGGCGACGCATGGCGGGTCGCTGGCCAACCTCACAGCCCTCTTGACCGCCCGCAACGTCGCGCTGGGCGATGTCTGGAACCAGGGGTTGGCGGACGGAGCGCCTTACGGCGGGACATCGCCGACCGGGGAACGGTCCGCGGCCGTGTCCCCTCCCGCTCTCCTCGCCCACGCCGACGCCCACTACAGCGTCGCCCGGGCCGCGGGTATCCTCGGGCTCGGCAGCCGCCAGACCGTGCATGTAGGGCTTGACGGGCTGGGACGCATGGACCCAGGGCGGCTCGAGATCGAGCTGTGCCGCTTGGAGTCGGAGGGCCGGCCCATAGTCGCGGTAGTCGCCTGCGCCTGCGCCACTCCCACCGGAGCTTTCGACCCGCTGGATGAGATCGCGGAGGTCTGCAGCCGCCACGGTGTGTGGCTCCACGTGGACGCGGCCCACGGCGGGTCGGCCGTCCTCAGCGACCGGCACCGCCACCTGGTGGCCGGCTTGGAGAGGGCCGACAGTGTCGTCTGGGACGCCCACAAGATGCTCTTCGTACCGGGCCTCTGCGCCTTCGTGCTCTACCGGGAGAGGAGTCGAGGCTTCGACGCCTTCCGCCAAGATGCGCCCTACTTGTTCGACCCGGCCGCCCCTGGGCTGGCGGAGTACGACAGCGGAGTCCGCACCGTGGAGTGCACCAAGCGGGCTGCGGCATTCGGGTTGTGGGGTGTGTGGGCGTTGTTCGGCAGACAGCTCTTCGCCGACATGGTGGACGTCACGTTTGCCCTGGGGAGGACGTTCTACGACAAACTGTCGGCCGCGGACGACTTCGCCGCTCTGCACGAGCCACAGTGCAACATCGTGGTGTTCCGCCACCTCCCCGCCGCACTGCGCGGCGCGCCCGACGAGCGCGTCGGCGAATTCCAGTTGGAGCTGCGGCGCCGCCTCATCGAATCGGGCGAGTTCTACATCGTGCCGTCCAAGCACCGCGGGGTGGGCGCACTCCGGGTGACGATAATCAATCCGCTGACGACGCCGGCGCACCTCGACCAGCTTATGGACGCACTGCGGCGCCATGGCCGCGAACTACTTGAAGGCTAGATAGTCCGGGCCACCGCCGCTCCGGCCACTCTGGCCGCTCCGGCCGGGTCGACTCTCATCCTGTTGCCGAAAACCTTCAAGTCCCACGCCTTTGCAGCCGAAAATCCTCTAGAAGCAAGGATCTGCACAGGGAGAGACACAAATGACAGTAGTACGCCGCATCCTGCTGGGATACGTGGGCCT
>DAIRFC010000149.1:0-2478 GCA_036795215.1 Actinomycetota bacterium | reverse complement strand
CCCGCCTCGGCTGCGGCGGCAAACACGCTCCCGATGGCGCTGAAGTCGGTCAGGGTGACCTTCGCCGAGTTCGAGGCCTGATAGCTGGTTCCGGTCTGCTGGCCGGTCTTGGGATCGTGGATGGGATATCCATAGACGCTCACATCGCTGGTCTCGATGGCCGAGTCCGGGATCCCCTCGGCTTTGAGACGCGAGAGCACCTTCTGCATCTGTTGGGAATTGGCGTCGAGCGCCTCCGCTGCCGTGGACCCGCTGCTTTGCACGCCTATGTTGATGACGGCCTCGTCGGGCCGCGCGCTCATGTGACCGGTGCCCGAGACGGTGACGGTGTGAAGAAGCGCACTCTGGGCTTCGGAGGCACCGACTGTCGTGGTGGTCGAACTGGTTGTGGAACTCGCCGCCGTCGTTGGCACGGTGGAGTCCGAGGTGCAGGCGGCGACGCTGAAGACCAGCAGCGCAAGCGCCACCACGACGCAGCCCGTGAGGCCCAACCCTTTCCCCACTCCGGTGAATGGCATGGCGCCCTCCTTCTGCTTGATGGCCGCAGGTGCTCCTGGCGGCGAATGTGGGTGCTATGGGCACTCAGTCAGCTTCGACCGCCGGCATCCCGAGGTTGTTCCCCCACAGGACCAGTCAGACCATGCTACTCCCGTGTCGCCTAGCGTGCCCGGCGCGGACAGCTTGGTTTCCGGATTGCCAACCACGATCGGTCGGTGGACCCAGTGGTGGTTCCTAACCCCCTCGCTCTCCACGAAGTCCGCACACACTGGGAGCCCGCGAACTTCGTCGCATAGAGGGGCTTTTTCCTCACCGCGCCGGCCCGAAACGACTCCCCTCTCGTCTCCTTCCAAGCCATCATTGGTGTCCGGCCCGGGTGGGAGACTGACGGGTGGGAGAAGTCGGCGGCCAGGGGATGGAGGGGTGCATGACACGGGTGGTCTGCTATATCCGGCAGTCGGACGAAGAGGGACATAAGAAGGATCTGAGCTGCCCCAGCCAGGAGCGGCGCTTCCTCATGGACATTGCAGCCCGGCAGACCATGGGCGAGGAGTTGGAGCACGAGATCGCCCCCTGGGACCAGGGGAAGTCAGGTGGGGAGATCGACCGTCCCGGAATTCAGTGGGTCCTTGCAAACCTGGACCGCTTCGACGAGGTCTGGGTCTACGATCACGACCGCCTGGCTCGGGAAGCCTACTACGGTCCGTACATCATGAAGGAGCTGCGCAGCCGCGGTATCCGGCTGTGGGTCTCGACCGGGGGCTCCGACGAGGACACGCCCATGGGCAGGTTCATGACCGACCTTCGTTTGCGGTTCGGCGCCCTCTACCGCGAGCAGGTGGCCGAGAAGACCAAGGAGAACCGCGACCATCGACTGCGCGAGGGGTATTGGAGCGGGCACCCGCCCACCGGCTACAAGTACGTCTTCGAGAACCGCGAAGGAAGCCGACGGATCCTGGTGCCCGATCCGGAGAAGGCCGAGATGATATCCAGATTGTTTCGGCTCCTAGCTGCGGGCCATTCCCAGAAGTCGGCTGCGCGGCAGATGGGGCTCAACGAGACGACGATCCTGTGGCAGCGCGATAACCCGCTCTACATCGGCCTGGTCTACAAGATCCGCAAGAACATCGATCTTCTCCCCGACCGCTCGTACGCTGCCCTCTGGGCGCTCGCTCTTGATTCCGGCTGTGGGTTCCTGTACCCGGGCAAACACGAGCCTCTCGTCGACTCAGAAACGTGGGACAAGATGCAGCTCCGACACGCCCGTGAGAACCGAGGTCAGCGTCTCAGTGAACGACGCGCGCTGTCCGGCCAGCTCCGCTGCGTGAAGTGCGGCTCAGCCGTTCGCATGCGGCGGCCCAAAGGTGAACGTTCTCCGTCCATCCGTTGCGATGCTTGCCGCTGGGAGCGTTCCTACGCCTATGCTGAGCACACCATCTTCGCAGCGCTCGCCCTCCTTGCCCGGTCTCCCAAGTTCGAGAAGGAAGTCGAGGCGGAGTTGCGAGCGCGGGATCAGTACTCCGAGAGCAACCGAAGGCTGGCTGACCTCGCCCGGACTCGCGCCGAGTTGGCCACTAAGCTTGATCACGCCCTCGATGCGATGCTGGAGTCGGCGGAGCTGTCGCCCGCACTCAAGGCCAAAGCCACGGAGTATCAGAGGGCGATGGTGGAGCTTGACCAGGAGATTGCCAGGGAGAAGGCAAGCATGGAGGGCCGTACCCGGGTGAGCGAGTGGCGCAGTGCGCGGCAGTATCTGCTCGACCTCGACATCGTGGACATCTGGCGAGAGTCGACGGTTGCCGAGCAGCGCGAGCTGCTCAACGGGGTGTTCTCGAAGATCCTAGCTGGGCCGAACGGCCTGGCGCTTCATGTACGCGGTTTGGACCTGGGTCTGGAGATGTCCTGGCATCGAGGGGGCGTGTCCCCTCTCATGGAGGTGGCGGGACCCGGAATTGAACCGGGGACACCATGATTTTCAGT
>DAIRFC010000051.1:8054-16984 GCA_036795215.1 Actinomycetota bacterium | reverse complement strand
GAGACCTTGCGGCCTGCCGGTTTTCAAGACCGGTGCAATCAACCGAACTCTGCCACCCCTCCGTGCGCTGTTCCGCCCGTCTGCAGGCTCGGATGTCCTAGACTGGGACTCAGCCGCGGCTGCCGGGCAGTATAACCTGTGCCGCGACGGCCGGGATCCGCCGGGCCCGGATCACCCTGAGCCGCTTGGTCCAGGCGACCTCTGAGCCGAGCCTAGTTGTAGTAGTAGCCGGAGGCGGTGATCCAGCCCGCGGCGATGGCGATGACGGCTATGATCACCCAGATGACGGCGATCGCGAAGGTGATCCAGCACCACATCTTCGCCTTGCGGGATGATTCCTGCGCTCCGGCGATGTCGCCGAGCGCGAGGCGGCTGTTCACCCGGCTGGCATGGACCACCGCTGCTATGCCGGTGGGCCAGAAGCAGAGGATGAGCACCGCGATGGCCCAGCCCATGTAGCTGGGGATGTTCGGCACGGCGCCGTAGCCCGGCTGGCGGTATTGCGGAGCCTGATAGGGCTGCTGGTAGGGCTGCCCGTATGATTGCTGATAGGGCTGCTGGTAAGACTGCTGGAACGGCGGCGCTTCTTGTGGGGGCGGTTGATAGGGCGCCTGTTCGGACGTCTCCGGCTGGGTCCGGTATGGGCTCATGTCAAGGCCGCAGGATCCGCAGAACCTGACGGAATCATCGTTGTTGGCCCCACACTTAGGGCAATACATGGCCCACCTCCTTCACCCTGTCCACTTGGCAACCCGCCACTTCAGCCGTTCCTATGGTAAACGCAGACGCGCGCAAAGGGAACCGCTAGTAGGTAGAGATGGTTGAAGTGCCGAAGACGACCACGGCGATCACGGCGATGAGGATCCCCAACACAACCATGCCTACGGCGATACCGAACGTGATCCAGCACCACATCTTGGCCTTGCGGGATGATTCCCGGGCGCCGTCGATGTCGCCCCGTATGAGCTTGTTGTCGACCTGGGTGGCGTATACCACAGCTGCGATGCCCGTGGGCCAGAAACAGAGGATGAGCACCGCTATGGCCCAACCGAGATAGTTGGGGATATGGGGTATGACTCTGCGATCGGCTCCCGGTACGTCTTGGTACGCGGACTCATAGGGGGGTGTCTGGTATGCGGGCTGGTACTGCTGTGGATACGGTGGCGGCGACTGATCCACGTGGCCGGGCTGTCCGGCCGTCTGGCGCCCGGAATCCTGCCACATCCTGCGGTATCCGTTGAGATCGAAACCGCATGTGCCGCAGAACCCAGCTGTGTCTTCGTTCGTTCCGCCGCATTGCGGGCAGTACATGTCTCACTCCCTTAGGGCTCAACCGTCGATTATTCACAGGTCGATTATTCACAGACTCGTCTCATGGTAGACGCTGGGGCGCAAAAAACAAACCGGGGGCAGATGCGCGCCACCGGAGGAAACCATTCAAGACCGGCGAAATCATGCCGACAATGGAAATAGAGAGGCCGCCGGCCTTTCTCACCGATGGAGACAGGCGATGAAACCAGCGTATCTGGGTGGAGTGCGGGGTTATCAGTCGGCCGTATACCGGCCTGGGGTCGGGTGGAACGGTGTCGCGACTCACCATCATCCGGCTCGCCAGCCGGCCGTTCTCAGGAAGAACAGGTCGATGCGGGTGGCCCCTCTCGAGGTCGCCTATCAACGTCGCCCGGGCTTCAAAGCAAGGGCGGCCATCATCGCCTCCATCGCCACGGTGGCAAGCGTATTGGCGCTGGTCTTCGTCAGTAGCGCTCAGTTCTAGGGCGCATGAACGAACGTCTGCAGCACGCCGTGGAGACCGACTCCATGATCCGCCTGTTCGGCATGGAGGTCGAGGAGGCCTCTGAGAGCCTGTCTCGCGTGTCGGCCGTGGTCAGGGAGGATTTTCTGCAACTCCACAACCTGGCGCACGGCGGGTTCATCTTCGCACTCTTGGACGTGGCCTTTGCCCTCACGGTCAACGCTCAGTCGGACGCCGTCGCGGTGCAATGGAGCATCAGCCAGTTCCGTTCGGCCAAACTCGGCGACAAGGTGACTGCGGAGTGCCGCCCGCTTCACGCAGGGCGGCGGCTGATGGTGGTGGATCTCGTCGCGATCGGAGCCGAGGGAAAAGTGCTGGCCAAAGGGCAGGCCACGGCGATCCCAGTGGGCGCCCCCGCTCCCTCCAGGCGGGTCTGCTAGCAGCTCCCTAGGCTCCGGCCGCCGGACCGGGCGCGAGAAAACCCGGGGACTGTCGCACGAGACGCACCTTCTCGGCCGCCAACTGAGGGGACAAGCCCACCTCGTAGATCTCCGGGTTGCGCAGTCGGCGCAACTCCTCCGGCAGTGCGGCCATCTGCGCCCGCGCCCGCTCTCGGTTCTCTTCGAGACTGGGTGAGGGGCTTGTGCGGGCTCCATCACGCATGACGGGCTGCAGCAGATCTTCGCACCGCGTCGCATCCCACACGGCCCGGAGGAACGATAGGTCCTGCCGTTCGGCAAAGGGTACAGGCTTGGCCGGCTGCCTTGGGTCGATGGTATCGGGGGCTTCGTCGTAGAGCCGTATGAGGTCGGCGAGCGGGTGCCCTGCACCGTCGAAATACCGCACGACCCGCTTGCGGCCCGGATCGGTCATCTTCGCCGGGTTGGACGAGAGCTTGATGCGAGGTAACCACGCGCCATCGCCGTCTTTCACGGCCACGAGTTTGTACACACCGCCCAGCGCCGGGTGGTCGGACGAGGTTATCAGGTGGGTGCCCACTCCCCAGACGTTGATGGGAGCGCCCTGGCGTTTGAGGTCGGCGATGAGGTCCTCATCGAGTTCGTTCGACGCGACGATGAGCGGGTCGCTGAACCCCGCTTCGGCGAACATCCGATGGGCCGCCTTGCTGAGACGGGCTAAGTCGCCGGAATCGAGGCGCACCGAGGGCCGCACCGTCCTGCCCGCGGCGCGAAGTTCCTTGAAGACCGTGACCGCGTTGGGGAGGCCTGAGGTCAACGTGTCGTACGTGTCGAGGAGGAGAGTAGGGTCTTCATAGCAGGCGGCAAAGGCGCGAAACGCGTCGAGCTCGTTGTCGAAGCTCATGACCCACGAGTGCGCGTGCGTGCCGCGCAACGGGATGCCGAAAGCCTTGCCGGCCAGAACGTTGGAGGTGCTGTCGGTCCCACCGATGTACGCTGCGCGTGAGCCGCTGAGCCCGCCGTCGGGGCCTTGGGCCCGCCGGAGCCCGAACTCGACCAAACCGTCGTCACCGCAGGCCAGACGTATGCGCGCGGCCTTCGTGGCGATGAGTGTCTGGTAGTTGAGCGCGTTGAGGACGGCCGTTTCCAGCAGTTGCGCCTCGAGGAGCGGCGCCTCCACCTGCAGGATGGGCTCGTGGGGGAAGACCACGGTGCCCTCGGGGATGGCTTCGATGTTGCAGCTCGGGCGGAAATCCCTCAAGTACTCGAGAAATCCCTCATCGAAGGCTCCCAGTCCGGACAGATAGGCGAGATCGTCGTCGGTGAAACGGAGTCCTTCTACCAGGTCGAGTAGCTGTTCCAGCCCGGCCGTGATGGCAAAGCCGTTGTCTGGAGGAAGCTCTCTGAAGGTGTAGTTGAAGCAGGCTTTGAGGTCGTTGCGGCCGGTCTTCCAGTAGCCGCCCATCATGGTCAGCTGATAGTAGTCGGTGAGAAGGGCCAAGTTCTCGCGCTTGACCCAGCGGTGTAGAAGGTCGCGTTCCATCAGTCGTCCTGATCTAGTGGGTCGCCGTGCTCGTCGTAGGCCGGGGCCGGTCTCTCTCCGGAGTCTTCGAGTCGCTCCGAACGGATTCGGATCACGCCGGCCTCCTCCATATCCGCGAGTGCGCGTTGGGCGCCCTCGGTTGATATCCCCCTTATAGCGTCTTCGATGAGGTAGACGGTGAAGCCCGCTGCGCGGGCGTCCAACGCGGTCTGCCGCACGCAGTATTCGGTTGCCAATCCGGTGATGAAGACCCGCTCGACGTCGTGCCCGTGAAGAAATGCGGCCAGGTCGAGGCGGGCCACCTGAAACCCGCTGTAGGCCTCCTGCTTGGGGTCGTCACCCTTGGTGACCAGGATCGCGTTCATAGGCATGTCGAGGCTCTTGCACCAATCGGATCCCGGTGTTCCCTGTACGCAGTGTGGGGGCCAGGAGCCATCCCGATACTCGGGGTGTTCGGAGAAACTCACATGGTCGGCCGGATGCCAATCGCGGGTGTAGATCCAGCGCCCGAAGAGCGGCACTATGCTGTTGATGGCCGGTATCACCTCGTCCCCGCCAGGGACAGGAAGAGCACCTCCCGCGCAGAAGTCCCGCTGTACGTCGACGACGATGAGTGCGTCGTGCGCGCCGGTAAGCATCTTTTCGTCGGGTACGTTGATCATTGTTCCACCCTCGTCTTGCCCGTGGCCAGGAAGGGACGGAGGACGGCGGGGATCTCCACGGTCCCATCCTCCGTCTGGTAGTTCTCCATAATGGCGATCATAGTGCGCCCCACGGCGACAACAGTGCCGTTGAGGGTATGCAGGAGGTACGGACCACCCCTCTCGCCCTTGGCTCTCACCTTGAGGCGCCGTGCCTGATAGTCGGTGCAGTTGGAGCACGACGTGACCTCCCGGTAGCGCTGCTGGGTGGGGAGCCAAGCCTCGAGGTCGTATTTCTTGGCCGCCGAGGCACCCAGATCGCCCGCTGCGATGTTGACCGCTTGGTAGGGTAGCCCGAGGTCTTGGAGTAGCTCCTCCTCGATGGAACGCATGAAGTCGTGCTCCTCGGTGGACCTGTCGGGCGCACAGAAGCTGAACATCTCCACTTTGTCGAACTGGTGCACCCGGAAGATGCCGCGCGTGTCTTTGCCGGCGGCTCCGGCCTCGCGCCGGAAGCAGCTGGAATAGCCCACGTAGCGGACGGGTAGGTCTGACTCGTCCAGGATCTCGTCCATGTGCAGGGCAGCCAGGGGCACCTCTGACGTGCCTACCAGATTGAGGCCGTCGGCCTCGATGCGGTACACCTGCTGCATGTCTGTGGGAAAGAACCCAGTGCCGTACATAGCCTCGTCGCGGACCAGCACGGGGACGACGACCGGACGGAAGCCCTTGGAGGCGAGCTTCTGGAGGGCGAACTGCACGAGGGCGAACTGCAAGAAGACCAGATCGCCCTTCAGATAGGCGAAGCGGCTTCCCGAGGTCCGCGCTCCGCGCTCCATATCGATCAGATCGTGCTGGGCGGCCAGCTCCAAGTGGTCCATGGGCGCGAAGTCGAACTCGCGCGGCGCGCCCCACTGGTGCATGACCATCGAGTCGTCTTCTCCGCCGTCAGGGGACGTCGGGTCGGGGAGGTTGGGGACCTGCAACAGCTCTTCCTCAAGAGCCGCCTCAACGTCTTTGAGCTCAGCCTCGAGGCGTTTGATCTCGTCACCCACCTCCCGCATGGCCGAGATCTTATCGGCGGCGTCGGCTTTGTCGCGTTTCAGCCGCGCGATCTCTTCGCTCACGGTGTTGCGAAGACTGCGCCGTTCTTCGACTTCCACGAGGATCTCGCGGCGTGACCGGTCGAGCTCCAGGAGCTTGTCGAGAGCGGCCTCGGCGTGGGCTCCACGGCGATGCAGCGCGCCGCGGACCAGGTCGGGATCGTTGCGGATCAGTTTGATGTCGAGCACGAGACGCTCCTTGGGCCTGCGCGGTTGGTTTCTAGCTTGCTCCCCGGACCAGAGGCCGGCCCACCGGGTAGCTGCCCAGCACGGTCACACGCGGCAGCTTGCAGGTCAGGCAGCGCAGGGCGTCGGCGACGGGGGTGTCGTCGACCTTACCCTCCATATCGACGATGAAGATATAGTCGCCCAGCCTGCGTTTGGAGGGACGCGACTCGATCTTGGTGAGGTTGATGTGCCGGAACGCGAATTCCTGCAGGATGAGAAGCAGAGCCCCAGGCTGGTCCTTGGCGATCTCGCAAACAATGGAGGTCTTGTAGGGCTCAAACCAATCTTGTCTCTCTCGCTGCCGGGCGAGGAAGACGAAGCGGGTCTCGTTGTCCTGATGGTCTTCGATATCGGCTGCGAGTATCACGCAGCCATACTCCTCGGCGGCAAGCCGGTTGCCGATGGCGGCCCAAGGCTCGTCGGAGGCGGCGACCTTTTCTACGGCGTTCGCGGTGGAGTTCGCCGCCTCTACCTCGCGCCCGGGTAGGTTGCGCCGGAGCCATATGCGGCACTGCGCATTCGCATGCGGGTGGGAGACGACCTTCTTGACCTGTTCGAGCGTCATGCCGGGCCGGGCGAGAAGGCAATGCCTGATGGGGTGGCGGACCTCCCGTACGATCTGGAGGTTCTCGATCTCGTGCGACAGCGTGTCCAGGGTCGCGGATACCGAGCCTTCTATGGAGTTCTCGATGGGCACGATGGCGCAATCGACCTCGCCGGCCGAGACGGCCTCGATCGTCTCGGGGTTGGAGGCGAACGGAAGGAACTGCCGCGTGCGCCCCCCGGAGACGCACTCGTCGATGTTCGCCCGCAAGGCCTCCTCAGTGAAGGTGCCGGCGGGCCCAAGGAAGCCGATGGTGGTCGCAGCCACAGGGAGAGGTTCGGTCAACGAGGAGACGGCCCAGCGGACAAGGCTTGGTGCGGACGGATCATGATTCATGGTTGTCACTGTTCTCGTGTGCGAGATCGACGAGATCTTCGTCGTCGTCGGGACGCTGAATCGTCTGCCTGCGCTGTTCGACGAACCGCTCGGCCAGGCTGGCTGCCGATGGGGTCTCGGGTGCGTCCCAGCCCAGTGCCGAAGGCACCACTTTTCCGTCGACGAGCGGGAGCCCTTCGCGCTTGCGTCTGCGGTTCTCCCGTGCCAGCTCGCGTTCGTCGCCCGCCCGCAGCCCAGGCAACCCGCTGGCTATCGGGGCGCCGGCCGTAGGAGTCTCGCCATCGGGCTCCGGGGCCGTCGTCTCGGCAGAGGCTCCTTCGACTCTCGGACGGATGGTGAAGGGCGCGGTCCCGCGTGCTTGGCTTACTGCCTCGGCCTCTTCGGGGGCGAGCTCTATGTCGGGCTCCCCATCCCTGATGAGTTTCACATAGATGCGGGCGAAGTCCCGGCTTACCACATTGGTGATGACTACCCCGTCGCCCAGGCCGGTGAGGAAGGCGACCGCCGTGCTCTGCCTGCCTCCGAGGTCGTAGTAGGCGTCAAAACGGACGATGCCTACTCGAGCCAGGGTGTTGTCGATACGGACGTCGTGGTCGCGAGCGGCCAGCGTGAGGTCTTCCAGGGCAACACGCACGTTCGTGAGTTTCTCGTCGACGGCGGCGACGTGCTCGACGATGTCCACCGTGCCCCGGGATCCCATGATGACGTGCTGGTTCCGTTGGTAGCGCTGCAATCGCTTGTACACCAACGCCAGCCCGGCCCCGGCCGCCACTGCCAGGACTATGGCTACTACGGCGATGATCTCGAATAGCTGCACTCCGCTTCCTCCGGACCCTAGAGCTTGAAGATGACTTTGGCAGTGATCACGTTATTGTCGGCATACTTCTCTTGCGGGACCGGTCCGGCTTTGACCGTGATCGTCGCGACCTCTCCGTATGGTGTCGGATTGAGGCCCTCGACCTTCACCGTCACCTGTTTCTTGGCCTTTATGGAGGGGATCTCCACCGTCTGTTTCTGGACCTCACCGTCGTCCCCCACCTTGAGAGTGACGACGACAGGGACATTCTTTTCTTCCATGTTGCCTTGGTTCTCAACGGTGACCGAGAAGACGAGTGAATCCGTGGTGTTGAGATTGAAAGTGCCGCCGGCCGTGATCTGCTTCTCGTCGGGTAGCGCCACCACCTTCTTCACCGCCACTCCATGGGTGGCCTGGAGGTTCCCGGTGCTCCCGAGCGACGCAAGCATGTCGAAGACCCTCTCCCGCGAAGCGAGGTCGGGGTCGGACAGGAACTCGCTGGAAGGCACGGTGACGCCTTTCAGCTCTTTCTCCTGCAAAAGGGCGGCGGCATCAGACTTGAAGACTTCCTCGTACAGGAAGTCTGAGTTGACCAGGTAGTAAAGGGAGTGTGATATCTCCTCCGCCGCCGCCACGGTCTCTTCCACCTCAAGGGCCGACATGAGGGATGGTTTGAGGTCGGCGACACCCCTGTGACGAAAACTCATCACCAACAGGAATACTTGGTGGATGCTCCGCTCGACGAGCTCCTTGGGTGCTTCGAGGAGCTTGGCCTCTGTCTCCAGCTTCTCCGAGGCGGTGACGAACTCCTCGAGTTTGGCCTGGATCTGCGTCCGGTTGGTCTCGCCCGGGCTCGTGAGCAACTTCTCCAGATCGGAGCCCAGTTCGTCCGAGCGTTCGAGTATGTCGGCGATGGCTCCCATGTAGCGCTGGTAGTCACCGGCCGCGCCACTGCTGATGGCGCTCTTTGCCGCGAACACGACCACTACCACGACGACGATGATCGCCGCCAGCACAAGGAGCAGCCTGAACAACGGCTTGGGCAACATCTTCTTCTGCCGCCTAGTCCGTTCCCCCGTGGCTGAGTCGTAGTCGATATCGTCTCTGTCCAGATCGGTCATAAGCAGCGGTGATGTAGGAACGATGATGGTGGGCGAGGCGGGACTTGAACCCGCATGAGCGTAAGCTCACTAGACCCTGAACCTAGCGCGTCTGCCAATTCCGCCACTCGCCCAAAGTGTGGTGGAGTATAACATGCGGCTCACTGCTTCTGTCTGGTGTGAGTGAGCCCACGGGCGGCGCGTGTCTGCTCCGGCTGCGCACAAAAGCCTGTGCGACTCCTCCCCCAGACACGCGCCGCCCGTGGGCCCCCTTCCTGCCAGGCCGAAACCGTGAGGTCTTTCTCGTGGGTAGGGGGAGTGGTCGCTCCGGCTTCGCCGTTCGCTCTTCACTGCTCCGGCTTCGCCGTTCGCTCTTCACTGCTCCGGCTTCGCCGTTCGCTCTTCAC
>DAIRFC010000051.1:0-7954 GCA_036795215.1 Actinomycetota bacterium | reverse complement strand
TGCTCCGGCTTCGCCGTTCGCTCTTCGCCGGCCCTTTCTTTGCCAAGGCTTGGGGGTGCCGGTGTCGAACAGTCCAAATGGGCGTGCAATCACCACGTGCCGCTGTTCGGTGCTGGCTGAGCCTTACTTGGAGGAGTGCAACGGTGCAGCATCCCGCCACGCGAACCACGTGCCGGCCGGCCGGCCGCGCCCGCGGCTGGGGCGCGTGGCCGCTGGGCCTATACTTGCACCATGACTGAAGACGGCCTTCTCTTCGATCGCTATCGCTACGTGCGCAAGCTCGGCAGCGGCGCGTTCGCGACCGTCCATCTGGCTGACGACCTCAAGATGGGGCGGCCCGTCGCGGTCAAGGTCGTGGAGCATACCGCGGACGTCGAAGACCGAGTGGCGCGGGAAGCCCAAGCGGCGGCCAAGCTCAGCCACCATCACATCTTGACCGTCTACGAGATGATCAGGCAGCCTGAGCGGACTTTTCTCATCACCGAGTACATCCAGGGCAAGACCCTGCGGGAGCATTACAAGGACCATGACCTGAGCGACGCCGACCTGCTCGAAGCGGCCGTCCAGCTCTGCCGTGCCCTCGAGCATGCCCACAAACGCGGCGTCGTGCATCGCGACATCAAGCCCGAGAACATCATGCTGGTGGAGGGTGATTCCGTCGACGTACGGCTGATGGACTTCGGTGTGGCTCAGCTCGAAGACCGGGAGTCGATCACCATCGACGGAGACCTCGTCGGGACGATCGCCTACATGTCGCCCGAGCAGGGCGAGGGCAAGGCTGTCGATTCCCGGAGCGACGTATACTCACTGGCGGTGACTCTGTACGAGGGCTTCGCGCGGAAGAATCCCGCGAAGGGCAAGAAGTTCGTCGAGTTGCTCCGCGATATCTCCCGGCCTGATATCCCGCCGCTGAGTGTCAGCCGCCCCGACCTGCCCATCGAGCTCAGCGACGCTCTGGGACGCGCCATGGTCCGCGATTCCTATGCCAGGCCGGACGCGGGGACGTTCGGCCGCATACTCGGACGGGTCGGCAAGCTGATGCCCGACGAACGCCCCGAGCGGAGTGACGAGGCGCCGGCCACGCGGGTCCGCCGGGGCCTCAGCGTGGGGGCTTTGGACCGCGATCGTCTGTACTACCTGGGAGAGCACATCACCTCAGCCGCGTGCGCTGTGTGCTCTCTCGCCTATGTGCTTCCACGTGTCCCGTTCTACCCCAGCGTCGCCATCACCCCGATCGTCTTGGTGACCGCGTTCTTGGCATTGATCTGGCCGTTCGGCGGCGGTCTGCTTGCACTGGCCCTGCTGGCTCCCCCGTTCTTCGCGTTCGGCACCGGATGGGGTGTCATCTACCTGGTGGCGACCGTCATCGTGATGGCGCTGCTGCGTTGGCGGCACAGAGAGTGGGCGGCACTGCTGCCGGGAGCTCTGCCGTTCGCTGTGATGGCAGGCGTGGGTCTGGCGATTCTCCCGCTGACGGGTGCGCTGCTCCGCCGCTGGGGGGCCTTGTCCGGCTTCTTCAGCGGCATCGTGCTGGCGGCGGCGGCGGGACTGGCAGGATGGACCACACTTCCCTACACGTTCCAGCCGGGGCCCGGCCCAGTCCTGCAGGTCGCCAAGCATGCAGGTTCCCCATGGACGGCCATGTTGGAGCTCTCCCGCCTGCTCGATTCGCGGCCCGAGCTTCTGTTGCAGGTGGGGCTTTTCATGGTTTTCTCACTTCCTCTGTACGCGGTCACAGGTGGCTCCCGGGAGCGGCGGATGTGGGGTGCGGCGGTCTATTCGATGCTCGTGTTTCTCGCCTTCGTTCTGCTCCCGATACTTCTTCTGGGCGTACCTGTGGAGGTGGGGCCCTTCCTAGTCGCCTATGCACCGTGCGCTATAATCGCGTTCCTGGTCACTTTTCTCCTTCCATCCGAGCGCACGGGCACCTTGTGAGGCCCGGCGGCGTCGAGGAAGGGAGGAGTCGAGCTGCGAGTCGATAAGGGGTCCAGACTGTACGTACAACCAGCAGAATTGGCCCGCAAGCTTGTCAAGGAGATGGAGGACCACAAGGTCTCTCGGTCCGCATACGTGTCGGTGCGCAACCGGTACACCATCTATCTCTGCCCCGAAGACTACGAGCGGCTCCGCGACGACGAGGAGGCGCTCTTGGCCAAGTTCGAGCGCCATCTGTCCAAGCATGTGAAGTCGAAGGGATACCGCATCGCGGGTGATATTGCGGTGTCCATGACGGTGGACGACGATCTGCGTCTTGGCTACTTCGGCATCTTGGCGGAGCGCGACGCCCCAGGCCTTGTCGATCAGGAGATACCCGTGCGCATGCGCGACGAAGAGCCTGTCTACGGCGAGCGGGCGGTGGCTCAACAGTCGGAGAGGGTCGCGACGGCCCGTGTCCCGAGTGTCCAAGATAAGCAGGCCGCGGCGGTCGGCGGCGCAACGGCGATCATCGCTCCGGACGACGCGGCGCGACTCGGACTGGCTCGCCAGACGATCGTGGTCACTACCGGGGGGCAGACCAAGGAGTTCAACCAGGGGCGGATAATCTTGGGAAGGGCTCGCGATGTGGATTTCGTCATCGACAGCCCCGATGTTTCGCGTCGCCACGCGATGCTCTACTGGGCGAACGGTGACGTGGTGCTGGAGGATCTCGGTTCCACCAACGGGACGATGGTGAATGGGTATCCCATATCGAGCACCGTGGTCGGTCCGGGAGACGTGGTCGTCATCGGAGACTGCCGGCTGACAGTGCGAACCAGGTAACGTCTAGGGGTCGGGGGACGGATCCATGCTGCAGATTGTGCTGCTGGCCGGAAAGTTCATCTTCCTGATCATCCTGTATCTGTTCATCTTCAGGGTGGTCCGGTCGACCACTCGCGAACTCCGTGTCGCGGCTCCCACCGAGGGGATCCAGGACTGGCACGGCCCGGGCTCCGTGTATGTCGTCGGCGAGGGGCCTGCCGACGCCATGGTCTCGCCCCCTCTTCTCAGCGGGGTGTGGACCCTCGTGGTGGAGAAGAGCCCGTGTCTGTCCGAGGGGGCGGCGTATGCGTTCCCGCTCGGGGTCCGTGCTCTCGCGGGCCGGTCGTCCGACATGGACATCTATCTGGACGACACCTTCGTGTCGTTCAAGCACGCACTGTTCGAGACGACCTCCACCGGCCTGCATGTCGAGGACCTGCGGAGCACCAACGGCACTCAGGTGAACGGCTCCGATATCTCCGAGGCCCGGATGCTGCAGGTGGGCGATCGGGTGGAGATAGGCGACACGGTGTTCCGGATCGAGGTGCAGTGATGCGTCTGCAGGCGGGGGTCGCAAGCGACCGAGGCCTTGTCCGCTCGGCGAACGAGGACTCGTTCCTGCTGCGCCGGGGACTCTATGCGGTCTGCGATGGAATGGGCGGGGCTCGCGGAGGAGAAGTCGCGTCGCAGATGGCGTGCTTGGGTCTCCTGGGGCTCAACCCCGAGACGGCCGGACAGCGAGATCTTTGCGCGGCCATCAGCAGCGCGAACCAGGCCATAGCTCACCGCGGCGCCGGTGAAGCGCATCTCTTGGGGATGGGCACCACGCTCACTGCCATCCTGGTGAAAGAAGGGCATCTCACGCTGGCTCATGTCGGCGACTCAAGGGCGTATATCCTCCACAGTGGGGAGTTGACCCAGCTTACCGAGGACCATTCGTGGGTGGGCGAGATGGTGCGCCGCGGAGAACTGACTCCCGAGCAGGCGGCGGTCCACCCTCACCGCAGTGTCATCACACGGGCTCTGGGCACCGAAGGCGAGGTCGACCCGGATGTTCTCGAGATACCCGTGGTGCCGGGGGACCGCATCGTCCTTTGCAGCGATGGTCTGACCGGTATGGTCGGCGACGCCGACATCGAGGCGCTCATGGCAAAGGACGCGGACCCGCAGGAAGTGGCCCAGCTGCTCGTCAAGGCTGCTCTGGAGGGTGGCGGCGAGGACAACGTGACCGTGCTCGTCGTCGACGTGTTGGACGATGGCGAAGAGGGCGAGAGCGGCTCGGCAGCCGCGAGCACCGGAAGCATGTTCGGCGGCGATCAGATACTCTTTGGTCCCAGCGACCGGGGAGGGTCGGTGGCTGCCTCTTCAGCCCGGAGCAGGCGCTCGGGCGCTTCGGTGCGGCAGCGCCTGGGTTTGAGCCTCCCGTCGATACGCCCAGTGACATCGCGGCCGGAAGAAGACACCCCGCAGGAGCCGGTCCCGGACGCGGAGCCGCAGGCCGAAGCCGCTCCTCTCCTCGAGACGGAAGCGGCCCTGGAGCCGGGTGAGGTGGTACCCGAGGCGGCGCCCGATGTTGCGAAAGAAGCGGGCCCGGCTCCGGCGCCGGTCAAGAAGAAGCGCCGTTGGCGGCTGTTTCTGACTCTCGCCGTGTTATTGATACTCGCCATCGGCATCGGCGGGTTCGCGGCCTACAACTCGACTGTCTACTATCTCGATCAGTACGACGACGGCAGTATCGCGCTCTACCGCGGATTGCCGGGGCAGGTGCTCGGGATCGAACTTTCCGAGGTGTATCAACTGAGCTCTGCCAAGTACGACGCCCTTGCTCCCCATCTGAGACAAGAAGTGGACGCCCGCGAGCTGATCAGCAAGGAGGACGGACAGGAGTTCCTCCGGGGTCTGATCTTGCAACAGTGAGCCTGCGCAACCGGGAGCTCGTCTTCCTGATCCCCGCGTTGGTCCTCACGACCCTGGGGTTCGCGTTGGTGTACACGCAGAAGGCCTCCACGCTCACGCTGACCTCGCTCACCTATGGCGGCCTGTTCATGGCCCTCTTCTTGATCGCCCACATCGGACGCAGATTCCTCGCCGTGCAGGCCGACCCCTATCTCTTGCCTATCACGGCTCTACTTTCCACTTTGGGCCTCGTGGTGCTCTACCGGCTCAACGAGGATCTTGCTCTGAGGCAATCCATGTGGCTCGTGGTGGGGCTGGTGGCCTTCCTGCTGGTGCTTGCGCTGGTGCGCAATCTGAACTTCTTGTACCGCTACCGGCTTGTCATCGGCATCTTGGGGCTGTTGTTCTTGCTGGTGACGGCCATCTTCGGACGCGAGATCAACGGGGCGCGGCTGTGGGTCGACTTCGGGCCGATCAACTTTCAGCCGGCAGAGCTCGGCAAGATCCTTCTCGTTGTCTTCTTCGCCGCCTATCTGGTGGATATCAGAGAGGCGCTCAGTGTGAGCACCCGGCGCATCTTGGGCATATCCTTGCCGCCCTTCCGCTATCTTGCGCCTCTGCTCATCGTGTGGGCTCTCTCCATGGTGCTGCTGATCTTCGTCAAAGACCTGGGGACCAGCCTGCTCTTCTTCGGGGCTTTGCTCGTGTTGATCTACGTGGCCACGGGGCGCTTCTTCTATGTGTTGGTAGGTTTGGTGCTCTTCTTCGCCGGAGCGACTCTTCTGTACTACCTGTTCCCCCACGTGCAGCTACGGGTCGACATCTGGCTCGACCCCTGGCAGGACCCGAGCAACAAGGGTTATCAGATTGTGCAGTCGCTCTTCGCTCTGGCCGAGGGTGGCCTGTTCGGACGAGGTCTGGGCGAGGGTTATCTCATCCTGCAGTCCGGGAGGACGATCATCCCCAACCTGGAGACCGATTTCATCTTCTCGGCCATCGGGGAGGAGTTGGGACTCGTCGGCGCGGTGGGGATCATCTTGCTGTACCTGATCTTCACGTATCGTGGACTGCGGGTGGCCGTGCAGGCCAAGCAGGATTTCCCCCGCCTTCTTGCCACCGGACTCACGAGCATCTTCGCCCTGCAGGCCTTCCTCATCATAGGCGGAGTCATCAAGCTCATCCCGCTCACGGGGATAACGCTGCCCTTCGTGAGCTACGGCGGCAGCTCTATCGTGGCCAACTTCGTACTGCTCGCACTCTTGCTGAGGGCGAGCGACACGGTGCGGTAGATGAGCAAGCCCCTCAGACGCCTTTATTGGTTCTTCGCCCTTCTCTTCTTGGCGTTGCTCGTGCAGCTCACGTACGTGCAGGTCTTCGCGGCGCCCAAGCTGCAGACCAATCCTTCCAACACGCGGGCCATCGCGGCTGAGATGGAGGTCGACCGAGGGTCCATCGTCTCGGCGGACGGTACGGAGCTTGCGGTGAACCGCAAAGACGGGAAGTACTATCTGCGGGACTACCCCGCGGGCGATCTCACCTCTCCCTGGCTTGGATACAACAGCCTGCGCTACGGACGTGCAGGCATCGAACGGGTCTACAACGAGGAGCTGTCTGGGAAGTCGGGCCTGCTGGGTATCACCAGTTACTGGGACCAGCTCATGAATAGGACCCACGTAGGGGCCGATGTCGTCCTGACGGTCGATATGAAGGTGCAGCGGGCCGCTGCGGAGGCCCTCGGCGAGAGGAAGGGCGCTGTGGTGGCGCTCGACCCGCGTAGCGGCGCGATCCTGGCCATGGTGTCATATCCGCGCTACGACCCCAACGAGATCGATGCCGTATGGTCAGAGATCAACAACGACCCCGGCACGCCCCTCGTGAACCGCGCGGTGCAGGGCCGGTACCCTCCGGGCTCGGTGTTCAAGATGGTCGTGGCGGCAGCCGCCCTTGAGAACGGGACCGTGACTCGCGATACGACGTTCACCGATACGGGCAGCGTCAAGGCCGGCGGGTTCGAGGTGAACAACTACGACGACAGAGTCTACGGCGAGCACGACTTCGCGAAGGCGTTCTCGAGCAGCATCAATACCACTTTCGCGAAAGTGGGTGTGGCGCTGGGGGCGGAGACTCTGGCCAGGTACGCTCTCGATTTCGGGTTCAACACCGAACTGCCGTGGAAGATGGGCGGGGCCGTCAGCCTCTTCCCCTCCGCCGGTGAGATGGACAAGGCTCATCTGGGGCAGGTCTCCTACGGTCAGGGGGAGGTCTTGGCCAGTCCGCTCGCCATCGCGCTGGTGACCTCTGCGATGGCCAACGATGGGCTCATCATGAAGCCCCACCTGGTATCCCGCGTGCTGACGCGTGACGGCGGTGTGATCGATGAGGCTACGCCCGATGTGTGGCTACGACCTGTTTCGAGCGACACGGCGCGGATCGTGAGCGAGCTCATGGTCCAGACTGTGAAGAGCGGTACGGGAACCGCGGCGGCGCTTGAAGGCGTCCAGGTGGCGGGCAAGACAGGGACAGCGGAAGTGGCCGACGGCGAACCTCACGCCTGGTTCGCGGCGTTCGCGCCCGCCGACTACCCGGAGGTCGTCGTGGCGGTGGTGGTCGAGAACGCGGGCACGGGAGGGGGCGTAGCGGCTCCCATCGCCCGGCAGGTCATAGCCGCGGCTCTCGGTCTATGAGGCTTGTAGGTGAGGTAGTATTGCGCGACGCATCACGAGCGGACCAGAGCGCACAAGTGCGGCGGAGGGTGAAAGAAGCGTGATAGGCAGAGTATTCGACGACCGTTATGAAGTCGGTCGCAAGCTGGGAAGCGGCGGCATGGCCGACGTATACCTGGCCAACGACCGCCTCTTGGGCCGTCAGGTCGCCCTGAAGGTGCTTTCCGGGCGCTACGCCAACGACGAGCAGTTCGTGGAGCGCTTCCGCCGCGAGGCCAGCAGCGCCGCGAGTCTCAATCACCCCAACATCGTGCAGATCTACGATCGTGGGGAGGCGGAGGGCACCTACTACATCGCTATGGAGTACCTGGACGGCCGCTCTCTCAAGGAGATCATCGTCAGGTACGCCCCTCTTGCCCCCGATCTGGTGCTATCCATCTCCACGCAGATCGTGGAAGCTCTGCGGTTCGCTCATAGACGGGACGTCATCCACCGCGACATCAAGCCGCAGAACATAATCGTCGACAATGACGGCCGGGTGAAGGTGACCGACTTCGGCATCGCCCGGGCCGGCAGCGCCTCCACTATGACCGAGGCCGGTTCCATCCTGGGGACGGCCCACTACCTCTCTCCCGAACAGGCAAAGGGACAACCGG
>DAIRFC010000050.1:0-17014 GCA_036795215.1 Actinomycetota bacterium | reverse complement strand
ACCTCCACGAAGGGCGATACCTGATCGCCCGGCCCGGGAACGAAGGCGCGGGGCAAGAAGCGCCCGCGCCGTTCTTGGTAGGCGACAGCGCCCACCAGCCGGCCGGAGGGGTCGAAGGTGAGCGCGGCCCGGAGCGGCACGCCGCTCCGGGCCCGCCTGTAGAGACAAGGCAGCCGCCGGTGAGGACTCCCGTACCCCTCTGGCACGGTGAAGCAGAAACTCGAGTCGACCCCATCGGTGAGCACGCGCAGCCCCGGCTGCACAGTGGCGGCACACTCCACGGGGTCGTCCCACACGGGGCGTTCCACCCCCCGCGTCTCCCTGCGATGGGCGGCCTGGATGTGCTCTCGGACCACCGGCCCGTAGTATCTGCCGAGATCGACATCTTTCAGCAGGACCTCAGCGAAGATGTAGGCGATGTTCGTGCCGCTCACCCGGGTCCTGACGGTGAGTCCCGCGGCGCCCAGAGAGACATCTATCTCTCCTATCTCGAACCTGCCCGCGCCCGGAGGCCGCCGCGGCGCCTCAACCGCGGGGCGTCGCCGGCCCATCTTCAAGAGACCTGTCGGCTCCGGTTCGTAGGAGTCCAACCGTATGATCCTGCCGTTGAGCTCGATCGTTCGCGATATTTGCATGGGCCGGCTCCCCCAGACCTTCACGCGGTCATCTATTGGGTAACGGTCACCTCGGTGAATTCCCAGGTGACGTTGCCGTCGAGGTCTTCAACTCCTATGGCCAGGGCATAGCTACCCGAGAACGCGTAGTACGGCACCATGGTGAAGGGGGTGTCGCCGAAGCTCATGACCCCGCCCGGGTAGTCTACGAACACGCCCTCGGGATCCTCATCGAACTCCAGGTATTCCTCGGTGATGGTGAAGGTGTCTCCTGGAGCCGGGGTGATCTGATACCAGGTCCCGTAGCCCGAACCGTATTCCTCGGCCGTGAAGCCCCAGACGCCCTGCATATCGCCGTCTCCATTGAAATCGATCTCGGCCTCGATCTCGGTCCCACTGTCGAGAAAGATGTAGGTACCGCGCACGGTATAGATGTCTTCCTCGGCAGAGGCCCCGTAGACGGTGGGCTCGAAGAATGCGAACTGATCGTTCTCTTCGTTGCCGTCGCTCATGTAGAAGAGAGTCGGCTCCCAGTCGTACTCCACGTAGACGGTCTCTTCCTCACCCCAATCGGGGTAGTAGACGCCGCCCATCTCTTTCACATACCCGGGCTCCACGAAACCGGCGTCGGCGGTGAGATAGGAGCCGTCGTCCTCCCAGTAGTAGCTGATGTAGTAGTAGACGTAGGCGATGTTGGAGCCGGTGATCTCTGTGGACACCCTGACGACCCCGTCGGGGCCGATCTCCGTTGCCGAGACATCGAGCGGAGCGATGAAGAAATCGCCGGCTCCCGGACCCACGATCTCGGCGTTATCCGCGGGAGCAGACTCCTCCACCGCCTCCATGAAGTAGATCTCGGATTGCTCCGAGTCCTCGGGAGTCAGCACGGCCACGTCGGCGTCTCCGGCCGCGAAGGCCTCCCCCGTGTAGTGGTAGGTGAGGTAGTCGTCCCACAGCGAGGCGGCGGTGAACCTGGTGACCGAGAAGGGGTAGTTGATCTCGGGCTCGTCGAAGGTATACGAGTATTCCGATGAATTCGGGAAGTAGAAGGACAGACCCGACGACCCCGGCCTGTCTTCGCCATGCATTTCGGCCACCACCGCAGTAGAGAGAGCGCTCTTCAACTCCTGCGCGGCCGCTCTCACCTGCGGATCCTCCACATCCTCGACGAGCAGGTCGGCGAAGTGCCCCAGATCGATGAACGACGGCGTGGTGTCTGCGCTGAACACGCTCGCGTAAGACTGGCTGTACGCCCGCGCCCGCGCCACCAGTTCCTGGTCCACATCCACCAACGCCAGGGCCAGCGCGTTGACCGACGCGTTCAGGCCCTCCATCGCGCCGAGATCGATGGCCGACAGCGTCGTATCGAGGCTGAGCTCCTCCACCACACTGCGTGCGCTCCAGCCACCGCCGGTGAGATCGTCGCGCGCTTGGTCGTCGGTGATGAGCACATCGCCTTGGATGTAGCTCTCTACGATGGCCTGTCCCAGGTCGCGCCCGGTCATACCGGGGTCGGCGGTCAGCTCCCCGAGGAATCCCGCGTAGCCCCAGCCGAGTGACGGCTCGGTCTCCTCGGACCCCACGGCGTACTTCGCATAGGGCGCGATGACGCTCATGACCTCCAACTGCCCCATCAGGCAGGCGTCGAACCCGACCAGCTCGAACGCGCCGATGCCCGTGTCGGCGACGACCGCGGCCAGCACCTCGTCGATCTCCTGCATGCTGAGCTCGCTGCCGTACTCCGGGTCGTCGTCGCTCCAACCGCCCGTCCAGCCCCCGCCGTGATCGGAGAGTATGAGCACGTAGCGCTCCGCCGGATACGTCCCGATGGCCCAGGTTGCGAAATCGTAGAGGGAATCCCCGTCGCCCATGTCGACCTCACCGAGGTCGGCCAGCTCCTGCGAACCCAGTGTGTAAAGGTCGGCGTCCTGGGTCAGGAGATAGCGTTTAGTGGACGTCACGTCGCCGTCTCCCTCGTAGCCGCCCGAGTAGCGGTCCATCTGCGCGACGATGGTGACCATGTCGGTGGAGCCGACGAGCTCGGCCTCGTTGAGGTCGAACAGCATGTCTTGTTCGAGTATCTCGTCGTCCGCGTCCTCGTACATCATGACAAGCCAGGTATCGGGCTCACCCGGTAGGCTCGACGCAGTCGTGGACGTCGCCGTGGCGCCCGACGAGACCGTATCGCTCGTGGACACGCCGAACGTGGCACTGGTGCCGGGCCCGGTGGCGCCGCGGCTGTCGTCCGTGTCGCGCAGCCCGAAGTACAGGCCGAACCCTGTGCCCACCAATAGGAGCGTGACGAGAGGGATGATCCAGGCGAGGTGCGAGACCCGGCGGGCCGGAGGCTGAGAGACGGCGGCTTGCGGCGGTGTCCAACCGGCGGGCGCCGGCGGGATGGGCGCCGCCGGAACGGGCGCGGGCGCCACCGGGAAGAGCCCGGCGACTCCGCCGGCGGGCGTCCAACCTGCCAGAGAGGGGTGCCACACCGAATCCCCCGGTGCGATGGCTCCGCTCGCCGCCAGCGCGGAAAGCTGCTCCCACGTGACCGGGCCGACCTGCCCCGTTCCCGGGTCGGCGGGTCTGAAGTAGTACCAACCTACGCTCGTTAGACCGGCGTCCAAGGCAGCCTCCGTGCGGCATCTGCCAAACGTCCTCGCGTACCGAGTATGACGGTGAGTCCGCCCGGTCGCAAGAGGTCCATCGCGGCGGCTCGGCGGCGGTCCGGCGGCGGCTCGGCGGCGGCTCGGCGGCGGTCCGGAGGCGATCCGGCCGCGCCCCGGCGGCACTCCAAGGGCGGGCCTGCCGGCGCCCCGGGGCGCATAGCGGCGCGCTCCTTTGGGAAGGTATGGTCATACGAGTCGTCGCTGCCCGAGCGGCGCCGCGGGAAAGGAGGCCGCAGTGACAGACCGCCCTCATACGGACGAGGCGCCCTCGACTGAAACCGAGCCGGCCGCCGGCGCGGGGCGCGACCCCGACGGCAGGCTCGACCCCGGCGCCCAACCGGCCGGCGGGACACTCGCCGAATACCGGCGTAAGCGCGACTTCAGCCGCACCTCGGAGCCTGAGGGTCGTGCAGGGGGCGATCCGAACGCCGGCGGCGGGCCCTCCGAGCGTTTGACCTTCGTCGTGCAGAAGCACGCCGCCTCCACCCTGCACTACGACTTCAGGCTGGAGCTGGACGGGGTGCTGAAATCGTGGGCCGTGCCCAAAGGGCCCTCGCTCGACCCGGCCGACAAACGCCTTGCGGTCATGACCGAGGACCACCCGTTGGAATACGCCACGTTCGAGGGGACCATCGCCGAGGGCGAGTACGGCGCCGGCACGGTGATGCTGTGGGACACCGGATGGTGGGAGCCCGATCTAGCGCGGACCAAGACCGACGCCGCCGATCCGGACGCCGCCGTCGACCCTGTCACGGTCGCCGAAGCCGGGTTGGCCAAAGGTGACCTCAAGCTCGTCGTCCACGGCGAGAAGCTCTCCGGAAGCTGGGTCCTTGTTCAGATGAAGAATCGAGGCGAGAAGAACTGGCTTCTCATCAAACACCGCGACGAGGCGGCCCGTCCCGGCACAGACATCGTGGCCGAGGCGCCCGACTCCGTGGCGACCGGCCGCTCGTTGGAACAAATAGCGGCGGCAGAGGAGGAGTGACATGACCGTCTTGGTCTCCGGCGCCACGGGATTCGTGGGTGGCGCCATCACGCGGCATCTCCTTGAAACGGGGCAAAGTGTCAGAGCCATGAGCCGCTCCATCGCCAGGGCGCAAGAGAAGCTCGCCGGCCACGAGGCCGGACGCACCGCCTTGGCCGAGGGCCGGCTCACCTTCATCGAGGCCGACATCACCAAGCCCGAGACGCTCGACACCGCGGTGCGGGGCGTCGACGCCGTGGTGCAGGCGGCCCAGTTCAAGGGTGCGCCGGTCGAAGACCCGGCGCGCGGACTCACCTACATGGACGTCGATCGCAACGGCACCCTCAACCTACTGGGCGCTCTCGGAAGGGTCTACGGGCAACCGACCTCCAACCCGGCCATGGCCCGCTTTCCGGCGGGTTCTCCTCGCTTTCTCTACATGAGCGGCATCACGGTCTCGGCGGATGCCCGAGAGCCTTGGAACCGGGCGAAATGGCAGGCCGAACAAGCCATCCGGGGGAGCGGCCTCGATTGGACCATCGTGCGCTGTTGTTGGGCCTATGGGCCGGATGACACGGCCCTCAACCGCATCCTCGGCTACTCCGACCACCTGCCCTTCGCCCCCGTCTTCGGCGACGGCGAGGCCCGGCTCACCCCCGTCTTCGTGGAGGACGCGGGAAGACTGTTCGCGTTGCTCATCGGCGACCTCGAAAAGAGCCGCGACACCACTTTCGGCTTGGGTGGGCCTGACACCCTGACGCTGAACGAGTTCCTCCGGACGGCCCTCGAGATCATGGGACGCAGGAGACCCGTCCTGCACATCCCGAAGCCTCTGGGCAAGCTGCAGGGCGCCCTCATGCAGTATCTTCCGGGCAGGCCGCTGTCACCGGGAGCGGTGGATTTCGTGAGCCAGGGCGGTGCGGTCACCGACGAAGACCGGAGACTCCTCTCAGAGCGATATCCGGAGTTCCGCGCGACACCCGTGCGCGAAGGCCTGACCGGCTACCTGCGACGCTAGACGGCGGTGAGGGCTTCCACGAAGCCCTAGAAGAGGCCTCAGCCGCCTCCTCCGCTGCCGCCGTCGTCGCCGCCCTTGTTCCTCCCGCGCACGACCAAGAGGATCACCACGATGGCTACCACCACGATGGTCGCGATCTCTTCCCAGGTCTCTATCTCTGCTCCCTTTCCGCGGCTTCCCCACCGGTCCGGCGGCCCGGCGTCACGCGATCCCTTCGAACAGCGCCGTAGACATGTACCGCTCGCCCGCATCCGGCAGTATCACCACGATGGTCTTGCCGGCGAATGCCGCCTCCTGGGCCACCCGGGCGGCCGCCACCACCGCCGCGCCACTCGAGATACCGGCCATTATCCCCTCTTCGCGGGCCAATCGCCGGGCCATCTCCACGGCCTCGGCCGTATCCACGGGCTCCACCCTGTCGACCAGTGACAGATCGAGGTTCCCGGGGATGAACCCCGCCCCGATGCCCTGGATGCCGTGCGGCCCGGGCGTCAGCTCCCGACCCGCCAGCGTCTGGGCTATCACCGGGCTGGTGGCAGGCTCCACCGCGACCGAACAGAGCGCCTGCCCCTTCGCGCGTTCAAAGAAGCGCGAGATCCCCGTGAGAGTGCCTCCCGTGCCCACACACGCCACCAGAGCGTCCACCTCTCCGTCGGTGTCGGCCCAGATCTCAGGACCGGTGGTGGTCTCGTGGATGGCCGGGTTCGCCGGATTGTCGAACTGCTGCGGGAGGTAGTAGCGCTCCGGATCGCCGGCCGCCAGTTCCGCAGCCTTGGCCACCGCTCCATTCATGCCGAGAGATCCGGGCGTCAGCAGCAGGTCGGCCCCGAAGAAGGCCAGCACCTTGCGACGTTCCACGCTCATGGTCTCCGGCATGACCAAGGTCAGCTTGTAACCCCTGGCCGCGCAGACATAGGCGAGACCTATACCGGTGTTGCCGCTGGTGGGCTCCACGATCTCGGTGTGCGGCTTGATGATCCCCTTCTCCTCGGCGTCCCAGATCATGGCCGCCCCCACCCTGCACTTGATGGAATATGCGGGGTTGCGGCCCTCCACCTTCGCCAGCACACGGGCCCCGCTCCGGCCGGTCACCCGGTTCAGCCGCACCAGCGGTGTCCGCCCGATGGAGAGAGAGTTGTCGTCGTAGATGGTCGCCACTGCGTCCTCCCTTGTCCGCGCCGCGGGCCGGCGGCGCTCCATGCCCGCTACACAGCCGCCCGTGCCGCCCGGAGCGCCTGTTCGAGGTCGCTCAGTATGTCGTCGATGTGCTCGATGCCCACCGAGATGCGGATGAGCCCCGGCGTCACCCCCGCCTTGAGCTGCTCCACGGGCGTGAGTTGTTGGTGGGTGGTGCTGGCCGGATGGATCACAAGCGTCTTTGCGTCGAGGATATTGGCTACGTGCGAAGCAAGCTTCACCGACTCGATGAACCTCTTACCCGCTTCCAGGCCGCCCTTGATCTCGAACCCCAAGACCGCCCCCGGCCCCAGGGGGAAGTAACGCTGTGCGCGCGCATGATCCGGATGGCCGGTGAGTCCCGCGTAGTCGACGGAGTCCACCGCCGGATGAGCGTCCAGGAACCGGGCCACCGAGAGCGCGTTCGCCGCATGGGCCCGCGCCCGGAGCGGCAACGTCTCCAGGCCCTGGAGGAAGAGCCATGAGTTGAACGGAGAAAGAGCCGCGCCCAGATCGCGCAGCAGACCGAGGCGGATCTTGGCCAGATAGGCGGATCCGGGGACCATGCCCTCGCGACTGCCGAACGTCTCCCAGAAGTTGACCCCGTGATAGGAAGGATCGGGCTCGGTGAGCTCCGCATACCTGCCGGCCGCCTTCCAGTCGAAGCAGCCTTTGTCGACCACGGCTCCCCCGATGGAGGTGCCGTGACCCCCGATCATCTTGGTGAGCGAGTAGACGGCGATGTCCACCCCGTGTTCGAACGGGTTGAAGAGCGGCGGAGGCGTGACCGTGTTGTCGACCACGAACGGGATCCGATGGCGGTGGGCGACCTCCGCGATGCCCTCGATGTCGTCCACGTTGCCTTTGGGATTGCCCACCGATTCCGTGTAGAGCAGGCGCGTGTTCTCGTCTATGGCCCTCTCGAAGTTGGCCGGATCGCCCGAATCGACGAAACGGGCGTCGATGCCGAACCGCCGGAGGGTATGGGAGAACTGGGTGTATGTGCCCCCGTAGAGTTTGTCTCCGGTGACGAGGTTCTGCCCCGCGGAGGTGATCGCCGCGACGGCGTAGAAGATGGCCGCCATCCCCGAGGCGGTGGCCACAGCTCCCGCCGCGCCGTGCATGGCCGCGAGGCGCGTCTCGAGCGCCTCCGTGGTGGGGTTCGATAGACGAGTGTAGATGTTGCCGGTCTCTTGGAGGCCGAAGAGCGCCGCCGCGTGCCCGGTGTCGCGGAACTGGTAGCTCGTCGTCTGGTAGATGGGCACCGCCCGCGAGAGGGACTCCGCATCGGGCGTGTGACCGGCGTGCAATGCGAGCGTATCGGGACTCAAGTGTTCGCCCTCATGATCGGTCATCACAGCCGCCTTTCTTCCCCGGTCTCTCTACGCACCCAGTTCGTCCAACAGCCCCGGCAGACCTCCCAGGTCGGGGAGCACGTGGTCGGGGAGCACATGTTCGAGTCGCTCATCGCCCGCGGCCGCTCGTAGGTCGTCCTCGTCGGTCACCCCGGTCATCACCAACAGCGTGACCATCCCCGCGGCGCGGCCCATGGCGATGTCGGTGCTCAGCCTGTCGCCCACGAACAGTGTCTGCGCTGCCGGTACTCCGGTCACCGAGGCAAGCACCTCGGCCAACGCCAGACCGGGCTTGCCCATGACCACGGGCTCAGCGCCGGCTGCCGCCGCCACCGCCGCGACGATGGAGCCCGAGCCGGGGAGCAACCCATCGGGAGTCGGGAAGGTGGCGTCACTGTTCGTGGCCACGAACAACGCTCCACCCATGATGGATGCCTGCGCCGCCGCCAGGGTCTCGTAGCAGAACGAGCGGTCCATGCCCACCACCACGGCGGCCGGCGCGGCAGCCGTGCCGGGCGCCGTAGCGTCGAGCGCGTCCGGGCCGGCAGCCGCGGACGCCGCACTCGCGGGCCGCCCAGACGCATGGGATGCCGCCAGGCCCGCCTCGCACAGTTCTCGTACAAGCCCTTCCTCCCCCACTACCAGCACCGGCGCCCCCTCGGGCAGGCGCTCCCGTAGCCAGCGGGCGGTGGCAAATCCAGATGTGAGCACCCGTTCGGCGCCGTAGGGGAATCCCATCTCCCTCAGCCGCTCGGAGACACTCTCGCGATGCGCCGTGGAGTTGTTGCTGACGTAACGGAGGTCGAGCCCCCGGCGGACCACTTCTTGCAGGCCCTCACGAGCTCCTGGCAGTACCCTGCTGCCTCTCCAGAGGACGCCATCCAAGTCGCAGGCGACCAGCCGTATCCCGTCGTCTCTAGCCATCAGACCAACTTGAACCGGTGCAGGATACGGCCCAGGCCCACGTGCTCCAGGTCGATGGCCGCGTAGGGGCAGACCTCGTGACAGCAGTAGCAGCGGATGCACAGCGAGTCGTCTACCTTGGCCACCTTAGCTTCTCTGTCGAGGCTGATGGCCTTGGCCGGGCAGCCCCTCTCGCAGGCGCCGCACAGAGTGCACCGGCCCACCTTGGGACGGGGCATGCGATTGAAACGTCTGAGCACTCCCTTGAGCACGCTGTCAAGCAGGCCGCTTCTGGCACCCACACCGATGCCCTCATAGGGATCGGGCAGCACGAAGCCATCGACCCGCAAATCGGCCACAGGGGTCACGAGAGTCTCCACATCCTCGGCCCGGCCGCTCCACATGCCTCTGTCGCGAGCCGCGACCAACACCGGCACCGACTCGACGTCTATGCCGGCTATCCGGCAGCAGGCGACATCCACCGCCACCATGTCGGCGCCGGCCACCAAGACCTCCAGTGCGCGCGGCGACCCTCCGGTGCCCGGCCCGTTGCCCTCCATCGCCAGTATGCCGTCGACGATACTGAGTCGCGGATGCACGAAATAGGCGATATCGAGCAGCATGTCGGCGAACTGGCGCCGATCGGCCAGCCTGGCGTGATAGGCGGTCTTGTTCAGCCCGGGGATGACGCCGAACAGGTTCTTGGTGGCCCCCGTGAACGTCATGAACATGTGGGTCTTGAGCTTGGCCACGTTGATCACCCCGTCCACCTTGAGGATGGGGGCCATGATCTCGATGCGTTTGGCCAACACGGCCTCAGGGACCGAGACCTGCTCGTAGTCGGTGTCGACGCTGATCTCGAACCCGTACCGCTCGGCCATCTGCGTGTAGCCGACTCTGCGGAACGAACGTTCCATCACCGGCTTGGCATGCATCACGCCCACTCCGGAGCTCTCCACCACGACCGCGTGGGCGCCCGCCCCCTTCACCTCCAACGCCACCGCCGCCAAAACGGCCGGGTGCGTCACGATGGCCCGCTCCGGAGCCGAGGGTATGAGTACGTTGGGCTTGAGAGCGATGCGTTCCCCCGGTCGCACGAAGGCCGCCATGCCTCCCAGGGGGGCCAGAAGCTTCGCGAGGGCGGCCCGCACGGTCTCGATCTCGTAGTCGGTGCAGCGCACCGCCGCCACGGCCGGCCCGCCGGAGCCGGTCTGCGCGGAGGCGCCGGGTCCCTGTGTGCTCGTGGTGTCTTCCATATCTCCTCCGGTCGGATGCGGCTGCTATTCTATCCTGCAGGCACCTGAATCCGCGCAACTACACGAGAGGTCAAGCAGCCATGGACCCCATGACCTTCACCGGCGCACTGCTCGAAAAGATCGAACGCGTCCCCGGTACCGCCAGCTATCGCTTCTCGCGGCCCGATGGATACACCTTCGAACCAGGCCAACACTACGCAATAACCATCGCGACTCCTGAGGGGCCGCTGACACACACCTTCAGCCATGCCGACGCCCCCACCGAGAGCTTCACGGAATTGACCACCCGGCTTACCGGCTCGCCTTTCAAGAACGCTTTGGATGCACTCCCTGTCGGCGCAGAGGCCGAGTTCTCGGGTCCCAGGGGCCGCTTCTTGTTCAGATATGACGCTCCCAAGATCGCGTTTCTCACCGGAGGCGTGGGCATCACTCCCATACGCAGCATGCTGCGGTATCTCGCCGATACCCACGGAGCCGGCAGGGCCGAGGGACAGGAACTCGTGCTGTTCTATGGGTGCATGACCGAGGATGACGTCACCTACGGGGCCGAACTGGATGAGTTGGCCGCCACCATCCCCGGACTGCGCATGGTGCTCGTCATCACCAAGCCGAGCGACAGTTGGAAGGGTCACGAGGGATTCATCACGACCGACGTGATCCGTGCGGAGTTGCCGGATCCCTCTGTCTGGACGTACTACGTCGTCGGACCGCCCCCCATGATCGTCGCCATGCAGAAGGTCCTGGGAGAACTCGAGATACCAGACGCCCAGACAGTGGTGGAGAACTTCGCCGGTTATGCCACGTAGCCCAGGCACCGCCGTCTTCGCCGGCCGGGGCGCCTGGTTGCCACGCGCAGCCGGCGCGGCGCAGCAGGGACAGACGTTGCTTTCGGGCCTTCGAGGCGACGAGGCCCTTGTCTTCTCCAACCCCAGCCGCATCCTGGTCGCCACTGCCCCTGACGAGATACACGACCTCCTGTACGAGATCGAGGCCGAACAGCGCCAAGGCAACTACGTGGCGGCCTATCTCGCCTACGAAGCGGGAGCCGCCTATGGCCTCACCGTGCAGACTCCGGCGCCCGATGCGCTGCCTCTCGCTTGGATGGCTTCGTACCCTCCGGGATCGCTCACGGCGCTCACGCCGGAGGAGTGGGAACAGCGTCTCGCCGCCGTGGACGTCGCCCGCATCCGGCAGGTCTTGAGCGACAACGTGCCACAGCTGAGCGTGACCCGCGACGAGTATGTGCAGGCCATCGGGCGCGTGAGGGAGTTCATCGCCGCAGGCGACACCTATCAGGTGAACTACACGGTGCGCGGCCGCTACGATCTGACGCCGGAGTGGACCCCACCCGCCGGGCAGGTGGATCCCCTCGACTACTTTCTCGCCCTTGTTATGAGACAGGCGGTGCCGTACGCCGCCTACCTCGATCTCGGCGAGGCCCAGGTGATCAGCCTGTCGCCCGAGATGTTCTTGCGGCGCGACGGCAGGCGTCTTGAGAGCAGACCCATGAAGGGCACCCGTCCTCGCGGCCACAGTCACGCCGAAGATGTCGCCCTGGCCTACGAACTGGCCGAGACCGAGAAAGAACGGGCTGAGAACCTCATGATCGTCGACATGGTGCGAAACGACCTCGGCCGTGTGTGCCGGGCCGGGAGCGTGCACGTTCCCACCCTCTATGCCGTCGAGCCCTACAGGACCGTGTGGCAGATGACGAGCATCGTCACGGGAGATGTGAATCCCCGCGCGAGTCTTGACGACATCATGCGGGCCGTGTTCCCCGGGGCCTCCATCACGGGCGCCCCGAAACATCACACCATGGAGATCATCGCCGAACTGGAGACCGAGCCCCGCGAGGTCTACACCGGCGCCATAGGGTGTTTCTATCCGGGTGGCGATTTCACATGCAACATCCCTATCCGGACCATCGTCCACAAAGAGGGACACTGCAAACTCGGGACCGGCTCTGGGGTCGTCTGGGACGCCGACGCGGGGGCCGAGTACGAGGAGACCCTGGTGAAGGCGTCCTTCGCCACCCCTCCCCTCGACGACACCTGGCGCTACGACCCTGCCGCACGCCTCGCGGCCGCGTCCAACGCCGCGGCGCAGACGGCGCGCGGACGGCGCGGGCACGGCAGCCTGCGCGTCACCTCCAGGTCGTGGCCCATAGACGAGTTGCAGCTCTTCGAAACGATCTTGCTGGGACCGCGCGACTGGGACGCCACCGTCGAGAGCCCTGACGGCATCACCGGGCTGAGCACATCGCTGGGCATGAGCGACGCCGCTATCCTCGACCGCTACCGCTTCTTGGACGACCACCTACGCCGGATGGCCGCGTCGGCGGAAGTCTTGGCGTTCGCGTTCGACCGGGCCACGCTCGTGGACCTCCTCGTCGGGTTGGGCCGCATCACACCCGACCCGGCCGTGGTGCACGTCGATCTCGATGCCCAGTCGGGCTTCAACCTCTCACAACGAGCCGTGCCGGTGAAGCCCGCCGGCCCCGTGACACTCTTGGTCTCGCCCTTCCGCACCGAGCCCGACGACCCCTTCTTACGGCACAAGACCACCGTGCGCGGGTTCTACAACCGCGAACACCGCCGCGCCCTGCACGCCGGCTGTTTCGACGCCCTGTTCATCAACCGCCTCGACCGCGTCACCGAGGGAGCCATCACCAACATCTTCGCCCGCTTCGGCGACGAGTGGGTCACGCCGCCGCTCGCAGATGGACTGTTGCCGGGAGTCTGGCGGGCGTGGTTCCTCCTGGAGACCTCTGCGAAGCAACGCTCGCTGGCCCTGGAAGACCTGCTCGCCGCCGATGAGGTCTTGGTGGGCAACTCCGTGCGCGGTCCAGTGCCGGTGGACCGCGTCGTCTGCGACCCGGTGACGTTCTAGTCATCAGAAGACTGCTCACGGGTGACACCGTGGCCCCGAGAGAACGCGGGCGACGGGCGGCGGAGCCCCGCCGCCCGTCGCCCACCTCAAGAACGACTACTGGCCCTGGTTGACCGCCATCTCAAGCAGATCGACCGGCCTGCTGGTGATGAGGCTCACCATCTCCTGATCGCCCAGGTTGAGGTTGTAATGCTTGATCGCCTCCACCAGAGTATTCTCGGCGGCTGTGATCCGCGGTCCTCTGTTGCTGCCCAGGTACGTGTTGGCGGCTCCCCAGGAAGCAACGTCGCCGTCGCGGAGGGCGAGATACTTCGTATTGAGCTCCGCCATCTTGGGCTCGTACGACGCGTAGAGCTCTTCAAGCTGCGGCGTGACGGCGGCAGGGTCAGGTTTGTCTTTGACGAGGTCGGCCACCTTGGCGATGATCTCGTCGTACGTGGCCAAGATCTCCTCGGCGACCGCGGCGCCCTCATCCTCAGCCGCGCCCCCTCCCGCCGGAGATTCGCTCGAAGCCGCCGTGGTCGCGGTGGTTATCGATTGCGTCTCGGCGTCTCCGCATCCCCCCACGACCACCATGGCCAACCCGGTCACCACAACCAGCACAGCCACGATGATCAGCCTACCGTGCTCCCTGCCCACTCCACGCCTCATACTCTCTCCTTCGTCTCCTTACGTTACGTGCCGGGCGAGCGCCCAGCACGCACATCAGTATAGGGCCAAACGCGGAGAGAACGCCAGAGGCAGGATCGCCCCTCGATCAGCCGCCCAGCTTGAGCCTCAGCACCCGGGGCAGCACCCCACCATGGAGGAAGTACTCCACATCGACCGACGAGTCCAGTCTGGCCCGGCAGTCAACGGCCACCTCCGAGCCGGGGGCCGCCGGCCCGCCGGTCTCCCGGCGCAGCACCACTCTCACCATCGCCCCCGGGGCGAGCCCGGCTTCCACGCCTTCGATGTCCACCATCTCATCGCCCACCAGACCCAGTCCTTCGACGGTGCAACCGACAGGTAGTTCGAGCGGTAGGACCCCCATCCCCACGAGGTTGCCACGGTGGATGCGCTCGAAGCTTTCGGCGATGACCGCCCGCACTCCCAGAAGAGCCGTGCCCTTCGCGGCCCAGTCGCGCGAGCTGCCCGTGCCGTACTCCTTGCCCGCGAAGATGACCAGCGGCACCGCGTCGGCCTGGTAGCGCATGGCCGCCTCGTAGATGGAGAGGAGTTCCCGGCTGGGGTGATGTGTGGTCCAACCGCCTTCCCGGCCGCATGCCATGAGGTTGCGCAGGCGTACATTCGCGAAGGTCCCGCGCAGCAGCACCTGGTGGTTACCGCGCCGGGCGCCGTAGGTGTTGAAGTCCAGCGGGCTTACCCCCTGGTCTATGAGATACCGCCCCGCCGGGCTGGTGCGGCTGATGGTTCCGGCCGGCGAGATGTGATCGGTCGTGATCGAGTCGCCCAAGATGGCGAGTACGCGCGCTCCGCGGATCCCGGCGAGAGGCTTCGGATCGGTGCCGCACCTCTCCAGGAAGGGAGGCTCCTGCACGTAGGTGGAGTCCCTCTGCCACGCGAAGAGCGCGCCCTGCGGCACGCCCATGAGGCGCCAGGCCTCAGTGCCCTCGAGCGCCGCCTCGTATTCCGCCCGGAACACCTCCGGCTCGAGGACCGTCGCCACCACACCCGCCACCTCGTCTGCCGAAGGCCACACGTCGCTCAGATACACGGGGCGTCCATCCGGACGCGTGCCGAGCGGCTCGCTGCTCAGATCGATGTGGACGGTCCCGGCCAGGGCGTAGGCGACCACCAGCGGCGGCGAGGCCAGGTAGTTCGCGCGCACCACGGGATGGATGCGGGCTTCGAAGTTACGATTACCACTGAGCACCGCCGCGACCACCAGTTGCTCCTCCACGATGGCCCGCTCCAGATTGGGCGTCAGAGGCCCACTGTTGCCGATGCAGGTCGCGCATCCATAGCCCACCACCCCGAAGCCTAGGGCCTCCAGCGGCTCGAGCAGACCGGCGTCGGCCAGATACCCCGTGACCGCCCGCGAGCCGGGCGCGAGACTGGTACGCACCCAGGGTTTGGGGGTCAGACCCAACTCGACCGCCTTGCGGGCCAAGAGACCGGCGGCCACCATGAGGGCGGGGTTGGAAGTATTGGTGCAACTCGTTATGGAAGCGATGACGACGTGGCCGTCGCGGATGATCTCGCGTCGTTCTTCAAGCTCAACCTTAGCCTTAGCCTGCTCCTCCCTGCCCTGAGCGAGAGCCGGCAGATCGTGGTCGAACCGCGCAGGCATGTCTTCCAGCAACACTCGTTGCTGCGGCCGGCGCGGGCCGGCCAGACTGGGCCTCACGTCGGCCAGATCGAGCTCGACCACCCAGGAATACTCGGGGTCGGCGGAGCCCGGCTCGCGATAGAGGCTCTGGGCACGGCAGTAGGTCTCGACGCGGGTGCACACCTCGTCGGAGCGCCCCGTCTGCCGCAGGTAGGCGATGGTCTCACCATCCACGGGGAAGAAACCGCAGGTCGCGCCGTACTCGGGCGCCATATTGGCCACCGTGGCCCGGTCGGCAACGCTGAGGTCCTCGGCTCCGGGGCCGAAGTACTCCACGAAACGCCCCACCACGCCGACCGCCCGGAGCAGTTCGGTGATGGTGAGCACAAGATCGGTGGCGGTGGCCTGGGGAGCCAGCCGTCCGGCGAGGCGGACCCCCACCACCTGGGGCACCAGCATGAAATAGGGCTGACCGAGCATGACCGCCTCGGCCTCTATGCCGCCCACCCCCCAGCCCAGCACACCCAAGCCGTTGATCATGGTGGTGTGGGAGTCGGTGCCTATGACCGTGTCGGGGTAGACCCACGGGGCGCCGGGCCCGGCCGCGGCGCCGCCCGTTGCCGCGCCGCCGCTTGCTGTGGCGCCCCCGGCCGCGGCGCCGCCGCACCGCACGACCTCAGCCAGATATTCCAGGTTCACCTGGTGGCAGATGCCGGTGCCGGGCGGCACCACCCGCAGGTTGGCGAACTCACCCTGGGCCCAACGCAACAGCGCGTAGCGCTCGGCGTTGCGCTCCATCTCCAGTTCCATGTTGCGCCGGCATGCGTCGGGCACGCCCGCGTAGTCCACCTGGACCGAATGGTCGACCACCAAGTCGACCGGCACACTGGGGTCGATGATCTTCGGGTCGCCGCCGTTGCGCGCCACCGCCGAACGCAGCGCCGCGAGGTCCACCACGCAGGGCACTCCCGTGAGGTCCTGCAGCAGTACCCGGCCGGGCATGAAGGCGAACTCCGGACGGTCGGTGGCGGCGGCGTCCCAGTCGAGGAGAGCGAGCACATCGTTCTCACCAACCACCGGCGGTCCGTCAGACGCGCTCGTCCCACAGTGACGGAGGGCATTCTCCAGGAGCACCCGTATGGAGTAGGGCAGCCGGCCGATGTCGCGCCCTGTGGCACGTGCGAGCACACCGAGATCAGCGATCCTGGCGGCCTCCGCAGGTAGCTCGAGCCTGGTCCAAGCCCCGAAGGGACCATCGTTCCACGCGCCGTTCTCGGTCACTGCAACCCCTCTCTGCGTCTAAAGGTATACCCGGTCGCCGCGGGCGCCCCCGGCCTCACGGTTCATCGCCACGTTGTTGAGCGCCCGTACGTAGGCCTTGGCGGACGCTTCGAGCACGTCTATGGAGACGGCCTGTCCGGCGTAGCGTTTGTCGTCTACCTCGACCACCACGCGCACCTCACCCAGCGAGTCCTTGCCGGAGGTGATGGAGCGCACCTGATAATCGAGCAACTTGCCCTTGACCCCCACCGCATCGTCGATGGCCAAGAATATCGATTCTACCGACCCACCCGTGAAGGCCTTGCCGGCGTGCCTCTTGCCTTCCTCGTTCACCGCCACCTGCGTGGACGAAATGATATCGGTGCCCGTCGACACGTAGAAATGCTGCAACGAGTAGACATCCTCGCGCTGGCGGATCTCCTCACCCACCAACGCCTCCAGGTCGGCGGTGGTGACCTCTTTCTTCTTGTCGGCCGTCTCCTTGAAGCGACGGAAGACCTCGTCCAGCTCCGGCCCCTCCAGATGGATGCCTATCTCCGCCAAGTGTGAGCGCAGGGCGTGGCGTCCCGAGTGCTTGCCCAGGACTATGTCGCTCTCGATGAGCCCGATGTCGCGGGCCC
>DAIRFC010000148.1:0-2548 GCA_036795215.1 Actinomycetota bacterium | reverse complement strand
CCGATCCAGGCGCCCGGACCCCTGCGAGAGAGTCGAGGCTGCCAGTCGGCGCCGGACTGTGGGCCCAAAGGCGGTGCACCACGCAGATAGACCGATTGGGAATCCAGGCTGGCCATCAGAGCATGGAGGCCCTCGGCGCAGTCGGGATCTTCGTTCGGGGGCGTGTACTCTTGGGCCATCAGAGTGGCGACCTCAGGCGAGTCCGGGTCGCACAAGACCTCGTCGGGCGCACCACAACGCAGCACTTGCCCTGCTCCGTAGACGATGATGCGATCGGCCTCGGTGCGCGCGTCGGTGGGATCATGCGTCACGACGAGTATCGGGATCCTCACATGCTCGCGGACATCACGGATGGCATCCCAGAGCTCCGCCTTCAGAGGCGCATCGAGAGCCGAGAAAGGTTCGTCCAGCAGCAGGGCCTTGGGCCGGCTGGCGAGCGCTCGGGCCAGGGCGACCCGCTGCCGCTGTCCCCCGGAGATCTCCCTGGGCAACCGCACCCCGAGTCCCTTGAGGTGAAGTAGCCTGATGAACTCGGCCACCCGCTCGTGCGACTCCTCCCTGCTCAGGCCCTTGAGCCCGTAGGCGATGTTCTTCGCGACGGTCATGTGCGGAAAGAGAGCGAGGTCTTGTCCCACGAACCCGAACTGCCGCTCCTGGGGCGGCACCGAGATACTGCAGTCGCTGTCGTAGAGGACCTCACCATCGCGGACGATGCGACCGGAATCGGGCCTCACCAGCCCCGCGATCATGCGCATGGTCATGGACTTACCCGAGCCCGAATAGCCGAAGAGCACGGCAAGCTCGTTACCCATAGACCACTGGACATCGAGGCAGAAGCCATCCACGCGTTTCTGGAGATGGACGTCGAGCCTGCTGTCGCCTGTCACCACGAGATCCCCTTCTGGCTGAGGCGGCTCGAGACGTAGATGATCACGCCGGCCAGACCGACGAACACCAGCACCATCCAAAGCGCGCTGCCCCAACTGCCGTAGATGCTCTCGTTGTAGATCATGAGCGGCATGGTGGTGGTCTTTCCGGCGATGTTGCCGGCCACCATCATGGTGGCGCCGAACTCACCCATGGCCCGAGCGAACGCCAACGTCGCCCCCGCGATTATCCCCCTGATGGAGAGCGGGATGACCACGTGGACAAACGTCTGCCATTCGGAGCGGCCCAGGGTGTATGAGGCGTTGATCAACTCCTGGTCCACCGCCTCCATCGAAGCGCGCGACGTCAGGATCATGAGTGGGAGTGATACGACGAACGAGGCGATCACAGCCGCGTACCAGGTGAACATGATACCCAGCTCTCCCCCGGTGAGTCCCGAGTATGCCTTGCCCAGCAGGCCGTTGCGGCCTATCACCAAGAGGAGGATATAGCCGATGACCGTCGGGGGCAGGACCATGGGGAGAGTCACTACGAGGTTGAGGATACTGCGGCCCTTGAACCGCTTGCGGGCCAGCACATACGCGATAGGGACGCCCACGATGACGGTGGCGATGGTGGCACAAACGGCCACCTGCAGCGACAGGCGCAAGGGAGAGAGCACGTCCACCGCTATGTCCTTCCCATTGCGCCTGTCATGGTTCTGTTTCTGCGCCCGTCGCTCAGCCCGCGGGCGGCGGTACGAAGCCGTACTTGCTCAGGATCTCCTGGCCTTCGGGGCCGAGCACGAAATCGGTGAACGTCTGCGCGAGGGTCTTCTTCTTGCAGGCGTTCACTGTAGCCATGACGTAGGCGATCTCGCTGTGCCACCCGGGTTCGGAGACGGCGACCACCTTGACCTTGTCGCCACCCGCGACCGCATCGGTGGCATACATGATGCCGACGTCCACCTCGCCCTCCTGCACGTAGGTGAGGGTCTGCGACGCGTTCTTCGAGTAGATGAGCTTGGGTTGGACGGCGTCTGTGATGCCGAGCGCGGTGAGTACCTCCATGCTGGCCTTACCCTGTGGCGCGGTCTGAGGGTCGGCGGTGGTGATCTTCTTGACCTCATCCTCGACGAGGTCCTCGAAGCTGGTGATCGCCAGACTCGAATCCGCGGGAACGCCGAGCACCATCTCGTTGCTCGCGAAAACCGCCGTTGAGGCCTCGTCCACAAGATCCTTTTCGAGGAGGTTGTTGACCTGTTTCCATGCCGCAGAGGCAAACACGTCGACGGGTGCTCCAGCCTCGATCTGGACCTGGAGAGAACCGGAAGCGTCGAATGTGAAGGTAGTCGCGACATTGTTGGCCGCGTCGAAAGCCTCCCCGAGCTCGGTGAAGGCCGACTTGAGACTGGCGGCCGCCGCGACCAGCAGCTCCTGGGGCTCGTCTGTCGCACCCACCGCGGTCGTGGTGGGTGCGCCCGCAACCTCGTCGGACCCGCACGCCGCTGTGGACAGCACCAGCACAGCAAGCAGTATGGCCAGTGAGACTGCCGCTCCGCGTGTGCTCATGAGCCGGTTCTTCATGGATGACTCCTCCTGATTGGACGTTATACTATTGGCAGTATAGCGTCCCCTCCCAAGTCAAAGCCAGCGTTATCGGCTGATGAGTATAACGCAGG
>DAIRFC010000049.1:0-17408 GCA_036795215.1 Actinomycetota bacterium | reverse complement strand
CGGGGTCGCCGTTACGGGTGAAGGAGCATTGGCCGAGGCCTTTGAGGACCGTCTTCTCGTTACTCATGTTTCCATCCTCAGTTCGTCGTAGCCCACGTCGCTAGGAGTACTGCTCGACCAGTTCGGTCAGGCCGTACTTCTCGAGCGTCTCGGGTAGGGGCACGCCCGTCTCGACGTCCCAACCCATCTCGTTGTAGTAGTGGTCCCGTATCGCGTCCCAGTGTTCCCTGATACCGATACCGGCCGCCGGTCCATCGGTGGGAGTGGAGCTGTACCGCACAGATGGAGCTTCCATCTCCTTCTTGAGGCCATGGCGGAAGTTGAACATGCGCATGAGGTTGACGATGCGCAGCCCCATCTCCTTGGCGGCCTCCACGTCCCAGTTCCAGCCGGTGGCGGCGTTGATGATCTCCAGGGTCATCGCCAGGTTCGGGGTGCAGAGACGGCAGATGCCGAGAGAATCCTCGACGTTCCTGCCGCCGTTGAGCTGCGCGTTCAGGGTGGCGTGCCCGATGGGGTCGAAGCGGTCTTTCAGCCTCTCCAGGCCCAGATTGGGGGGCGTGAACAGGTGGCCGCTCGTCTCGATGGTGCCGGTGTTGGAAAGACACGTGTCGAGGAATTCCGACCAATGGCCGCGATGGTCGTGCCCGCGCGGCGTGGCGCCCTTCATGGTGTAGACACAGCAGTTCTCAGCCTCTCCACCCACGGCTTCCGCCGAGCGCTTGGTGCCTTCGGCGAAGAAGTTCCCGCAGCCCTCGCGATGGGCGATCTTCTTGAACATGGCGTCAACGGCCACGGAGTCGCCCCACTTCATCTCGAGGCCGTCGAAGTCGTCTTTGGTGAGATAGCCCTTTTCGTAGCACTCCATCATCCAGGCGATCAGGTAGCCCGATTCGTTGATGTCGAAGCCCAGCCGGTCGACCATGTTGGCAAGGTAGACGGTGTCGGCCGGGTCGGTCATGCCGATCAGGGGTCCCATCTCAGCCGTGCCTTCGTATTCGGGCTCCTCCCCCACGAATCCCTTGTAGCGCCCCTCGGGGATCTCCATGATGCGGCAGTGTGCGACGGAGCACATCCAGCACGCGGAGGGCTTGTTGGGGAAATGCTCACGCATGTATTCGGCGACGAACTTGTTGTCCTCCGGCCACACGTTGGTGGTGTAGTTGCGCATGGGGACGGCGCCCATCGCGCTCAGGGGGCCGAGTCCGGCGTTGGTGCCGAAGTTCACGAGACCCTGGTCGACCTGCCTGGTAAGCTCGGCCAGCTCCTTCGCCTTGGTCACCAGGGTCTCCGAATCGACGACCCGAGGTTTGACGTCTCCCTTGACCGCCGAGATGCACTTGATCTTCTTGGACCCCATGACGGCGCCCACTCCATTGTGGGCCGCCACGTGGCCGCGGTCTCCCACGATGGCCGAGAAACGGACGAGGTGCTCGCCCGCCGGACCGATGCTGTAGACGCTGCAACGACCCTTGGTCTCCTCCTTGACGGCGTCCTCAGTCTCCCAGGTGTCTTTGCCCAGCAGGTGCTCGGCATCGAGAAGTTGGACCTTGCCGTCCTGGATGTGGATGCGGGTCCACTTGTCGGCTTTGCCCTGGACCAGCACGCCGTCGATGCCGTTGGTGCGCATGAAGGCGCCCAGGAAGCCGTTGGCTTGGGCCGTGCCGGCCATGCCCGTGCACGCGCCCATGGTGGTCACCGAGAACGTGCCCGATCCGCAGACCCTGGTCCCCGCCAAGACCCCGGTGAAGAACGTGATGATGTTCTCGGGGTCCGACCACTTGACCCCGGCCGGCACCTCTTCCCACAGATACTTCGTGGCCAGCCCTGTACCCCCCACATACTTAGCCGTGGTCTCGCCGTCGATGTGCTCTTCGCTGATCTCTCCGGTGCTGAGATCGACCCGGATGATCTTGAGTGTGTATGGTCCTTCTTGTGGCATGTGAGGGTTCTCCTTTTTTGCTCGACTGCGCCGGCCTGTCTTAGTTGGCGCCTCCCGAGAGGTTGATGTCTTCTCCGGTTATGTACTTGGCCTGGTCGGATACAAGGAACGATACGAGATCGGCGATGTCCTGCGGGGTGCCGAGGCGACCCAGCGGGATGGGCGGCGGACCCGCCTGCCCTGTAGGCCCGGCAGTGCCGGCCTTCTGCGATTCCTCCACGCTCACGCCGCGGTCCTCGGCCTGCTTGGCGACGCTGTCGTCACGGAAATTGGTGTCGAAACCGCCCGGATTGATGGCATTGACGTTGATCTTGTAGGGTGCCAACTCTCGAGCCAGGGTCTTCATGAGACCCAACAGCCCGTGCTTGGAGGCGCAGTAGCCGGCCCCGCCCGGATAGGGCCCGACACCGGCCATTGACGAGATGAGCACGATCTTCTTACCCTCGGGATCGGGGATCATGGTCTTGGCTACCGCCTTGCAGACCAGGAACGCGCCCGTAAGGTTGACGTCCACCAGCATCCGCCAGGTGTCTTCGCCCAACTCCACCACCGGCACCGGCACCGGGCCGCGCACGCCCACGCAGTGCACCAGGATGTCGATCTTGCCGCACTCCTCCAGGGTCCAGTCCACGAGAGCCTCGACGTCGGCGCTGTTGCCCACGTCGCAGGTCAGAGCCACGCCTTTCCGGCCCAGAGCCCGGATCTCGGCCACTACATCGTCGAGGCCCTTCCAGTCTTGGTCTTCAGCCCAGATGGTGGCAGGCACCGCGAACTTGTCGCTCACCACCACGTCGGCGCCGTCTTTGGCCAGTTGCACGGCGATGCCGCGTCCCATGCTCCTCTTCGCTGCAGCCCCGGTGACCAGGGCCACCTTGCCGGTCAGATCGCTCACAGCAGCCCCCGTTCTTTCAGATAGCGCTCGATATTGAAGACGGTGTTGTGCGAATGCATCGGCTGGCCGCCGGCGACGCACATGGTCTGTCCGGTGTAGAAGGCCGAGAGGTCTGACGCCAGGAAGAGCGCCGCCCCCGCGATATCCTCACTCGTTCCCATCCGTCCGACGGGCACCTCGTGCTTCGAGAGTACCGAGAAGAACTCATCGCGCTCCGGGCCCGCCGGCAGCAGCGAATCCCAGAAAGTGGTCTCGATGGGCCCCGGGACGATGGTGTTCACACGGATGCCGATGGGCGCCAATTCGAAGGCCAGGTTGAGCGAGAGTCCTATCACGCCGGCCTTGGCCGAGTGGTAGTGGAGCACCGGCACCACGGGCTGCACGGCGCCCATAGACGAGATGAACATGATGGAGCCCGACTTCTTCTCCTTCATGGTCGGCAGCACCGCTTCGGTGACCAGCCAGGGACCGGTGAGGTTGATGTTGATGATGCGGTTCCACTCGGCTTCGCTCATGGTGCCGGTGGCGCCGCTCGCGTGGGTGCCGGGCACGCCGCCCGCACAGTTCACCAGTACGTCGATGGTGCCGAATTCGGCCAGCGTGCCGTCCACCATCTGCTTGATATCGGCGCTCTTGGTGATGTCGGTCTTGAAGGCCAGCGCCTCACCGCCCGCGGCTTTCACCTCCGCGGCCACGCTCTGGCAGCCCTCGTAGTCGAGGTCGCAGGCAACGACCTTCGCTCCTTCTTGGGCGAACTTCAGGCAGATGCCCCTGCCCATGCCCTTTGCTCCGCCGGTGACGATGGCCACTTTGTTCTCGAGTAACATCATTCAACTCCAGCTTGAGGGTTTGCCAAAACCATATCTGCGGCGCCGCTCACGACACCACCATTCACTACAGCACGTCGTCGAGCCCCAGCTCGACGATACGGTCTTTTCCGACGACCCCGGTCTGAGGGTCGAAGCCCATGGCCTCGTAGTACTGCCGTTTGAGAGCCTCTGAATCAATGGTGACACCCGCCAGCTCACCGACTTCCAGAGGCGGGTTGCCCCGGGCCCGCTCGGGCAGAACGAAGTCGCCCGGCTTGAAACCCTCGCGGATGTTGAAGCCATGAAGGAGCGTCGCGATGCGCTTGCCCGTCTCGGCCAGCTCGGGGTAGTCGAGGCCCCAACCGGTGATGGCGTTGATGCAGCCCACGAAATCCATGGGCATGCTGTCGATGCCGAACATGCAGGCGCCCGACGTGTTCGCCCAGTGCTGCCAAGCGGCGACCAAGGCATGGTATTTGCCCTTGTCGGTGGGGTCGTAGCGATCGAGCTTGAACGGCACACCGAGGCCGGCATAGATGATCTCGTTCACACCGCCGTGCTCGGCGAAGGCCGTGCCGCCCCGCGTGTGCCTGCCGGGCGTGGAATCGGAGATGTAGGTAGCTCCCCAACCGGGGAAGCAGCGGGGATCGTGCATGGCGAGCATCTCGCCGCCCGCGTGCATGGCGAACTGCTCGGCTCCCCCGCCGATCTTCTCAGCGGCCCACTTGGCTCCGTCGGCCAAGATGTCTCCGATGCCTTCACGGACGCACATCTTCTTGAGGATGTGCACGTGGGCGTCGCTGTTGCCCCAGGTGAGCTCGTGACCGTCGGTGTCGGCCTTGGTGATGAGACCATTCTCGAAGCACTCTATGGCGAAGGCCAAGGTGGTGCCCGCCGAGATAGTGTCGAGACCGTACATGTCGCACAGCTCGTTCTCGTAGATGAGCGACTTCATGTCGGTGTTCAGGCACATGGTGCCGAAGGCGGCCAGGGTCTCGTACTCAGGCTTGTGCGCATCGCGCACCGGGTACTTGCCGTCTTCCACGGTGACGTACCCGCCGCATCCGATGGGGCAGGCCGTGCACGCATACTTCTTCGTGAGATACGGGAGTATCGCGGGCAGAGCTACGGAGTCCCATTGCGATTCCGGCAGGTCTTCGACGTTGTTGCCGCTCCAGTTCTTGATGGGCACGTCGGCGTCGTGCAGATGGGCCACCATCGCGCCGGCGGAACCGCCGTGTGTGAGGCCGTAGAACATGCCGGAGGGGTTCTCCTTGGCCTCTTTCATCATCTGCCGCATGAGAGCCTGGATCTTGGGCTTGTCGACCAGTTCAGGCTTCATGTTGCCTGTTGCCGCGACGGCCTTGAGGTTCTTCGAACCCATGACCGCTCCCAGACCGGACCTGGCCGCCGCCCTGCCCCGGTCGTTGATGACGGCGGCGATCTTGGCCATCCGCTCTCCGGCCGGGCCGATGCAGGCCACCTTGAGACGGCTGTTGCCGTTCTCCTGCCGGATGAGTTCTTCGGTCACCACGGTGTCTTTGCCCCAAAGATGGCGCGCGTCTTTGATCTCCACCTTGCCGTTCTCGATGAACAGGTAGACGGGGTGCTCGGCCTTGCCTTCAAAGAAGACGATGTCGTATCCGGCCGCTTTGAAAGCGTTGGCGAAATCGCCGCCGCAGTTGGCGTCACCCCAATACCCGGTGAGGGGCGATTTGCCCATGGTGGTGAAGCGGCAGGAGGCGTAGACACCGGAAAGCGTCAGGGGCCCCGTGCCTACCCCGAAGATGTTGTCCGGACCCAGCGGGTCGGCGCCCGGCTTCATGCGCTCCGTGATGATTCGCGCCCCGACGCCGTAGCCGCCCACGAACTTTCGGGCCATATCCTCGGAGAGCTCCTCGTCGTGAAAGGTGCCGTTCGTAAGGTCTACGAAGAGGAGCTTCCCCATATAGCCGTGTCTGGCTCTGGTCATGGGCGCCTCCTAGACAGTCACGGCCGTCTGCAGGCCGGCGTTGATTGCCTCACGGATGAGGCCCGGCTGCACGCAGTCGCCCACGGTGTAGACCTCCGGCACCTTGCCCTCCAACGCAGCCGCCAGGTCGGGCTGAGGCGTGAGGGGCAGCGCCGAGACGAAGGTGTCGGCCTTCAGGGTCATTTTGATGCCGTTCCTACCGATGATAGTGAGACCCCTGTCGTCGATGCTCACGTATTCCTTGACACCCGGCATCATCTTGACGTTGTTCTTGTTGAACCAGATCTTCAGATATCCCCAGAGCGCCGGGACCATGCCCTCGCCCAGCTCTTCGGCCTGCTCCACGATGGTCACGTTGCGTCCGCGCTTGGCCAGGAACTCGGCCAACTCACACCCCTGCAGCGCCCCACCGATGACCACGACGTTCTTGCCGATCTTGGGCATGTACGCCTTCGAGAGCGAGCGGAGCGTGTACGGGGTGAGGAAGCGGGCGTAGAACTTCAGCATCTGGTGTAGGTCGCCGCCGGCCACCACGCTCTTGTGATCGATGCCCTTGATGTCGGCGATGGTCTGCTTGGCGCCGGTGGCGACGAAGACCACGTCCGGCTTCATCTCTTCCACCATGGCCACATCGGCTTCCTTGCCGAGCTGGACCTTCACGCCCAGCTTGCGGAGTTGCCCGCTGAGGTAGTCGACGATGAGCATGACGTCCTCGGGGTGCGGACCCTTCACCATGGCGGCGATGGGCAGCAGACCGCCCAGGATGCTCTGCTTCTCGACCAGCGTGACGTCATGGCCGCGCAGAGCCGACACCCGGGCGGCTTCCATGCCGCTGGGGCCGCCACCGATCACGAGGACCTTCTTCTTCTTATCCGCCGCCTCGATGGTGTTGAACGTGTAGCCCATGAGCGCGTTGATGCGGCAGCGCTGGGTGCCGAGGCAGTTGTCGCAGCCGGTGCACGGCGCGATGTCGTCCAGACGGCCTTCTTTGACCTTGTTCATGTAGTTGGGATCGGCGTGCAGCCGCCTGGTCATGCCGATGAAGTCGGCCATGCCGTTCTCGAGGATCTGCTCGCCCAGGTCGCAGTCGAGCCGGCCCACGACTATCACGGGCACGTCGACCACGCTCTTGACGCCGGCCGCGATGAGCATGTTGGCGCCGGCGCCCTTACCCGCGGTGTAGTACTCCTTTGGGAAGTCCTCCAGGGGGATGGGGGCCTCGGGGTAGTACAGCGCGTCGCAGAGGTAGGCGGCCTCGTGGTACCCGATCCAGTGGCTGCGCACCATGATGCCGTCGGCGCCCGCCTTCTCGATGTACTTCGCGTGCTCCTTGGCGACGTCATTTGTGATGCACTTGGAGTCTTCGATGCCGCAGATCTGGCCGACCTCCAAGCCGTTGATGCAGACGGTGACCGGGAATTCCTTGCCGCACAGCCTCTTGATCTCCTGCACCACCTGGCAGACGAAACGGCTACGGTTCTCGGCGCTGCCGCCGTACTCGTCGGTGCGCCTGTTCCAGAAGGGCGAGAGGAAGTTGTGCAGCAGGTGGCTGCTCGAGGCGTTGATGTCCACACCGTCGAAGCCGGCCTTCTTCGCCCGAAGCGCGCACTGGGCGAACTTCCCGACTATGTCCTCGATCTCGGGGATGCTGAGCGGATGCGGCACCTCGTTGTGGAAGTCGGTCTCGCAGGGCACCATCACTTCGGAAGAACCGTACGCCTGCCCGGAGTACGGCGGGTCGGGCACGAAGGAGAGTTTGACCTGCCAGGTGCCGTCGTGGTTCATCTGCATGAAGGTGGGGCAACCGTGCTTGTGGATGACCTCGGCGATCTGCGCCATGCCCGGGATGAACCTGTCTTCGTCCAGACGGTAGCGGTCGCGCCAGCGGCAGCCCGCGGGATAGTCGACGGTGGGCGACTCCACGATGATGAGGCCGGTGCCGCCTCTCGCCATGGCCTCGTAGAAGGCCAGGACCTCGTCGCGCATGACGACGTCGTCCTCGTGCCACATCATCACGCCCGCGCCGGTCTTGATGACGCGGTTGCGGGTGGTCACCGGCCCGATCTTGCCGGGTTCCAGGAGCTTCTCGTACTTGGGATTCTCGGTCACGGGATTCCTTCCTTGAGCTCGTTCGCGGTCAGTCTCAGTTGCCCCACTTGGACGCGTCTACCGTGTAGGCCGCAGCCTCCACCTCGGGCGGCGCCGCCTGCCAGAAGAACCGGACCACGGCGATCTTGAGTTCGCCGTTCTCGTCCACAGTCAGTTCGTAGAGGGGCAGGTAGTCCTTCTGGACCTTCACTTTGTTGGTGGCTGTGTCATAGATGGTCGCCTGGAGGAACGCCACCGCGACCATGCGGTTCTCGTCGACGAAGATGTCGTGCACTACGAACTTCTCGTAGTCCTCCGGATGCCCAGTGAGCATATTGTAGAAGTTCTCCCGGTCGGTGATGGGCTTGTCGGGCCCGCCGAAGACGTACATGTACGGGATGAAAGTGAAGTCGGGCAGAAAGTACTTGTCCATGGCATGGACGGTCTTGGCGTCTTGGGCGCTGGCGTTGTATTCGGCGAAGTAGTCCTTCATCCACTGCACGATCTCTGCATACGTCGGCTTCATCGGCTCGCCCTCCGGTCTTTCCGTTTTCATCCCGACACTCCGCTCAGCTGGCGGTCCTGCGAGTGCAGAGGCACCACGTACTTCTGCATCAATCTGAGAGCTTTGGCAGGCTCACTCTGGGCAAGCAGCCCCAGGGCGAAGAGGATGTAGTGCCTGTCGAGCAGCATCTGCGGAGCCTTCGGCTTGAGCAGCAGGGGCAGTTCGACTTCGAACACCGCCCCCTCCAGCACCTGCGCCGGATCCGCGGAGAACGATATCGGGCCGCCTGCGCCGATCACCCACTGCACCTCGGTGAGGTCCTTGCCCCGCTGCACGGTCGCGTCCCCGTTCGGGGTGGAGATGGTCTTCAGCGACCCCACGTGCCGGTTGACGGCGGAGCGTACCGCCACCCTGGTAAGGAGCAGGTGGCAGGCATCCTGGTCGTCTCCACTCGGCACGCTGTTGGTCCTTGCCATCGCATCAACGACCTCTTCGAACCCCTCAGGGACGTTCTCGGTCGCGGCTATCTGCGTGAGGGTGTCCAGATTGTGAAACAGGCCGAGGTCACCCTCGACCGTGCGCTTGGCATAGGGCTCGGGAAGACCTACGAACCGTACGTTGCCGGCCGTCGGAGCCCCCTTGGCCACCGAGTACACGTCGGTGGTAGCGCCACCCACATCGACCATGAGAAGCTCCCCCACGCCGGGATGGCCCGGCGCGCCGTCGGCCAGGAGCTTCGCCGCCTCGAGCACGGCGGCCGGAGTGGGCATGATGACATCGGCGATCATGCTCCTCACGCGGCTGATCCCTTTGGCCTCCGTGATACGGGCAATGAAGAGTTCCCTGATCTTCTCGTTGGCAGCCCCGACTTCCAGCACGCCGATCTCGGGCATGACGTTGCTGGTGAAGATGACGTTCTTGCCCGTACCCGCGAAAAGCGCCTCCACTTCGTCATAGGCCGACTTGTTGCCGGCCACGATGACGTTGGTGACGCCGAAGCCCGCCTTGGCGAGCATGGCGGCGTTGTGGGCGATGACCTTCTTGTTGCCGCCGTCGGTGCCCCCGGTCAGGAGCACGATGTCGGGGGCGGCTTCTTGGATCTCGCGCAACTCCGACTCGGAGAGTTCGAAGGAATAGGAGCCGACGATCTTGGCCCCCGCTCCGAGCGCCGCCCTCCGGCCGGCCTCGGTTGTGTATTCGGGCACCAGACCCACGCAGATGACTCGCAGGCCGCCGGCGGCGCTGCTGCACGCCACGGTCTGATGCCGCTCGGCATCACCGATGTGGACGGTCTGCGACAGGATCTCGAAGGCCTCTTCGAGGCCCACGGTGACGTCGTGGTCGACGGTGGACGGGACCTGCACACGGGCCAGCAACTCTTCAGCCTCGAGGTCGAGGGCGACCACTTTCGTGAAGGTACTCCCAAAATCGACGAAGAGCCGGGTATTGCCCATTGCGATCGACCTGCCGGCTAGTCCCGCGGGCCCGGGGACTACGAACGCCCGGCCCGTCTCCGGGCGAGGTCGGCCTTGAGGTCTTCGATCCCCTCCCGGATATCGGTCTCGGGAGCGTAGACCCGGTCGAACCCCATGCGTTTGAACTTTGCCTCGTCGTCAGCGAAGTTGCGGCGAGAGACCCCCAGGATGCCTCCCACGTAGAGCAGGATGTCCTCCAGGCCGGCCTCTGTGCACTTGTCGCGAAAACCCTCGAGGTCCAACTCTGCCATGCCATACAGCGAGCTGATCATCATCGCGTCGGCCGCGGTTTCCTGGGCAGCCATGATGAACTCCTCGGCGGGGGTCTGTGCCCCCAACTCCACGACTTTGAAGCCGGCTTCGCGGAGCGCCCGCGAGATCACCTTCGTACCGATGACATGGGCATCGACGCCTATGGTCCCGGTGATGACACAGCCTAGATGGTCCTCCATCGTTTCCTCTCTTGCTCTCGATTGCAGTATGCAGCCGGCTTTAGACCTGCACCTCGCACTTGAGTCCGTGGGATTCCACGATCTTGCGGGCCGCCTTGAGGAAATCCTCCGACGGTGTCACGGCCGATTCCAACTCATAGTCCAAGCCTAACATGTCGTACTTCTGCTGCCCGTAGCGGTGGTAGGGCAGCAGATGCACGGTGGCGCCGGACGAGGCAGTGGCGACAAGATCGGCGATGTCGGAGATGGCGTCGGCCGTGTCGTTGAAGCCGGGCACCACGGGCACCCGCACCACGAAGGGCACACCGCTGGCGGCCACTTCCTTGAAGTTACGCAGGATGGTCTCGTTGGTGCGTCCCGCCTGGGCGCGGTGGATCTGTGGATCGATGTGCTTGATGTCGAAGTAGAACAGGTCGACGTAGGGGAAGAGCCGCTTGAGCCCTTCGGTGTCTCCCTGCCCCGCCGTATCTACCGTGGTGTGAAAGCCTGCCTCTTTGGAGCGCTTCAGTATCTCCAACGCGAACTCGGGCTGCAGGAGCACCTCGCCTCCCGACAGGGTGACACCGCCGCCGGAGTCCCGGTAGAAGTCGGCGTCGCGCCGGATCACGTCGAACACCTCGTCCACCGACATCTCCTTGCCCGTGATGCGCATGGCGTCGTGCGGACAAACCTCCACGCAGTCCCCGCACACGGTGCAGACGTCGCGGTCGATCTCGATGCCGTTGGCGCCCACCGTGATGGCTCCAACGGGACAGGCGGCTACACACCGGTAGCAACGCTTGCAGAGTGAGTCCCGGTGCATCAGCTCTGGTTCAAGGTTCTGGGACTCCGGGTTGGAACACCATACGCAGCTGAGCGGACAGCCCTTGAAAAAAACTGTAGTCCGGATGCCCGGACCGTCGTCGATGCTGTACCGCTGTATGTTGAACACCGTCCCCGTAACGCTTGTCACCACCGCTCACTCCTCGCTCTTGATGTAATAGGGAGCGCCGCCTGGTCGGCGGCGCTCCCGGCATAGGGGGTCTCTCTATCAACCCACTTCGTGCATGGTCCGCTCTACGATCTCGTCCTGGAGTTCGGGCGGAAGGTCGACGAAGTAGGCGCTGTAGCCGCCCACACGAACGAGCAGGTCTTTGTGGGCCGCGGGCTCCTTGCGGGCTTCCATGAGCTCCTCGGCGCTATGGATGTTGAACTGGATGTGCCAGCCACCACGCTTCATGTAGGTCTTGATGAGCGAAGCCACCTTGCTCAGCTTCTCGGGCGTGTTGAGGACGGCCTTGGAGAACTTCATGTTGTGGGCCACACCGGCGCACTCGTACGGCGTCGGGTACTTGGTGGCCGACAGGATGAGGGCGGTCGGGCCGTTGACGTCTCCACCGGCCATGGCCGAGGTACCACCATCGTAGATCGGGGTGCCGGCATAGCGGCCGTTCGGCATTGCGCCCACGGCCTTGCCCTGGGTCACGTGACCGGCCGCAGCGCCCTTGAACAGCATGGGCTTCGCACCGGTGATGGGGTCGGGACGGCTCAGCAGGATGCGCTGGGTATCAGCCGACGCACGGACATACCACTTGTCGGCGTAGTCGTCGTCGTTGCCGTACTTGGGGGCCTTGAGGCACATCTGGCGGATCTCCTCATACCCTTCCCAGTTGGCGGCCATGGCTTTGAGCAACTCATCCATGGTGACCATCTTCTTGTCGTACACCAGGTACTCGATGGCAGTCAGATAGTCGCCCACGTCGCAGATGCCCTTGTCACCCACCCAGGAAGCCTTGCCTTCCGGATAGCGGCAGCCGCCCTCACGCGAGGTGAGGCCGGCGGGGATGCAGTCGCGATAGAGCATGCCGGCGCGGTAACCACTCATGGGGCTGTTGGCAGCCTCGGTGGTCCACCAGATGAAGTAGTGGTCGCGCATCTTGTCTGCGAAGTAGTCCTCCTGCTTGAGGAACGCTTCGTAGATCTCCTCCAGGGTCATGTTCCGTGGGTCGCCGGTATGCAGGCCCACCTGCTTGCCGGTGCGCGGGTCGAGGCCGTCGTGCAGGGTGACCTCCATGACCTTGGTCTGCACCAGGTTCAGGGCACCCGCCATATGCTCGCAGCACTCCAGATGGTAGCCCAGGCAGCCCGACGCGTTCCAGTTGCAGGCGTCCTCTATCGGCACGCCGCGGTCGAGGTAGCGCTGAGTGCCCATCTCGTCGTTGAGGAAGGCCGGGTTGCCGCCGCCGAACTCGCGGTTGCACTCCAGGGCGTGGATGAGGAAGTTCTCGTCCTGCGTCTCATGGAAGCGGACATACACGGCCGGCTCGGACAGGTGGATCTGCGCCATGGTCGAGAGGACCAGCCAGGAAAGCTCGTTGGTGAGATCGTTGCCGTCTTTGTCGCGGCCGCACAGGGTCACGTTGGGGAGCTGGCTGCCCGGAGCCGCGCGATGCTCGCGCTTGATGGTCACCAGGTTCTCGACCTCGCGGATCTTCAGCCACATGGCGCCGATGAGCTCGGCGGCCTGCTGACGAGTCAGTTTGCCGCTCTCGATATCGGCCTTGTAGTAGGGATACCAGAACTGGTCGATGCGGCCCACCGGCACCTCGGCGCGGTCGGAGGACTCTTTCCACGCGGCCAGGTGCATGAAGCGGACCGACTGAACGGCTTCCCAGAAGTCACGCGGCGGCTCGGCCGGGACGCGATCGCATGCCTCGGCGATCTTCTCAAGCTCGGCCTTGCGGACCGGGTCGGCGCACTTGGCGGCCATCTCGCGGGCCAGGTCGGCATGCCGCTTGGCGAAGGTGATGACGGCCTCGAACATGACGATGATGGACTTGAGCAGGTAGTACTTGCGCAGGGCGCTGGAACTCGCGCGCGTCTCCCCGAAGCCCTCAGCCTTCATCTTCTCCAGCTCGGCCTTGGCCAGACCGATGACGTAGTTGAAACCGTACCTGAGCACGTCGCCGTTGGGCTGCACCACACCGCCGCCGAAGGCGCCGTTGCCCTGGAACAGACCGCGGTCGGGATTCTCACGTACCGCCCGGCCTTCCATGATCATGGCATTGTCGAACAACAGGTCGAAGTGCTCTTTGCCGAGCTCCTCTTCCAGGGCCACGTTCACGTAGTTGACCGGGTTCATGTGCTCGACCCAGTACTTAGCGTCGGCCTTGAGCTTCTCGAGGTCTTCGGGGTCGATGACCGTCGAGGAGATGTCGCTCAGCTTGCGGTCGAACTTACCGCTCTCGCACATGGCGAGGATCTCGCGCGGCTTCATGGCGCAGGTGACGTTGTTGCCGCGGATGAACTTGGTGGAGGAACCGACGATGATCTCGGGGTCGCGGATGAGGATGGGGCAATTCTCCAACCTCTTCTGGAAGGCCTTGGCCCACCGGTAGTCGACCGGCAGCTGCTCTGTCTCTTTCCAGGATTCCGTGAAGAGCAACGTGTCGTCCACGTAGACCTGAGGCGCCGCGTCTTCCCATTCCTTCTTGAGTTGCTTCAGACGATCCGTCATGACCTTCACTGAACGGATCTCTTCAGCGGCCTTCGGATCGATCGTGCCTTGGATGACGGGGGCGATAGTCGGATTCTCAGGCGTCATTCTGTCTCCCTTCACGAAAACGGCCCAGGGGGGCAACACTGATGAGCGAGTTCCGTATACGGAACAGTGTTCTGTATTCTGCCAGAACTATTTTCGCCAATTCCCGGTGGGATGTCAAGCCAAACATCGGGCGCCACGGCTGCAATATCGCGCCTATCCTCCGGTGTGAAAACGCGTCAGCATGAGTTCGCCGCCGTCCTCTATCACAACGTTTTTGTCGTCGGGCCACATGACCCGCCGGCCGCTGATCATGAGCACCACCGCGTAGTGCAGCCGGCCCTGCTCGTCGAAGAGCTCCCGGCCCAGGCGGGGGTGCTGCCGGGAGAGTCCGGCCAGAGCCTCCTGCAGGGTGCAAGCTCCACCCTCCATATCCAGGGCGTCCGGCTTGGCGAACCTCCGCAGGTCGCCGATCAATCTGATCTTGATCGACATGACCGCCTCCTACGAAAGGCAGCGCGCAGCCAGCTCGTTGATAGCCGCGCCCGACACGTCCACGACCACCGCTCCGCCATCCACGGGTATCACCGCCGCGGTGAGGAAGCTTGCGTCGTCGCTCGCCAGGAAGCTGCAAAGTCCCGCCATCTCACTAGGGCTCGAGACCCGGCGCAGAGGGATATCCTTGGAGAAAGTGCGGAACACCTCTTCGACCTCGATGCCGCACGCCTCGGCGAACGGCGTCATGCCGCCCACGAACATCTCGGTCTTGGTCGCTCCCGGGCAGACCACGTTGCACCGGACGTTCTTCACGCCGAAGTCCACCGCCACCTGCTTCGAAAGGCCTATGAGGCCGCTTTTCGAAGCGCAGTAGGCAGGCAGGGCGGGCACACCCAGGAGCCCCGCCAGTGAAGACACGTTGACGATGGAACCCCCTCCGGCTTCGACCATGTGGGGAACGGCGGCCTTCATGGTGAGAAACGGCCCCGTGAGATTCACCTCGACCACTCGGGCCCACACCGCCGGGTCGAGATCGACCACGGTGTCCATGGGCTGATCCATCCCGGCATTGTTCACCAGGATGTGAAGACCCCCACCGAAAGACAGAGCCGTCTCGACCACTCGGTCCACGGCGGCGGCATCGGTGACATCGGCAGCGCAGGTCTTCAGCCGGTCGGAAGGCAGAGTGGCGGCCACGGCGTCCAGGAGCTCCTGCCGCCGGCCTGTGATGCACACACGCGCCCCGTCGGCGACGAACCGCTCCGCGATCGCCCGCCCGATGCCGGTGCCGCCACCGGTCACGATCGCCACCTTGCCTTCCAGTCTCATCTCATGCCTCCCGAGTCACACGTCCGGACAGTCCGACTACTTCCGCCTCTCGATGTACAGCTCGCCACCACGCTGGACCAGCCGCAGGGTGTCTGGATGCAGCCTGGCGATTGCGTTGCGGAAGCTGGCCACAGCCGACTTCACAGACACATCACCCAGATCCACCTTCACCGCTTGAGTGTTCTTGTTGCCCTGCATGTGTTGATATACAGCTTCCACGGTAGCGGCATACTTGCTCTTCTTCATACCTCTGGCAACCTTGGGTACGGTTGCTGGTGCAAAGCTGAAGGATTCAGTCGCCATGTCCTCGACCCCTTTCAGTAGATCCCGGTTTTTCAGCAGAATCGATCGCTCATTTTATACTAACACTCTTGTTCTTCCTGCTTGTAGTACCGAGAAGAGACCGACGTATGGACGAACAAGATAGGCTTTCCCACCCGTTTGAACGTCAAAGGACAATGGATCATCCCCTTGGGTATGTAAACGCTGCAGGGAGACGTGATCTTATGGATCTCCCGCTCGGGTCCCAAGCCGATCTCGATATCGGCGTCGAGATGCTCCATGTCGTCCGGGTCGAAGGATAAGAAGTGTAGATACATATCGAAGTCATGCGAGTGAGGAGCATCTTCCATCTCGCACGGCTCTGCTACCTTCAGGAACATGAAGGTCATGCCTGACTTGTAGTCTTCGTCCCCATAGAAATCATATGAGTCCCAGAGATCGCGTTTCATGGGCTTCTCTATGATGTATTGCCCGTACTTGGTATCCGCCATGACGCCGGTACCAGCCTTTCGAGGTCGGACTGCCTGCTTCCGAGGACCTATGCTCCCAGGTACGCGAGCGCACTCTTGCCCGCGATGCGCCCGGAATTGAGCGCGAACGACGACGCCAGTCCCGACGAGCTCTTGATGGGATAGCTGTCGCCATACATGCCGCCTGCGTCGAAGCCGCCGGCGTACAAACCAGGGATGACGGCGCCCTTCTTGTCGAGCACCTCCATCCTGCCGTTGATCTTGATGCCGCCCATGGTGCCCAGGAAGACGGTGCGGCCCTTGACCGCGTAGAAGCCCGGACCGAGCAGCGGCCGTAGATACTTCCGGTCTTTGGCGAAGGCCTCATCGTAGCCGGCCTCGCAGCACCGGTTGTACTCGTCCACCGTCGCGCGCAGCGCGGCGGGGTCGGCGCCTATCTGCGCTGCCAACTCCTCCACCGATGGCGCGGCAAAGACCTCGGTGCTCCCCCGCTCTATGGCGGCCTGGATCTCTTTGAAGACGTTCACGGGCTTGTAGCCCGGCAGGAAATCACAGCCCACATTGTTGTCGATGCCGTTCTCGATCATGCGGTTCAGAACCGAGTCGTCCATGATGTTGAACGTGTAGCCGTCCGTGGCGAACTTGGAATTGGCGTTGCCCACCTGGGTGTCCCAGAAGCCTATCGTCTCGTCGCAGAAACGCTCCCCCTGGGCCGTTACCCACAGATCGGGCTGCGCTCCCGCGATCTCGATGTCGTTCCAGGTGGTGAATTCGGGTGCGATGGGCGCCACGCGGAACAGCTCCAGAGTCTCGATACCCTCCTCGGCCGCGCCGGCCTCCCAAGCCATGCGGATGCCGTCCCCCATCTTGCCGGTGTTGCCGATGGCCACGAGGTCGCGCCCGAGATCGAAGCCCGTGTACTTCTTGATCCACTCCTTGTTGTTAGCGAATCCGCCGGTGGCCACCACCACGGCCCGCGCCGCCACTTCGACCTCGCCGCCGTCCTCATCCTGCACCACGACGCCGCACACCCGGCCGCCCTCCTTGAGCAAGGCTGTGACGGGTGTCCCGGGGAGGATCTCCACCCCCCGGTGCTTGGCCTCGGTGACCATGGCCTTCACCATGGCCTCACCCTTGCCCTTGACCACATGATAGGTGTGAGGCGCGTCGGGCATGTTGATGGTGGCATCGCTGAAGACCACACCCTGCTTCTGCAGCCAGCCGATGGTCGCCCCCGACTCGTTGATGATGGCCCGCACCACGCGCGGGTCGGCAAGCCAATGGCTGTATTCCATGGTGTTCTTGAAGGCCTCGTCGCGGGAGTAGCCCACGAAACGCTCCCGCTGCATGGCGCTCTCCACCGCGAAGGTGCCGTGCAGGAAATTGGAGGTGCCTCCCAGAGAGCGCTGCTTTTCGAAGACCGCGACCTTGGCTCCGCCTTCAGCTAAGGTGATGGCGGCCGCCAAGCCCGTGATGCCGGAACCCGCTACGGCTACATCCACCTTTTCCGATATCGTGCCCATGGGCACCCCTTCCTGGTCGATCCCCCTATGTGGAAGCCTCCCGAGGCAGATACCGGCGCCTGCTGACGAGACCGGCACTGCCGGCCACGACGAGTCGTCTCCCCTACCCGCCCAGATAGGCCTTACGCACGATGTCGGAGCACGAGAGCTCG
>DAIRFC010000147.1:0-2561 GCA_036795215.1 Actinomycetota bacterium | reverse complement strand
TGGCCGGGGTCATGGAGACTGCCGTCGAAGACGGGGTCAACTACATCGGCATCGACTGGGACGTCCAAGGAGAGGCCGAGGCCGCCGAGTAGCGCGGTAGGGCGTCGCGACGCCATATGTTGCACCGGCGCCGGCAACCGGACGGGCTACGGGGTCAGTTCTGCGTGACTTCCGACAGGTCCACGTAAGGCTCGAGGTCCTTCGCGGCCTGCATGAGGAGGGCCAACGATTCCTCGTGTTGGCGGTACGCGAGTTGTGCGTCTCGTTCGCTACCCCAATCGAACGCGCTGACGAGCCGTTCGAGGGCAGTGATTTGGCCGCCAAGAGCCGCACGGAGCTGTGCATGGGCCTGCGCGACTTCGGGGGGAGGTTCGATGGTCTTCAGCTCCGCGACCGAGGAGCGCATGGCTTCGATGAACTCCTGGGCTCTTCCCATCTCGTCGTCGGTGGGACGCATCGGGTCCGCGAAGTCGAGGGCCGTTCTGCCCCAGCCCGTGGTCAGTTCGGCGAACCTCGCAGACCACCCCTCCAGCGCCGTGGTATAGCCGGCCATCTGGGAGATCGTTGCAGCGGCCACGGCGTCCGCGTTCTCCGTCGCCATGGTGGTCGAAGTGGGAGGCGGGACGGTGCGTTCACCGCACCCGGTGAGGCCTGCGAGCGCTCCGCACATCGCCGTGAGGAGCAACGCCTTCCTGATGGTCAGATGGCCCATGATGTATTGAGAGCTCACCACACTCCGTCTCCTTGCATAGCCTCCAGGGGCCATAGACGTCTTATCGGGCGCGGACTCGGGTCTCATGAGGGGAGCCTGTAGCGGAGCCTGACGCCTACGCCGCCGATCGGGCCGGCATCCGCGTCTGTTCAACCCCGTGTGGCGCGCCCATCGCCATCGATGGGGATGGCGGGACCGAGATACGTGGGCTCGGGATGGGTCAGCTCCACCTGGATGAAGGCCTTCACTCGGGCCAACCAGTCGCGCGCGGCGTTCTTGAACTCGTTGGCGTAGGGCTGGATGTCGGCCACCACGCCGGTCGCCTCCAACCCTAACGCGCGGGCCGTGTAGACGGCGCGGGAGAGGTGGAACTCCTGGGTGACGACCAAGCAGTCGGTCACCTTGAACACGTCACGCGCCCGGTACATGGTGTCGTAGGTGTCGAAGCCGGCGTGGTCGGTGAAGACGTCTTCCTCGGGGACGCCCCGTTCAAGAACGTAGTCGAGCATCACGTTGACCTCGTCGTACTCATTCTGCCCATGGTCTCCCGAGAGAAGAAGCTTGTCGACCTTGCCCAGCTCGTAGAGCCGCACCCCGGTCTCCAGGCGGTCGGTGAGCATGGGGGCGGGGGTCCCGTTGGGATAGACCTTGGCCCCCAACACGATGGCGCACTGAGCCTGGGGGGCTTCGGCGGGAGCCTGGACGATGTAGTCGTCGGCTGACCGGGTGATGACCAGGTTGGGGATGAGTACGGCGAGCGCCGTCAGCACCACCAGCACGCCTACTACTATGAGAGACCAAAGGACGATGCGTCCCCTGCGACTGCGCTTTCCCATGTGGTTCAGGTTAGCACCTGGGGTCACACCGGCCCTCACGGCAGGGTGAGGAAGCCCTCCTGGCGGAAGTGATCGTCGGTGGCCACCGCCGTGTCGATCTCAAGGCGGCGCATCATGACGAAGCTCAGGCAGTCGGTCAGTGTGTACCGCTTGTCGGGACGCTCGAGGAAGAGGGCCCAGGCGCGGAGCTCCTCGGCGGCGTCGGGGTGCTCCACGATCACCTCTGCCGACGAGCGGATGTGGGCGCCGGCGCGCGCGGCGACTGCATGCCCGCTGCGGGCGACGAGCAGGGCGGCAAGCTCGTCGAGCACGTAGGTGCTGGTGACGAAACCCAGGTCGTGGCGACGCATGAGGGCCACGATGTCCGTGTGCGCCGGCGCGCCGGAAAACAGCAGGTCGTACCAGGCGGAGGTGTCGACGAACAGGGTCTTCACGGCAGAGGGCTTGTACCACCGAGGATATCGTCGTGGTCTCCACCGGTGAAGTCGCTCTCGACGATCAGCCCGGCGACATCCCAGATATGCGGCGAATCTGCTGCCGCCCTGTCCATCTGTCCTCTTACCAGACCTCGAACCACTGAAGAGAGGCTCACGCCGCTCTCGGTGGCTCGAGCCTTGAGAAAGCGGTACTCCTCTTCTTCAAGCATGATCTGCGTGCGGGTCATGCGCGCCATAACACATTACATCATACATCATCATCCTACGAAGTCCGCCGCCCCGCCGGCCCGGTTTGCCCCCGGGGCCCTCGTAGAATAAAATAGCTGCTCCTGCAGACTCGAGGTCACCATCTCGGGTCCGCGCCCGCCGCAGCAAGCCTCTAGTGAACGGGGGAAGATGGCATGGCTATGACCATCACCGAGAAGATACTGGCCAGGGCAGCCGGTAAAGGGTCGGTCGCTCCTGGCGATCTCATCATGGCGAAGCTCGATTTTTGCTTCGGCAACGATGTCACGGCGCCGGTGGCCATCGACGAGTTCGAGAAGGCCGGGTTCGACCGCGTGTTCGATCCCGACA
>DAIRFC010000048.1:0-18172 GCA_036795215.1 Actinomycetota bacterium | reverse complement strand
GGATACTACTACAGACGGGGCTACGGTTATGGGTATGACTATGGGTACGGAGACCACTGACAGCATGACGCAGCGCGACGAATTCTGGCGCTGGAGTGAGAACACCTGGCAGGCTCCTGATGTAGACTGGCGGACCGCCTCGGCCGTGACAGTCGGTATCGACGTGGGTTCGGTGAGTTCGCAGGCCGTGCTCCTCGCCGACGGGCGGCTCCTCGCCTTTCACTCTACACGCACCGGGTCGTCGAGCCCCGACAGCGCCCTGCGCGCCTTCAAGGGAGCCGGGGAGCCCCTCGGCCTCACCCTGGACGACGTCGCCTACGCCGTCGGTACCGGCTACGGACGTGTCAACGTTCCCTTTGCCGACCGCACTATCACCGAGATCGCCTGCCACGCGCGCGGCGCTAACTTCATGGCCGGGCCGAGTGTCCGGACCATCCTGGATATGGGTGGCCAGGACTGCAAGGTCATCCGCTGCGACGAGCGGGGCAAGGTACTCAACTTCATCATGAACGACAAGTGCGCGGCCGGGACAGGCCGCGGCATGGAGGTCATTGCCGACGTGCTCTCAGTTCCCATCGAGGACATCGGGCGGCGTTCGTTTGAGATCGACGAGGAACCGCCGCCGGTGAGCAACGTGTGCACGGTGTTCGCCAAGTCGGAGGCCACCTCGCTGCTCCGTGCCGGATGGAGCGTCAACCGGGTTCTCGCTGCGTACTGCGCGGCCATGGCGCAGAGAGTGGCCGGCCTCATCGAGCGTATCGGTGTGGAGCGCGAGTTCTTCATCACAGGTGGCATTGGCAAGAACATCGGGGTCACGAAGCGTATAGAACGGCTCATCGGAGTGGAAGCCGTCAAGCTCCCGGCCGATACGGTGCTCGACTCGCAGATCGCGGGCGCGCTGGGCGCGGCTCTGTTTGCACACTCGCTGCACCGGAAGGCCGAGAAGGAGAGGGCCAAGGCGGGCGGGAGTGCGGGCGCAGTGGACCCGACGCCATCGGACGCGGCGGTGGCAGGCGCATCCGTCGAGGAAAGACTGTGATCGCCAACTACGGTTACGAAGACGGCTCGGGCTTCTACTACATCACCATCGACGGTGATCTGTGCGCCAAGTGCTCGACTCATGAGTGTGTGGCCGCCTGTCCTCAGGGCGTGTATGCGATCGAGATGGACGACTATGACGATCTGGTCGCCGTCGTCACCGAGCAGTCCCGAAAGCGTCTCCGCGAGCTGTGCGCTCCCTGCAAAGGACGTAACGGGAACGGCCAGGGTGAGCGGCATCTCCCTTGTACAGACGCGTGCCCGGCAGGCGCTCTGCGGCACAGCTGGTAGTCTGGGTGGGGTCTGACCCGGCCACACGGATGCTGGTGGATGGCCGGGCAGTGGCTGCCGCCGCCGGAGCGACCATTCTGGAAGCCTGCGACGCCGCGGGCCGGTACGTCCCGCGGCTGTGCTACTACCCGGGTCTGGCAAGTGGCGCCGCGGCCGGGTCCGGTGAGACCCCGGCAGGTCTCCGACCATACACCGAGTGCGGTCTTTGCGTGGTGCGGTTGGCCGATGGCTCCACGCCTCTCGCGTGTGTCACCCCGGCTTGCGAGGGCATGGAAGTCACTACCGACGACCCGGGTCTGCAGGCTCTTCGCCGCGAACGGCTGGAGCGCATACTGTCCGACCATCCGCACATCTGCCTCTCTTGTCCCGATCGTGACGGCTGCGCTCGCGACGAATGCTCTTACGGAAACCCTCCTGAAGCACGATGTTGCGAAGAACTGGGCAGCTGCGAACTGGGTAGGCTGGTCGACTGGCTGGACCCCACACTCCTGATCCCGCGTAGGGCCGTCACCGTGCCGCGTGACGCCGCAGTCGAGGGACGGATCCGCCGCGAACCGGCGCTGTGCATAGGGTGCGGGCGCTGCGTACGCGTGTGCGAGCTGTCGCCGGAGGCAGGCCGGGCGCTGGAGATGGCAGCCTGCGATGCCCGCGACTCGGGCGAAGGCCGGGGAAGCGGCGGCGGGTCTGCGCACATGGTGGCAAGGCCCAAGCTGGGGACGCTCCGCGCGTCAGGCTGCACCTTCTGCGGCCGGTGTGTCCTCGTGTGCCCGGCCGGCGCTCTCACGGCGCCGGGTGAGGATGGGGCGAGGTGGTTGGCGGGCCGTCGGGATAAGTGCGGCTTGCCCGATCCGGTCTTCCCTCCCGAAGAGCGTCAGCCGTTCACCGGGGAGGGCGTGGACGAGGCACCGGCTAAGCCCGGAGTGTTCCGCCTCTACGACAGCTCGGGAGAGGTCCTTCGCATCAGCGGCGTGGATGATCTACGGCGCGGCCTCCTTGAGGCGTTCGCCGACCCCGGATGTGCTGCGGCCCGCTGGTTCCGGGCCGATCCAGACCCTCTCTTCACCCAACGGGAGAGCGAGCTTCTCGCTCAGTACGCCAACCGGTGGGGCCATCTCCCGCCGGGTAACGGCCTGGGCGACGACCTCTTCGAGGACGACCTCCCGGACGTAAGCGATTGATACCGCGGGTGGCGTCGCCGGTCGACATCATCACCGTCGGGGTGCTGTCCGACACGCACGGCCATCTCTATCCGGAGGTGGTGCGTGCGCTCGAAGGAGTAGACCACATCGTCCACGCCGGCGACGTCGGCTCGCCACAGGTGGTGGCCGCCCTGAGGGCGATCGCGCCTCTGACGGCGGTGCGGGGCAATTGTGACTGCGACACGTGGGCCCAAGAGTTGCCTACCTATGCCGAGATCGAGCTCGAAGGCGTCCGCATGCTGGTTGGGCACATCGAATCACAGCTGCGCCCGAGAGTGGAGGCTGCAGCGCGAGATGGGGACATGGGCGGCTATGCAGTGGTGATCACCGGTCACAGCCATCTGGCTGCGATGGAGACACGGGAAGGCACGTTGTATCTCAATCCGGGCTCCGCGGGGCCGAGCCGTTTCAGCCGGCCGCGGACCATCGCTCGTCTCACCATCAGGCCCTCGCAGACCGAGGGCGCCGCCGGACTGCCGCGGCCCGATGGATCTAATGGACGCGCAAGGGTGGATGCCGAGATAGTGATCGTGGACGGCTGACGGAGAAGACGACTCCCCCCTCCCGCCACCGGCGGGAGGGGGGAGTCGAAGAGTGCAAGAGGCCTAGAGGCTCTTTGCTACGTGGGCGGTCAATTCGCCGAGCCGGTAGGTGTAGCTCCCCATCTCGTTGTCGTACCAGCCGAAGATCTTCACGTGCGTGAGGGGGATACGGTGCTCGCCACAGCCACCGGGCAGTCTGAGATCGACGAAGCCGGTACGCGTGTGAGTCTCGGCCCCCTCGATCGTCACGGCCGCGTCCTCTCCCAGCATGTCGGCGGAGACATTCTGCTCCTCTGTGTACCTGACCAGCCCGCAGGCCTCTCCCTCGGCGGCTTCTTTGTAGATGGCGTTGATGTCATTGCGTGTCACCGACACCGTGCCGTCAGGCGAAGCCTCGGTCTGGAACGTGACGTTGAGGATGATCAGACTGACGCTCGCCGTGGGGATCCGCACCGAGTCGGCCATGAAGCCTATCTGCGCGATCTCCGGCATCACTTGTTCCAGGGCGCTGGCGGCATTGGTGGACGTGAGCACGATGTTGTCCATGGCCGCACGCTTCTTGCGCATGTCCTTCTCGCCGGCGCCGGGAACCGCGTCGAGCACCGGCTGGCTGTTGGTGACAGCGTGGACCGTGCTCATGCCGGCCGTGATCATGTTGCGGGTGAGGTCCCGGGCCAATAGGGGGCGCATCATGTGAGCGAGAGCCGTGGTGGTACACGATGCGGCCGACACCAGCTTGTGCTTGCCCGGATCGAAGTCGAGGTGATTGATCCCGTGGATGAGCATGGCGGCGTCGTCAGGTGTCGGAACGCCCTTCAGCTTGCTCTTGAACGGGGAGCTCTGGACCACCGCGTGTGCTCCCGCTGCCAGGTGGCCCCGGAGTGATCCCTTCGGGTCATCGGCTTCGGCGTGAGGATCGCGGAACTTGCCGGTGCAGTCGACTACGAGCACGACGCCGTTGTCGCGCCAGGGGATGTCTTTGGGGTTCCTCACCTCGCGGAGAAAGACGATCTCTTTGCCATACGCGCGGATGATGCCGTTTGCCTCATCGACCACCTGCACGTCGCGCTTGCCTTGATGACCGTAGAGAAAACGATGGAGGGCACCGTAGGTACTGTCCTTGCTCATGTATTCGGCGATGGACTGGAGAGATGTACCAACCTGCCGGCCCACGTTCACCACGAAACGATCGAAATCGTCGTGCCCCAGGTGGTACCAGAGCGTCAGTTTGCCGATACGACCCAGCCCATTGATCCCTAACGTCCTTGGCGCGCTCATCCGAATCCCTTTCTCGTTCGTCGGGTCTCTAGATCCATACTATCGCTACGGCACATCCGACGCGCGACCCACCGTAGGGACGCGGCCGAGGAAGATGTTGCCGGTGCGGCCATCGATGGACAGCCAGTCGCCGGGCTTCAGTGCGGTGCCGGCCAGACGAGCCGTGCCCTCATGCTCCAGTACCTCCAGGGCGCGACAGTCGACCACCGCGGTCTTGCCGAGCCGTTTGGCGGTGACCGCGGCGTGCGACGTCGACCCGCCTCGCGCGGTGAGCAGCCCGGAGACCCTCGTGATCATTGCGATGTCTTCGGGCACCGTATCGGGTCTCAGAAGTACGATGTCATCGGACGGTGAGTCGGCGAGCAGACGCTCGATCTGCTCGATATCTATAGCCACTCGTCCTGAATACGCGCCGCCGGCTACCCCCATCCCGACGGCCACCGGAGGCCCGAACCGAGGTGAGGATTGGTCGAAGAACGGGGCGTTGTCCTGTCGCTCGTGTACCATGGCCCGCTTCTGAAGGATGTACAGATCTTCACCCGAGGCCGACTCGAAGGTGAACTCGATCTCTTGTGGATCGTATTCGCGTTTGCCCACCAGATCCCGGGCTACTTCGAGCAGGGCCTGGTAGACCTCGGGGTAGTCCTTCTGGAGAGAGTGCTCGATGCCCTGATACGTTGGGCTACCGAGCCGCTGTGCCTCAGAGATGGGCCAGGGGAAGACCAGGCCGCCGACCAGGTCCTCACCCTGGCTGCGGGCGGTGAAGTCGCCAAAAAGCCGTACCTGGCTGCTATAGGGCTCAAGGGGGTTGCGGGTGAAGGTGACGCCCGACCCGGATTCGCGGCTCAGGTTGCCGAACACCATCTGTTGCACCACTACCGCTGTGCCCCACTCCTGAGCGACACCGAGATACCGGCGGTAGAGTTTGGCTTCGGGCGAGTCCCACGACTCCAACACCTTGCGTATGCAGGCAACTACCTGTCGGAACGGATCGTCGACGAACTTCACGCCCAGGTCACGGGCCCGCGCCTTGTAGGCCAACGCGAGCTCTCTCATGCGTACCGGGGGAAAGTCCAGCTTGCGCTCGATGCCGTAACGGGTCTTGAACTCGGTCATGATGTCGTCGAAGAAATCGCGCTCGATGCCCGACGACATGGCCCACGACTGCAGGAAGCGGCGGTACGAATCCCAGGCGGCCCACTCGAAACCGGGCTTGCGTGACAAGGCCTCGGCGAGCGTGTCGTTGAGCCCCACATCCATGAAGGTGGACATGAGACCCGGCATGGAGATGGCCGCACCCGATCGCACCGAGAGGGTGAGCAGCCGGTCTGCGTCGCCGAGATACAGTCCGGTCTCTCTCTCCAGGCGGGAGATGGCGGTGCGGACGCGCTCGAGGGTGTCGTCGAAGAGCGGGCGGTACTTCATCGCCGGCATGGCGCTGAACAACTCCGTAGACAGGATGAAGCCGTGCGGCACCTGGTGGCCGTATGAAGCCATCTGCTTGAGCCCCAAGCCCTTGAAGCCCAGCGTCATCTGATCGTCTACACCGGGTCGAGGATCGTGGATGGGAGAGACCAGGCGCTCGGGGTCGTAGTTCATCATGCGAGTGAGAGCGTGGTTGCTCAACCTACCCGTGAGAGTCGAGATCTGTCGAAGGGCCGCCGACACGTAACGGTCGAGCGCCTGCATCCCCAGGGCAGATACCAAGACCTCGCGGAGCACCATTTCTGCCACGGCATCCACCGACATACCCCGGGCTTCGCACTGTCTGGGATCGTGCTCGAGAACCGTGTGAAGCACCTGGTCATGGCTGAGTATCGAGGTGCGGGAGAGCTCGGTCACCGACGCAGCGATGAATTGAAAGACGTTGAAATACTGGTGGAAGGTGAAGTTATGGCTGCCAAAGCCCGATTCGAGCAGCCGGAGATTGGCGGCGAGACTCCGCGAATCTACCCCGTCCACTGATAGAGCGCGCTCGAAGCGGCGTATGGTCGCGGCCATGCGGCGCAGAGAATCGCGGTTGACATACGAGTAGGCGCTTTCGGCCACTGTGTCGTCGAGCAACCGTGCTACGAGATTCTCAACGCGGAACGACAGTCCCAGGGCGTCGAACTTGGGCTCGGTGTATGTCCCATACATCGAGGGGATGCCGGCTGCGATATGGCGTTTCTGATAGATGTTCTCCACTGCCACCGACGGCGCCGGGTCGAGGACTATCGCCTGCAACTCCTCGAGGACGGTCAGGGCGCAGTCCAGGAGACGGTCACGGGTCTGGGCGATGGGCTTCTTGCGCCAGGCGGCCAACGCTCTCGTGAATGCAGAGCGGGTGGCCACCTTGAGGCGCAGATGATTGCCTACTGAGACGCCCACTCCCTCGGCTGCGAGCGAGTACTTCTGCGCGAGGAGCTGATGAGTGCGGACCATCAGGGCCACGCGACGCCGGCCGCGGGAATCGTCCCGCTCTCCCTTGGGCAGGCCCGAGAGCACCTCTTCCAAAGTGGCGAGAGGCATCTGGACCACACGGTCGACGAACGACTCGTTGTCGTCCTGCGGTGTGGGCTCGGGTGTCGGCGCCGTCGGGGCACCTTCGCCTTCGAGAGCCATCCTCAGCGCCACGAGCACCCCATGCGGTCCCTCTGCCCATTCTCGCTCGCGGCGCACAGCAGCAAGCGTGTTCGCCGACAGGTAGGGCTTAAGCCCCGACACATCGAGGTTCATCCAGTACCTGAGCACTGCTCTACTGAAAGCCACCAAACGGTTGGACGACTCGGCGTGCGACTGCTTGCGCACGAAGTGCATCAAGGTGTCGTGACGGCTGCAGATCTCGTCCAGCTCGGTGGTGACGGCGCGGAGCTCGCCCTCTGCGCCCACGTCGTTGAAGTAGACGGGGAAGGCTCGTAACAGTTGCTTGGCGACGAAGTAGATGGGCCGGGTGTCGGCATTGAGAAAACGGGTGACGTCGCGCTGGAAGAGGTCGGTGTCGGCGATATAGACGCCCCCCAGCCGCAGCTGCACGTTGAGCGCCGCGGCCAGCCGCTCGTAGAGGGCCGGGTTCGATTCGATGATGTGCATCCAGCAGCGGATCTTGGGCAGGTGGTAGGGGTTGACGACCGTCTCCCACTCGTCGGTGGCGCCTTGGATCTCCGGGTACTGGAAGAGCCAGGAGAGCACGTCTTCGATGAGATGATCCGCGGCGGCTACGTTCCCTGCTTCCCCGATCGCGACTCCTATGGCTTCGTAGCACTGAAAACGCATGAGGAGAAACTGGTTGTCGCGCGTCCGGAAGAAACGGGTAAGGCGGCTGAGGATGCGCTCCACATCCATGTGCCTCTCCGGCTTCATCAACTGCCGTACGACCGCGAGAAGATCGACCATGACTTCGTTCTGCCGGTATCCCATGGTGTCGTCTTTCAGGAAATACAGGCAGACCGCGAAGCGGTCTTCGAGGTTGTCGATCCGATAGATCTGGTCGATCGCGTCGTCGAGTATGGCGGAGAAAGTCGGCAGGTCCGCCGACAGCAAGGTGGCGGTCTTGGCATTCTTGGCTTTGGAGATGAGGGCTCCTACGCTCTCTGGAGCTAACGACCTGAAGCTGCTCGCGACGGTCTCTGGATGGGTGAGCTCCGCCTCGTCCGACATCGCCCACTCGGGTATGGGAAGCCGCTCGGCGATGCGGTGATACCCGAGCAGGAGCAGCGAACGATAGATCTCCGAGAACACCGGCTCTAGGGGGGGCCGCTGGGCGGCCGCCCGCAGCAGGCCTTGCAGCAAAGTGTCACGCTCCAGGGCGGCCAGCGATTGTCGTGGAATGAACCCGGAGAGGCACTTGGCAACGGATACGAGGGGTTCGTCATACTCGTCTGAGTGAGTACCGGACAGTGCCGCCGTGCACCAGGTGAGCAGTTGCCGGAGCAAGAGAGACGCCTGCTGCGTGGTAAGAGGCGTATCGAGCAGGTCGAGAATCAGCTCGGAGAGCAACGAGAAGGCCTCTGCGCGCGCTTCAGAGCGCTCGAAATAGGTCCAGTTGCGAAGAAGGATGGTCTGGAAGCCGTCGACCAGGAGGTCGACGTTTCGATGTGTGTGAAAGTACTCGGCAAGAGTCTCGGCCAAGGGGGTCTTGACGCCCTGGTATCCCTCGACCGCCTCGATGAGCGGGAGATACCGTTCGGGGATGATCACCGGTTCGGTCGTTCCGGGGAGATTCGCTCTCAGGGCGTCAGAATCGAGGGGTATCTCGATCGGCTCCATCAATCCTCTTGCTCGGTGTCTCCGCGCTCGCCGGCGTCTGCTACCTCCGACTGATCCTCTTCTCCAGGCTGCATGTCCAATCTGGTGAGCAGCACCCGGCAGATGCGCATGCCATCGACCTCCAACACCTCGGCTCGGAAATTGCCCACCTCGGCCTCGTCCCCGACTTTCGGCCTGCGCTGCAGCTGCTCGAACACCCTGCCGCCCAACGTCGGAAAGCCTTCCTCTGGGACTTGGAGTCCGATGGCCTCTTCCAAGAAGTCGACTCGAGCCCCCCCATCGACTGAGTAACTGCCGTCGTCGCGGTCTTCTAACTCGGGCGCCTCCACATCGAACTCATCTTGCACCTCGCCGATGAGCTCCTCGACGACATCCTGGATGGTGACGATGCCGGCCGTGCCGCCGTGCTCATCCACCACAATGGTGAGCGGTGTCCGTGTGCTCTGGAACCGCTGGAGCGCCAGCTCGATATTGGAGGTCTCGGCGATGAAGCCCACCGGGCGCAGCAGGCGGCGGAGGTTGGTGCTGTCCGGTGCGCGATAAAGATCTTTGACGTGTACGTAGCCCACGATGTTGTCGACGTCTTCCTCGTAAGCGGGGTAGCGGGTGTGGTTCGTGTGCGCTATCTCCTCAATGGCCTGGCCGACCGTGAGCGAGGTCGGCAGTGCGGCCAGTTCGGTGCGGGGCACCATGATGTCGCTGACCGTCTGGTCTCCGAACGTGAGGGCCCGGCGCATGAGGGTCTGCTCGACCTCGTCGATGTGGCCCACTTCCTGGCTGGCGTCGAGGATCATGCGAAGTTCCTCCTCTGAGTGAGCCAACTCGCGCTCGGAGGCAGGCGCGATGTGGAACATCCGCAGCACGCCGGCAGCGGAGATGTACATGAGCCATGTGATGGGGCGCGTGATCAGATAGAACCACCGGAGCGGCAGAGAGACCAGCAACGAAGACCGCTCCGCCTTTCGGATGGCGACCGACTTGGGGACGAGCTCCCCAAAGATGATGGTGATAAAGGTGACCACCACGAAGGCGATGACGGCGGCCACCACGGGATTCATCCCCGTATACCCAAAGACGTTTGAAAAAGCCTCGGCGCCCAACCAGCCCAGCCCCATGCTGGCAACGGTGACTCCAAGTTGCGTTGCAGACAGATATGCGTCGAGATGGTGCACGATGTGGTCTGCCACCCGGGCACGCCGGCTTCCAGCGGCGGCCAGCTCCGCCATGCGAGTATCGCGCACCTTGACTATGGCGAACTCGGCGAGGACGAAGAAGGCGTTGACCAAGACGAGAAGTACGACCCCGATGATCTGCAGGGCGGTGGTATTCATAGGCTGCTCACCCGGACGCCGGGCGAAGGAAGAAAGCGGAGACTGCAGGGATCGTCGAGCGTATCCATTTTGCTGCTGATAAGCATAGCATAAGGGGGAGGGTGTCCCGCAGGCGGGCCCGCCCAGGCTGTCAGCGGCGTTTGGCGTTCTCCATGAGCACCGGCTCCAGAACCTCCCAGGCTTGGTCTGCCGTCTCCACGTACGAGAAGATGTCCAGATCGGCTGCGCTGATCACGCCCTCCTCCACGAGGGCGGGGAAGTTGATGATGCGTTCCCAGTACTGTTTGCCGAAGAGCAACACCGGTATGGGTTTCACTTTGTGGGTCTGAATGAGGCAGAGGATCTCGAACAACTCGTCCAGAGTCCCAAAGCCTCCCGGGAAGACGGTCAACGCCACCGCCCGCATCATGAAATGCATCTTCCTCAGCGCGAAGTAGTGGAAGTTGAAACAAAGATAGGGAGTGATGTAGGCGTTCGGCTTCTGCTCGAAGGGAAGGACGATGTTGAGGCCTACGCTTTCGGCGCCGACGTCGTCGGCGCCCCGGTTGGCGGCCTCCATGATGCCGGGGCCGCCGCCGGTCACCACGACCACCCGGTACGGACCGCGCGGCGATCTGCGGGTGCCGGATCGCACCTGGCGGCCGGGAGTTCCCGAGATCAACTGGGCCAGACGCCGGGCCTCGCCGTAGAACCGGCTCTTGTCGGCCAGAGCCCGCGCTACTCGCGCCTTCTCTTCCAGAGCCGGATCGGTCGGGTCTTGGGCGAGAGCCTGCTCTGCGTCCTCCAGGAGTGTGGCCGCATCCTCTGGGGCGGGTATGCGCGCGCTCCCGAACATGACGACAGTACCCGTGATGCCTCTATCGCGTTGCAGTATCTCGGGCTTCAGATACTCGAGCTGCAGGCGCGTCGACCGGAGCTCGTCGCGTAGCAGGAACTCCGGGTCGGCATAACTCAGCCGGTACGCCGGCGAACTCGTTTGCGGCGTTTCCGGGTCGAGACCGCTGCGCTTGCGGTCTTCCTCTGCCGAGGGGAAGACCCGGTCGTCGTCAGGGGCCGATCGGGGTTTCTTCGAGCTCGACCTCTCTACCATGGCAGCGCTCCTTACGACGCGCTTTGACTGCTACGTTTATCGATCACGCGTTGGGCTTTGCCCTCGGTCCGTTCGATGGACCCGGGCTCCTTGAAACCCACACTGACGTTTATCCCGATGATGTCTTTGATGTTCTTCTGGATGCTCTGCTTCAGGCCCACCAAAGTCTCATGTTCGGTGAAGGTCGTAACTTCATCGGTGGAGAGTATACCTTCGGTGACTTCCTGGTACAGAGTGGGCGATATCTCAACCTGTACCTCCATGTTGTCGAGAGCTCCCTTACGGTCGACGACCAACCTGTAATGAGGTTCGACGTTTGGTGACATGAGGAGCACCGACTCCACCTGGCTGGGGAAGACGTTCACGCCGCGGATGATGAGCATGTCGTCGGAGCGGCCGAAGACCCGGTCCATGCGGGCGTTCGTTCTGCCGCAGATGCAGGGCTCGGTGTTGAGCCGGGTGATGTCGCCGGTCCTGTAGCGGATCAGCGGGAAAGCTTCCTTGGTCAGGGTGGTGATGACCAACTCGCCGCGCTCGCCCTCGGGGAGGACCTCTCCGGTCTGCGGGTCGATGATCTCGGGCAGGAAATGGTCTTCTGCGATGTGCAGCCCGCTCTGTGCCTCGACACACTCGCATGACACGCCCGGACCTATGATCTCTGACAGACCGTAGATGTCACAGGCCTTGATGTTCCACTTGCGCTCTATATCGAGGCGCATGTTCTCCGACCAGGGCTCCGCTCCAAAGACGCCTACCTTGAGCGGGAACTTGGTGACGTCCAGCCCCAACTGCTGCGCCACATCCCACACATACAGAGCAAAACTGGGCGTGCAACAGAGGACGGTAGTGCCGAAATCCTGCATGAGCATCAATTGCCGCTGAGTATTGCTACCCGAGATGGGGATCACCGAGGCGCCGATGAGTTCGGCTGCGTAATGAGCGCCCAGCCCTCCGGTGAAGAGCCCGTAGCCGTAGGCCACCTGCACTATGTCGTCTTCAGTGGCGCCCGCGCCGGCCAGCGACCGGGCGCACACTTGGGCCCACATGTCTATGTCGTTCCGCGTATAGCCCACAGTGGTGGGCTTGCCGGTGGTGCCGGAGGAGGCGTGAATACGTACGACGTCTTTGAGCGGGATGGCGAAGAGGCCGAACGGGTATTCATCGCGCAGGTTGTACTTTCTCGTGAACGGGAGGCGGGGGAGGTCATCCAGGCCGTGCACCTGCTCGGGTTTGACGCCCGACTCGTCGAACAGGCGCCTGTAAAAGGGGACTCGATCGTAGACCCGTCGGACCAGGGTCTTCAGGCGCTCTGCTTGAAGCTGCCTGAGGTCTTCTCGGCTCATGCACTCGTGCTCACGATCGAAGATCATCTTGGATTCCCCTTATGTGGTTCCTGAAAGCTGCGCATCTCGTGCGCCGTGGGGATGGTAGCACGCAGCCGCTGTCGGGCGGTGCAGCCACTTCTTCATATCTTGAAGGCTGAGGGACAGATGTCTGCCAGCGTGCAATCGTCGCACCGGGCCCGCTTCGCGCCGCAGACCGCCCGCCCGTGCTCGATGAACAAGTAAGTCAGCCGGAACCAATCGGCTCTGGGCACGATATCCATCAACTCCCGCTCTATCTTGTCGGAGTTGCCCGACGAGGCCAATGCGAGCCGTTGGCTGAGGCGGTTGACATGTGTGTCCACAGCGATGCCGGCTTCGGGGTCGCTCGCGTACGCCTCTGGGTGGGCGTTGCCCAGGACGATGTTGGCCGTCTTGCGGGCGACTCCCGGCAGTGTGAGGAGTTCGGCCATGGTCGCCGGTATCTCTCCTCCATAGTCCCCGAGCACCTTCTGGGCCGAGCCGATGATGTGTTTGGCCTTGTTGCGGAAGAAGCCGGTCGGGCGGATGTCGGCCTCGAACTCGGCGAGGTCGACGGACGCGTAGTCTTCAATGGTACGGTACTTCTTGAACAAACCTGCTGTGACTTGGTTGACCATCTTGTCGGTGCACTGTGCCGACAGTATCACCGCGACCAGTAGCTCCCAGTCGCTGCCGAAGTGAAGCACGATACCGGCCTGCGGATACTCGGTGCGCAACCTGGCGATGATCTCGCCGGCTCTTGCCATCTTGTCGGCCCGCTTCTCCCCTGTGGTTCTCTGTCCGGCCATGATCCTCGCGCTCGTGAATCCGGCTCGTTTTCTCAGCGCCGGTGTCGCATACAATCATACCTCTGCACGGTGTTGCCCGAGGCGTGCCCCTTCTCTACAATGGGTGCGGGATATCCGCTCCGAAAGAGGTGGCAGTGGACTTCTATCAAGGCAAGATCCTCCGGATCGATCTTGGCGCCGAGCGTGCGACCGCGGAGCCTCTCAACATGGAGTGGGCGGAGCGTTACATGGGCGGCAAGGGCCTGCTGCTCCGCTATATGTGGGAGTATGTCCCGCCCAAGGTGGATCCCTGGGCGGCGGCGAACCCCATATTCCTCGTGAGTGGACCGTTCGCCGGCACGAACGTGAGCACGGCCTCCCGGCTGGTAGTAGGGGCCAAGAGCCCGGCGACCGGGATCCTCAACGACAGCTACGTGGGCGGCTCGTTCGCTCCGGAGATGAAATTCGCCGGGTACGACCTCATCATCATCACCGGCAAGGCCGCCCGGCCCACGGTCCTCTGGATCAAGGACGACGACGTGCAGTTCATCTACGCCGGCGAGAAGTACTGGGGCATGAGGACCTCGGAGATCGAAGAGGCTCTGCGCGCCGACCTCGACGAAGACGCCAAAGTGCTCTCCATCGGGCCCGCGGGCGAGAACCTGGTCCCTTGGGCGTGTCTTAGCACCGATCAGTTCCACAAGGCGGGACGAGGTGGACACGGAGCGCTGTTCGGCTCGAAGAACTTGAAGGCGGTGGCGATCCGCGGCACCGGATCGGTGAGGGTGGGTGACGCGCGAGAATTCCTGGCCGATATCGCCCGGATACACCAGGAACACGTGTTGACAGACTTCAACCTCTGGGCCAACGAAGAGGGCACACCGATCTTGGTCGATCCGGTGAACGGTGCTGGGGCGCTTCCCACCCGCAACTGGTCGGCCGGGAGTTTCGAGGGTGTTGAGGCCATCAACTCGGAGGCTTTCCAGGCGGTCAAGGTGGGTAACCGGGCCTGCTATCAGTGCGCCTTGGGTTGCCGTCAGGTGCACGATGCCGGTGGAGTGCGCGGCGAAGGGCCTGAGTACGAGACCATCGCACTCTGCGGTGCGAACTGCGCGATAGGCGACTTGGACGCCCTGATGCGTTTCAACCACGAGTGCGACGAGTGGGGTCTTGACACTATCTCCACCGGCTCCGTTGTGGCTCTTGCCATGGATATGACCGAGCGGGGCCTGGTGGACTTCGGGCTCCGGTTTGGTGAGATAGAAGGCTACCTTGCTGCACCCTCCTTGATCGCCAATCGCGAGGGCAACGGAGCGTATCTCGCGCGGGGCACACGGGAGTTGGCCATCGAATATGGGGTTCCCGAGTTGGCGATAGAGGTCAAGAACCTCGAGTTGCCCGGCTACGACCCTCGGGGGACTTTTGGCATGAGCCTCGCATATGCCACCTCCGACCGGGGTGGCTGTCACATGCGGTCGTATCCCATAGCCGACGAGGTGCTCGAAGGTACTCGGCCTCCGGACAGCCTGGAAGGCAAGGCCCAACAGGTGATCAGTGGCAACGTGGCGAACGGCTTCATCGGGCAGAACTTCAGCTCCATCAAGTTCAGCGGTATCTGGTGCGATTTCTGGGCGGTGGATCCCGATCAACTCTGTCAGATGTTCAGGCACGTGTGGAAGCGGGAGTTCACCGAAGACGAGATCATGCTCATAGGGGAGCGCATCTGGAATCTCGGCCGGCTTCTCAATCTCCGCGAAGGAGTGGAGGCCGACACCCTTCCGCGCAAGCTGTATCACGTCGATTTCGCCTTCAAGGACGGTCCCGCGGCGGGCAAAGCCATCGGTGAGGAGGCGTGGGAAGCTGCGCTGCAAGAGTACTACCGCCTGCGTGGGTGGGACGAGGCCGGGAGGCCTACTGAGGACCGCCTGGCTACGTTGGGCGTCGATGTGCGGTTGTGACGGGTGCGCGCGCCGGTGTAGAAAGGACCCCCATGCCCTATGTGATGATAACCAGCAAGAAGTGTACCGGGTGCCACATGTGCGAACTGGCCTGCTCAGCGTGGCATGAGGGCGCGTACCGTCCGTCCGTCGCGCGGCTGCGCGTCGATGTGGACCCGACCGAAGTCACGGTGCGAGGGCACACCTGTCTTCAGACGGCGTGCGCCAAGTGCGAAGAGGTCTGTCCGGTCGGGGCTATCAAACGGCATTTCATCAGAGTCGAAGCAGTCGGGCAGGAACCGGTGGAAGGCTATGTGCTGAAGGTCGACGAAGATCTCTGCACGAACTGCGGAGCCTGTTACGAGGTCTGTCCGCAAGGCGTCATACGGGAGCATCCAGACCGCAAAGTGGCCATCAAGTGCGACCTCTGCGATGGTTCGCCGCAATGTGTGGCTTTCTGCCAGAACCCGCACGTGCTCGCCGTAGAGGTACGGCTCACCAAAGAGGAGAAGGCCTCGGCGTCCGGCTGAGGGCGGGCGGACGCCGGCTTCGCGGAAGGATTCCCATGGCGAAAGCGGTCATCAGATTGCCTGTAGGGATCGCAGGTGCCGGTGGGCCGGCCCGCATGGAGTGCGAGGGCGCTACGGTGTGGGACGCTCTGCTGGATTGTGTCGCTCGGGAGCCCAGGTTGAAGCCACGGATCTTCCGGGACGACGGCAGCGTGTGGGTGGGCGTGTTCGTCAATGGCTGCAACGTCCGACAGGCCGGCGGCTTTGAGACGCCGCTGCACGACGGCGATGAGCTGCGGCTCCTGCCCCCCATCGGCGGTGGGTAGGCCTGCTACACTGTCCCGGCTTCTGCCACACGGCCGGTAGGCCGGGAGGACAACCATAGACACCACCACTCCGCAACGTCTGGTCGTCGGCATCACCGGGGCCTCCGGGGCCATCTACGGGATGCGGCTGCTGGAAGTGCTCCGGGATTCGCCCGTCGAGACCCACCTGGTGATGAGCGGTGCTGCCAGGCGGGTGATGGAGCTGGAGCACTGCGCCCGTCCAGAGGATGTGGAGGCTTTGGCCGACGTGTCCTACGGCCAGGGGGAGATCGACGCCCCTATCTCATCCGGGTCTTTCCTCACCATGGGCATGGTCATAGCTCCCTGTTCCATCAAGACACTGTCGGCCGTCGCCCATTGCCGCAGCGACACTCTGCTTGCGCGGGCCGCCGATGTGGTTCTCAAAGAGCGGCGCAAGTTAGTCTTGGTAGTGCGGGAGACTCCTCTGCATCTTGGGCATCTGCGGCTGATGACCAGTGTGACGGAGTACGGGGCGGTGGTGTTGCCGCCGGTCCCCGGGTTCTACCACGAGCCGGCAACGATCGGCGACATCATCGACCACACGGTGGGTCGAGTTCTCGATCAGTTCGCTATCGATCCCGGTCTTTTCAAACGCTGGCAGGGAACGTATGCAGGACAGGGCTGACGGCTCCCCCCTGCACGAGCGGGTGGCTGCCTATCTGCGAGCGCATCACACCATGACCATAGCCACTGTGTCGCCGGTCGGGAACACCCCGCACGCAGCCAGCGTCTTCTATTCCGTGGGCGACGACCTGCGCCTCGTGTTTCTCAGCAAGACGGGGAGCGTCCACGGTTCTCACATCGGTGAGTCCGCGCCTATCGCGGTCACCGTCACCGAGGACTACGGAGACTGGGAGATGATCCAAGGCGTGCAGATCTGGGGTGACGCGTATCTGCTGAAGGGGGAGGCAAGGGTCGCCGCGCTGGCGCGTTACGTGCTGCGCTTCCCGTTCGTACGCGACTTGGCGAAGAAGCCCGGCTTGGCGGAGACTCTACGTGCTATCGGTGTGTACGCGGTCGTTCCTGTGAGGGCGGCCTTCACCGACAACACCACGGGGGTGTTCGGCCGGGAGATACTCGAGTTGGAGGTAGACTAACCGCGTGGAGACGCGCAGATATGACAGGACCAGTCAAGAGCGGCGGCGCCGTGCACGGCGCCGCCTCCTCATCGTGCGATGGTCGGCTCTCGTCGCATGCTTGGTGATCGTCGCGCTCGCAGTCCTCATAGGGACCAGAGGCTGCGGTGACGATGCCGGTAGTACCGGCGAAGACGCGCGCACGACTTCCACTGTGGGGTCTTTGACGCAGTCGACAGACGGCAACGGCGCCGACACCACGGAGGGTAGTGGAGGCTCCGGCGATGATTCAGATCCGGAGAGCGGCGGGACATGGATCACCATGCCTGCGCTCAGCCCCGATACCACAGTCGCTCCCGGGCAGGGGCGGGCGGACGAGCCCGGCGATGCACGCGTGGCCGGCACTTTCTACGGTCCTATCCAGACCACGTTCGAGGGGATCACGATGTTCCGCGGCAATGCCTCGCGCACGTACTACGGCCAGGGGCCCGTGCCGAAGAACCCGGATATCCTTTGGAAGTTCGGTCCCATGCAAGGAGGCAAGAGCGAGGCCCTCGCCTACCCGATCGGCACAGGCTGGACCGGCCAGCCCTGCGTCTTCGAGCGGGACGGCAAGACCTGGGTGGTGTTCGGCGCGTATGACTTCAAGATCCACTTCCTCGACGGCGCCACAGGTGAGGAACTGCTGCCCGCTTTCAAAGGTGGAGACATCTTCAAGGGCTCGGCGGTAGCCGACCCCGACGGGTATCCACTCATCTTCATGGGTTGCGCCGATGACAAATGGCGGATCATCGCCTTCGATCGGGATGAGCCCACGGAGCTCTTCCATCTCGATTCCAACGAGTTGCCGCGGAGGCTCTGGTACGGAGACTGGGATTCCAGTGTGGTCATCCGCAACGATTATGCCTTCCTGGGTGGCGAGAACAGCCACTTCTACATCCTCAAGCTCAACCGCGGGTACGACGCCGGCGGCAAGGTGACCGTCGATCCCAAGATCGTGCTGGATCACCCGGGGTGGACGGCGTCACTCCTCGACAAACTCGGCAGCAAAGACGTGTCCATAGAGAACTCTCCCTGCCTCGTCGGCGATAGAGTGTACTTCTCCAACGGCGGCGGTCTCGTTCAAGGCCTCGACGTGAGCGCCACCCTCAAGGA
>DAIRFC010000047.1:0-18475 GCA_036795215.1 Actinomycetota bacterium | reverse complement strand
CCGGCATTTTTCTAGGATCCATCGGCACCTGGAACGATCCGGCCCTGGTTGCTCTCAACCCGGACGTGGAGCTTCCCGACCAGGCCATTCAGGTGGTCCATCGGTCCGACTCCTCCGGCACGACCAGCATCTTCACCGGGTACCTGGACCAAGTGTCGGCCGAGTGGGCCGAGAAGGTGGGCTAGGGCAAAGAAGTGACATGGCCCGTGGGCATCGGCGGCCAGGGCAATGACGGAGTGGCCGCGGTCGTCCAGCAGCAGGCGGGCAGCATCGGGTATGTTGAACTCTCCTACGCCACCGAGTCTGGTCTTACGATGGTCACCCTCAAGAACCAGGCCGGCAACTTCGTTACCCCCAGTCTCGATTCCACCTCGGCTGCGGCCGTGGGAGTGGAGTTCCCGGAGGATCTACGCTTCTCTGCTTCCAACAGTTCCGGGTCCGAGGCTTACCCCATTGTCGGCGCCACTTGGATTCTGGCGTTCGAGAAGATGAAAGACGCGGCGAAGGTAGAGGTCCTGAAGGCCTGGCTTACCTGGTCGCTAAACGACGGGACCTGGTTGGCCGAAGAACTGGGTTATGCTGCTCTGTCCGACGAATTGAAGGTCTTGGCCCTTGAGAAGATCGGTTCGATCAGCACCTTCTGATATGGCCCAAGAAACGACTCTGTCCGCGGGTCGTCGGGGGCGAAAGGGAGCCGGCCGGAAGGGCGACTCCCTATTCGCCGTCTTCGCGGCCCTTTCGGGAGTGTTGATACTGCTGGTCCTCGCTTGGATGGTCGTCTCGACCACCGGGACGGCGCTCCCGGTGTTCAGTTCCCAGGGTATCTCGTTCATCACCAGCAGCGAATGGAGCCCGGGTGACGGGCAGTTCGGCGCCTTGGCCTTCATCTACGGCACTATCGTCACTTCGGTGATCGCCCTGGTGATCGCGGTCCCCCTGAGCCTGGGCGTATCTCTCTTCTTGACGGAGTATTCGCCCAAGCGCGTGAAAGGGATTGTCGGGTACGCCATCGATCTGCTCGCCGCGGTACCGAGTGTTATCTACGGACTGTGGGGAGTTTTCGTTCTGTTGCCGATCTTTCTCCAACCGGTGGCCGACTTTCTCGCCGAGTACCTCGGATTCATTCCCATCTTCAAGGGACCGGCATCCGGGCTCTCCTACTTCGGCGCGGGGGTGATACTGGCGATCATGGTAACGCCCATCATCACCTCCCTCTGTCGGGAGGTGTTCGCCACCGTTCCCGATGCCGACCGGCATGCGGCCTACGCGCTGGGAGCTACCAAATGGGAGATGATCCGGCAGGCGGTGCTGCCTCGGGGGCGGGCAGGGATAGTGGGGGCGACCATGCTGGGTCTTGGCCGGGCTCTCGGAGAGACTATCGCGGTCGCGCTTCTCATCGGTTCGGCGGTCAGACTGGATACGTCGATCATCAGGCCCGGCTATTCGATGGCGGCCGTGATAGCCAACCAGTTTCAGGAAGCCACCGGCGACCATATAAGGGCGCTGGTCGGAGTGGGGGTCGTCCTTTTCGTGATGACGATCATCATCAATATGGGCGCTCGTGCGCTCGTGTGGAGATTCAATAGGGCATGATCGAGAGATGAAAACCGACTGTGAACACTGATATCGACACAACCGGATTGGCCGGAGAGGGATCAGGCCGCTGGGCGGGAGGAAGAATGGTCCCCGGCGTGTCGCTTGCGGAGTGCCGTCCCACGCGGAGACGGGTCTGGCGCAACCGCCGCAACACCGCGCTGGTGCTCCTAGCGGTTGGTCTTACCATGATACCAGTGGTCCTGATTCTTTATCAGATCACCGCCAAAGGCATCGCCACCATGGACTGGGAGTTTCTGACCAACTCGATGCCCCTCAGTTTCCGGCGTGAGGGCGGCGGCTTCCTCAACGGCCTGGTGGGCACTCTGATCATGGTCGGCTTGGCGAGCTTAGTGTCCATTCCTCTGGGCGTACTGGCAGCGGTCTATCTGGTGGAATACGGCAAGAAGAACTGGTTGGCTAATCTTATCCGTTTCTTCTCCGATGTGATGACAGGCGTGCCTTCGGTCTTCGTAGGCCTGTTCGTCTATACAGCGCTGGTGGTCCAGTTCGGTTTTGGGGCTCTGATGGGTGCCGCTTCCCTGGCGATAATCATGATGCCCATCATCGTGCGATCGACGGAGGAGATGCTGAAGCTGGTCCCGAATGAGCTGAAGGATGCCAGTTATGCACTGGGCGCGGCGAAGTGGCAAACGATCCTGCGGGTCATCCTGCCGTCGGCGGCGCCGGGCATCGTCACCGGTGTGATGCTGGCGGTCGCCCGGGCCGCCGGAGAGACTGCTCCCTTGATTCTCACTGCACTCGGCAGCTACCAACTGACCGCCAAGCTGTGGGAGAAGCCCATATCCTCTCTCACGTTGGCGATCTTCGACGGAGCGAGGAATCCGTTCGCGGCCGGACAGGCCCGCGCCTGGGCAGGAGCTCTAGAATTGCTCATCATCGTATTGGTATTCACCATCGTGGCCCGAGTGGTGGCCTCAAGGAGCCGCATATCTCGATGAACGACGAAAGCACCTATCGTGAACGCGAGGGAGCGGGTGTGCCTTCCTTGGCGGAGGTGGCCGCACGCCACGGCTCAGAGGGACGGCGGGGCTTCGCTGCCGGACAACAAGGCTTTGCGGAGCAGCCCGTCTTCACCGTCCGCGATCTCAGCGTGCATTACGGCAAGAACATCGCCCTGAAGGGCGTCAGTATGGACATCCACCCCCGCCGCATCACAGCCATCATCGGGCCGTCTGGATGTGGCAAGAGCACCCTCATCCGGTGTTTCAATCGTATGAACGAGCTCATCCCGGGGGCCCGGGTGGACGGGGATGTCCTCTATCATGGTGAGAACATCTACGCTCCCGGCGTCGACCCGGTGGTGGTGCGGCGCCATATCGGTATGGTCTTCCAGCGGCCCAACCCGTTTCCCAAGTCTATCTACGACAACATCGCCTTCGGTGCCAGGATCAACGGCTACAAGGGTGACATGGACGAACTGGTTGAGAAGTCGCTGCGGCGCGCGGCACTGTGGGACGAAGTCAAGAGCCAGCTCAAGAAGAGCGCGCTCGACCTCTCAGGAGGACAACAGCAGCGGCTCTGCATCGCCCGGGCCATCGCGGTCGAGCCGGATGTGATCCTCATGGACGAGCCCGCCTCCGCTCTGGACCCTATCGCTACCGTCCGGATCGAAGACCTTATGCAGGAACTCAAACAGGATTACTCGATCGTCATCGTCACTCACAACATGCAACAGGCCGCTCGCGTCTCCGACGAGACCGCCTTTCTATATACCGAAGTGGACGAAGCCACGTCAGCCCGCTGGGGAATACTCGTGGAGTTTGGGGAAACCGGCCAGATTTTCACGAAGCCGCGGGATAAGCGGACGGAAGACTACGTGTCGGGTCGCTTCGGGTAAGCGGCGCCGAAGGGAAGACGAGGAGATATGCGAGACGCATTCCACAAGGAGCTCGAGAACCTCGACCAAGGCGTCGTGCGCATGGGCGCGCTGGTCGAACAGAGCACTCAGATGGCGACCGCGGCGTTGATCGAGTGCGATAGAGAACTGGCCCAGAGGGTCCGCGACGGCGATGATGAGATCGATGCGCTGTTTTTGGATATCGAGAAGCGTTCACTGACGCTGCTGGCTCAGCAGGCTCCGGTGGCGGGGGATCTACGACTGATCGTGGCCATCCTGAGGATCGTCAACGATCTGGAGAGAGCGGGTGATCTCTGCTACAACATCGCGAAACTGGCGCAGGTGGAGGATTTCTGTCAACCGGAGCTGAAACCGGTCAGGGCACTGGTAGCGGAAATGGGTCAAACGGCGGCGATGGTCATGGCTGCGGCCATCGATGCCTGGGCCGCCAAGGATGACAAGCTGGCCACAGATATCGCGCGTCAAGACGACGTCTTGGACGACTTACACACGCGGCTCATCGAGAAGCTGGTGGAACTGAAAGGCGAAGACAGTCTGGCCTCCGCCATCCGGCTGGCCATGGTCGGTCGCTACCTCGAGCGCATCGGCGATCACGCGGTGAATCTGAGTGAGAGACTCCGGTACTTCCTCACGGGAGAGGAAGCTCACCTGGGATAGGGCCGGGCGTATGCGGACGCCAGACGGGGCCGTCGTCCCCGCGTGGCCGGACGGCATGGATGGGAAGTGCTCGCCGGCCGGATTCGCCGGCTGCGGGCTCTAGCAAAGGACAACTCCCGCGCTGCAGGTCTTCCAGATACTGGGCGAGCTCTGCCGGTTCCATCGGGTTACCGACGTAGTAGCCCTGACCGCAGTCACAGCCGATCTCCTGCAGCAAACGCCACTGCTCGCTGTTCTCGATGCCTTCGGCCGTCACGTGTAGCCCAAGAGTGTGCGCCAAGGCGATAAGCGATCGTACGACCTCGAAATCGGTGTTTCCTCGGGCGATCTTTGAGGTGAAGACATGGTCGATCTTGAGCTCCTGAACCGGAAACGTGGTGAGATGCTGAAGAGACGACCAACCGGCGCCGAAGTCGTCTAAACACAGCCTGATCCCCACGTCCCGCAGGGTCTGCATGGTCTTTTTGGACTTGAGTGGGTCACGGATCAGCGCTGCCTCAGTGATTTCGAGGATAAGGCGATCCGGTGGGATCTGCCAGTCGGCCAGGCGGTCCATCACAGTGCCCACGAAATCCGGTTCGATCAATTGGCGAGGCGAAAGATTCAGGCTCACCGGTAGATTCGTCACCGAGTTGGCGGGCAATCGCCAGCGGCTGATCTGATCGCACACTCTCTCGAGCGCCAGCTCACCCAGCCTCACGATCAGACCACTGCTTTCGGCCAGAGCCACGAAGTCGTCGGGGAACACGGTTCCCCGCTCTGGATGGTGCCAGCGCAAAAGCGCCTCGAGGGAGCGGATCTTGCCTGTCTCCAGCTCGATGATCGGTTGGTATGCGAGCGAGAAGCGCTTCTGCCTGATTCCGGTAAGAAGATCGGTCTCGGCCTTGAGGGTGCGCATCACCGACCTGTGCATCTCCTCATCGAAGATGCGGTGGCAGCCCCGGCCTCCGTCCTTGGCCTGGTACATGGCTGTATCGGCCGCCCGCAGCAGGCTCTCCGGATCATCATAGGAGGGATTCCACATGACCACGCCCACACTGCAGGCGGCGGTCATTTCCTGCTGTCTGAAATAGACGGGCGATCGCAATTCTTCCTGTATCCGGTCCAAGATGGGTAGGACATCGCGGGCGCTCGTGATGGAGTTCAGCAGGATCATGAACTCATCGCCTCCCATACGGGCGACGGTGTCAACTTCTCGGACGCAGCGCTTCAGCTTGGCGGCCACGCTTCGCAGCAAGGCATCTCCGGCCAGATGACCGATGCTGTCGTTGACGTGTTTGAACCAGTCCAAATCGAGGACCATGACGGCGAAGACCCCATCCTTATGGCGCCGGGCCAGGCGGATGGCGTCCTCGAGTCTGGCCATGAAGAGGGCCCGGTTGGGTAGCCCCGTGAGTCCGTCGGTGAGTGTCTGTTGCCGCAGGTTCTCCTCCATGAGGACCCGCTCGGTCACGTCGCCGAGTACGACGACGCGTCCCACGGCGCGTCCGTGGCGGATAAGCGGTGACCATTTCACCTCATAGTGACGTTGGCCGCCGCCGCTGCCGAGACGGAGATCGGCTTGGCCGGCGCCGGCGGATTGGGGAGCTACGACCTGGCCCCATGCGTCCCAGGACGCGGAAATGGGTCGGGATAAGATGTAGGAAGCAGGCCGGTCGATCAACGCCTGGGCAGATCGGTTGAGGTCGATGACGCGGTCATTCTTATCCAGCACCAGCACTCCGTCCGGCATGTTTTCCACCAACGTGTGTCTTGCCACCGGCACCAGGCTGAAAACCCGGAGCTGGAAGATGCCCCAAGCGATGATGGTGCCCCCGAGGGTCGCGGCCACCGGTGTGTAGTCAAAGGCGGGAGCCGTGTCGGGGAAGAATACGAAGGCAATGTTGGTTCCGAGTGGGATTAGCGAACCTACCAGGAGCGCGAGAGGTTGCCTGCGATAGAAGTACGGGCTCGTGACCAGCGCGGCCGCGATGATGGCCAGGGCGATGCCCATGAGAGTGTAGCTGTAGGCGCAATGGAGCCAGAACCAAGGACCGAAGGTACGGCCGACCACGGGATACGACCCCGAGGTGTCCAACCAGACGGTGGCCCTCATAAGATGGTGGGAGCCGTTGGTCCAAACCATGACCTGGGTGGCAAAGGGGATGAGACAGAGCGCAAGGACGCGCCCTCGCGTCAGCCACGCACGCCGCCTCGTGTAATCTAGGGCAAGAGCCAACCAGGCGACGGGGAAGAAGGCTATCGACACGTATTGGATGTTGGCCCAGAGCAATTTGGCCTGAAGACCCTCCGCAGTCAACTCTCCGACGCCGCCCAAAGCCCACAGCATCGCCAGAGGAATCATGACGGCGAAGGTCAGCGCTCCGGGCAGCTCGCGGGAGCGCCAAGCGTACAGCGCCAGACCCGCGCCGACGGGTACGGTGATGACGAGCAGCACGAGTCCCAGCGTTAATCCGACTTCCACAGCTCTCCGCTCAATTCAAGGGCTCCAGATACGCCTGTTTACACAAGGATTGTGTCGGCAGATGTGGGCCAGGACTCAAGCAACGCCTACACTCGGGCGGCTCCGTGATCGGACTACGAGAGGATGCTCCGTGATAGGGCTACGAGAGGATGTCCTTGCGCCTGAAGATGAGCCAGGCGATAACGGTTAGCCCGACTATCCAAACGGCGAAGTTGATGAGTGCATCCGTAATAGGACCCCAGTCTACGGGGCTCTGGAAGAAGTTGGTCCAGGCGTCGAAGTGACTGGTGAAGAGATACGGCTCGAGGAAGTCGAAGACGCTGAAGCCCCCCAGAACCAGCATGACGATAACGAGCACCAGGGCCGCGGCGACCGCGGTGAGCCCCGAATTGGTCAGTGTGGAGAAGGTCACCGCGAGCGACACCACAGTAGCCATGGCCACGAAGGAGAAGAGGTACGCGACGCAGATCAACCCGATGCCGTGACCGACACCGACGGTCTCTCCCGTGAAGAGGGTCATCCGGTCGAAGCCGAAGAAGGCGCCCCCGGCGACAAGTGCGCTCACCAGGAGAATCACCAAGCCTATGGCGATGTAGAGGTTGGCGACGAACCATTTGGCCGTGAGGAGGGCGCCGCGGCGTACCGGCTGCATCAAAACCGTTCTCAGGGTGCCGTTCTCCGCCTCGCCGGCTATCGTCTGGCTGCCGGACATGGAGGCGAGCAGAGGGAGTAAAAAGCTGATGAGGGCGAACAACGATGCCAGTGCGACGTAGAGGCCGTTGCTGGTGATGAGAAAGACGAATTCAGGACCACCTTGGCCGGGAGGGGGAGGACCTTCGTTTGAAAGCCGCATGGCGATGGTGATCAGCCAGGGGATCAGGAACAGGCCTGCCCAGCCGAAGTAGGTCCGTTTCTGAAAGAGGATCTTCACGAACTCGCGACGGATGTGGTTCACGCCCGACCCTCCTCTTCCGCACGGGCCGTCAGCTCAAGGAACATGTCCTCCAAGCCCTGCTCAATGGCAGGCACTACGGCCAACACGTCGATTTGGTCGGCTACCAGGCGGCGCACCGCCTCGGGGACCAGCTCTTCGCTGCCCTGGATGACGAGATACTCCTCGTCCTGACGCACACCTGCGGGCCCCACCAAGCTGCCCAGTACTTCCAGGGCTTTCCCCTGGTTGCCGGTTAGTACCTTGACGGCGTTGGCGGAGGGCCGGAGTTCTGAGACCGGCCCTTGGACTACGACCCTACCCTTGCGCATGATGGCCGCCCGGTTGCACACCAGTTCCACTTCGTGCAGCAAATGCGAGGATAAGAAGACAGTGGTCCCCTGTTTGCCCAGATGCCGGATGAGCTCGCGCACATCTTTCATACCTTGCGGGTCGAGCCCGCTCGTGGGTTCGTCGAGTATCACCAAGTCCGGATTGTGAATTAGGGCAAGAGCGATGCCCAGCCGCTGGCGCATCCCATGGGAGTAACTGCCGACTTTCGATGTACCCCGGTCGGAGAGGCCGACCATCTCCAGTACTTCGGTGATGCGCTCCTTACTGACTTCGCCGTTCATGCGCCCCAGCATGTGCAGATTGCGCCGAGCGGTCATATTGCCGTAGAACATGGGGTCGTCGACGAACCCGCCGACATGGCGGAGCGCTTCCTGTCGATTCTCCGGTATGCGGTAGTCAAGGATCTGAGCGTATCCACTGGTCGGATAGGTCAGCCCGAATATGAGGCGGATGGTAGTGGTCTTGCCGGCTCCGTTGGGGCCGAGAAAACCGTAGATGTCGCCGCGGCACACGGATAGATCCAGACTATCGACGGCCCGCAGATGTTTGAAGTCCTTGGTCAGGCCATGAGCGGACAGGACAATTGTCTGCTCACTACAGGAGTCGAAGATACGCTCATCAGCATCACGGATGTCGGTGTCTGTAGCCACGGGCAGCAATGTATCACGTATACGCGTTCAGGATGAGTTCAGGAAAGGCGTGCAAACATACGGTCATGGAGTCACACAGCATTGCTCAACCCCCCTCCTGAGCTGTGGCCCCAACCCTGTCCGGTGGATGTCGGACCCGACCGGGGCGAGACACCACCACGCCCACACGGCGGAGACGGCGTAAGCGGCGCCCGGGAGAACCGGGCGCCGCACCCGCCGTGTGAATCCGACAGATTCTAGTTGTTCCTTCCTCCTCTGAGGTCTGCGCCGGTGTCCGTGATAAGGTGCTGGCGCGGCTGCGCTTGTGCGCAGCCGCGCGGCAGGCCATACTACGTCTACCATGATGGAACCCCGCATCTTCGTTCTGGAGGACGATCCTCAGATGCGCTCGTTGCTCGTGCGAGGTCTGCGCGAGGAGGGCTACGAGACGCAGGGCTATGCAACGGGCTCCGAATTGCTCCGCAAGATAGCTGAGACCGTTCCAGAACTATTCATTATCGACATAGGGCTGCCCGACACCGATGGCCGAGATGTCTGCCAGGCGATCCGGGCCCAAGGTGTGAAGGCGCCGGTTCTCTTCTTGACCGCGCGAGACACTCTCTCCGACCGGCTCTCCGGTTTCAACGTGGGTGGGGACGACTATCTCTGCAAGCCGTTCGCGTTTGCGGAGCTCCTGGCCCGGTTGGAGGCCCTGATACGCAGGAGCGGCGCGGAGCGGACCCTGGAAGCGGCCGGTCTCATCCTCGATCCGGCCAAGCATGCCGTCACCTTCGGTGGGGAAACCGTGCCACTCACCCCCACTGAGTTCCGGCTACTCGCGAAGCTCGCTTCATCTCCGGGGGAAGCGGTACGGAGAAAGGTCTTGATAGAGACGGGATGGTCCCACGGGGCCATTGTCTACGACAATAGTCTTGACGCCTACATAGCGCGCTTGCGACGCAAGGTCTGCACGCTCCCCGGGGCGCCGCAGATCGTGACGGTTCGCGGAGTGGGCTACTCGCTGCGATGAAACCGGCGAGGAGGTCGGTGTGAAACACCGGTTCTCGCGGATGGGGGTGCGCGGTCGTCTGCTGCTGGCGGTGTTGGCCACGGTGGCCGTGGCGCTGATTGTGATGACCGTGGCTTTCAACTACCTGCTGTCGGTCAGTTTTAGATCGGATGCCGATGACCGGCTGAGGAACCTGGCCCTCGATGAGAGCAGCAGAATCAGCATCAGCAATGGGCGTGTCACCCTCCCTCAGCCAACGGGCGAGATCCAGGAGTTCGGCACTCAGATCTGGGTGTTTGTAAGCGGGGCCACGGTCAGCTCTCCCAACGTGGAGCCGAATCTCCAGGCGGCGGCGAAGTCGCTCGATGGTCAACCGGCTCAGTACCTGGATGTACCCGAGCAGGAGGTACGTCTCTACGGAGTGCCCCTCTACTACGAGGAGGAACGCATCGGCACCATCGTCTCTGGTCTTTGGATGGGGTCGTACAACTACAATCTGCGGATGACGCTGCTTGCCACAGGGGCGCTCGCGTTGGTTCTCCTGCTCGTGCTGGGGTTCGTGGGGAGATGGGTACTCAACGCCGCCTTCCGCCCGGTCTCGCGTATGACCGCAGAAGCAGAAGCGTGGAGCATCGCCGACCTCGACCGGCGCTTCGAGATGGGAGAGCCGCACGATGAGGTCACCCAGCTGGCCTCTACGTTGGACGGCATGCTCGATCGTTTGGCGGCCGGTCTGCGTCGAGAGCGACGCTTCTCGGCGGAAGTGTCGCATCAACTGCGTACTCCGCTGGCCAAGATCAAGGCTGAGGCTGAGCTGGCTTTGCGCCGGGAGCGCAACCCTGCGTATTACCAGGAAGCGCTGGCATCGGTCTCGCAGAGTGCCGACCAGATGACCCGGACCGTGGAGGCATTAATGGCGGCGGCGCAGGAGGAGGGCAGCCTGGCGCGCGGCCGGGCGAGTGTTTGGCAGGTACTCGAGGAAGCATCGGCCTCGGTCGGGGTGCTCGCCGGCGAGAACGGAGTGCGGGTGAGGGTGGAGCCTCCGCTGCGCAGTCTGTATATCGGGGTGGAGCGCGACATCGCTCTGCAGATCATCCAGCCGGTGGTAGAGAATGCCTGCCGCTTCGCAAGGAGCACAGTGATTCTGGGAGCGGGACGCAACGGCAAGGAGGTCGTCTTCACGGTGGAGGACGATGGTGCGGGTGTGACCGAAGAGGAAAAGGATAGGATCTTCGAGCCGGGAGTACGCGGCTCGGCGGCCGAAGCGGCCGAGGCTGGCGGGGCCACGTCCCGGGGAGCGGGGCTGGGATTGTCTCTCGCCCGGCGTCTGGCCAGGGCTGCTTCGGGGGACGTTGAGGTCACCGCCGGGCGGATCGGGGCGCGGTTTGTCGTGAGGCTGCCGACTGGATGAGCGGGTCGCGTCCCGCCGCGTGACAAGAGTGCCGGATCAGGACGCGCACCCGCCCTGCAATGCTATCGATACCAGAGTATGTGGCCCGCCTCCAGAGGGATACGCGCATACTCGTGCCGGGGGATGACCCGTGGCGTGTAGTCGCCGGACGGCCGGGTGGCCGGCAGAACAGCCTGGAAGCTGTAGGCCCCAGTGGCGGCCGTTCCTTTGCCGTAGGTTGCCGTGTCGGTCGTGAGTACGTGTCGTTCCGGGGCACCATTATCCAGTGGCTCGGCATAGAGCTCCACGATGATCGCGTCGGGCGAGATATCTCCCAGTGCCAGTTCTACCCTGACGGTATACATGTAGCCCTCGGGCCCGGTGTCTGTCCGGGTTGAGTAGTCGAGGAAAGCGATCTCATGCCAGTGTTGGTCGAGGTGCGTCCGCCACGCTTCGATTTCGGCAGCCGGCCCAAGCGGTGAGATCCCCGGGCCGCGCAGCTCCGTACGCTCGCGGTAGGCGGCCGCCCCGGGGAGATAATAGCGGTCGAGATAATCCTGCATCATGCGGTTGGTAGAAAATTGAGGAGTCAGACGGGCCATGCTTTCTCGGACCCGCGCGATCCAGCGGCGGGGTATCCCGCGCTCGTCCCGGTCGTAGAACTCAGGGATGATCTCGTTTTCCAGCAGGTGGTATAGATGCTCGGCTTCAGCCGCATCCCAGGCAGGATCGGAGTCATGCTCCAAGCCATCTCCGATTGCCCACCCGACGTCGGGGTGGTAGGCCTCTGCCCACCAGCCATCGAGCTCCGACAGGTTCAATCCACCGTTCACCAGGATCTTCATGCCGCTCGTCCCGCTTGCTTCGTACGGGCGGCGAGGCGTGTTCAACCACACATCCACCCCGTGCACCAGGTGCTCGGCGATGCCCATGTCATAGTCGACCAGGAAGATGACGTGCGGCCGTGTCATGCATCGCTCGATGAAATCGGTCCATTGCTTGATCATGGCTTTACCCGCCGCGTCGGCGGGGTGGGCCTTCCCGGCCAGTACCAACTGCATCTTGGCGTCATCGCCGCAGAGCAGGCGCTCAAGCCTGGCTTGATCGTGCAGCAATAGATTGGCCCGCTTGTAAGTGGCGAAGCGCCGGGCGAAGCCAACGGTTAGTCTCGCCGGATCGCACACGCAACTCGGGTCCTGACCTAGGCCCTCGAGACTCCCTGCCACCGGGCCCTGCCGGGTGACATGCTCTCGTGCCACTGTGACGAGCTTCTGTCGGTTGACATTGCGGAACGTCCAGAGATCTTCGTCCTTCACCTGTCGAATAGCGTTGCCCAGGCCTGTGAGACCGCCCAGCCAGCGGCCTTTGCCGCAGATCGTGGTCCACAGAGCATCGGCCTCCGGCGAATCCCAAGAGGGGACGTGCACACCATTGGTCACATGGCCTATGGGTACCTCCTGGCGGGGCCAGCGGGGGAACAGACACTGGAAAAGTCCGCGGCTTACCTCAGCGTGGAGCCGGCTGACACCGTTGACCGCCCCACTGCCGCGGATGGCCAAATAGGCCATGTTGAAGGGCTCGGTGCCGCGGTCACCGGCGGTTCCGTCACCAGGTGCGCCCATCTCCCCGGAGCCTTCCAGAGCACACCAAGCATTGGCCGGGCATCGGCCCAGGGCCAACAGGCGTCCCAACCCGATGCCGAGTCGCTCAGCGTATTCCCCCAGATACTCGGCGACGAGTCCGGCGGAGAACCGGTCGAACCCGGCCTCCACCGGTGTGTGGGTGGTGAAGAGATTCCCGGCCCTTGTGGCCGTGAGGGCTACGTCGAAAGTCGTCCCTTGGTCCTCCATATACGAACGGGCCCGTTCCAGTACTGCTAGAGCGGCATGGCCTTCGTTGAGATGGCAGATCTCGGGTTGCAGGCCGAGCTGGCGGAGTAACCGCCAACCTCCGATGCCGAGTGCCATCTCCTGCTGTAGGCGGATCTCGGGGCCGCCGCCGTAGAGCTCGCTGGTGAGACCCCGGTCGGTAGGGCTGTTCATCAGATGGTTGGAATCGAGCAGATACAGTCGGACCCGTCCGGCATGAACCTCCCAAGCTCGGAAGTGGACGGTTCTGCGCGGGAACTGCAGGGCGACGGTCATCCATTCTCCGTCCGCGTCGCGTAGCGGCACGATGGGGAGTTGCCCGGGATCGTTGAAGGGATAGAACTCGATCTGTTCTCCTGCGGAGTTCAAGGCCTGCCGGAAGTATCCCTGCTGCCACAGCAACCCCACGCCGACCAGCGGCACGCCCAGGTCGCTGGCGGCCTTAAGGAAGTCTCCGGCGAGGATGCCCAGTCCGCCGCTGTAGATGGGGAGGGCTTCGCTCAGGCCGAACTCCATGCTGAAGTAGGCGACGGGGCCGAGAGAGGCGGCCGGGGCTCGTGGCAGGCCGCTAGGGGGTTCGAGGATCGTCGGGGTAGGGGGCGCGACTGTCGGCGTTGCTTCGGCGCCGCCGGACGCAGTGTCTGTGCACGCCGCGTCAGCTGTGCCCGCTGCTTCAGGATATATCTGCTCGAACCAGGTTGGGGCGGCGAGACTGGCGCCTCTCGACAGAACGTGAAACTCCAAGAGCCTGAGGAACTCCTGGTCGCCCGCCGCCTTCTCCAGTTCGGTCTGGGAGATCGTCTGGAGAATATGCCAGGGGTTGTGAGTGATGTCCCACAGCTCCGGAGCCAGTCGCTCCCAAAGTTCGTCGGAAGCGTGGCTCCAGGACCAGCGCATGTCAAGGGCCAGGTCGACGAGTCCCCGGAGAGGCTCCGGCACGGTGGGGAGAGCATAACGAGGCTGGGCTGTCATTGGACGTCCTCCTGAACGGCGGAGACAGGTGGTGTTGCGGGCCGACTACTTGCCTGCAGGGTCAAATCGATCACTTCCAGGCGTCTATTGTCCTGGATAAGCACCGCCAGGCCCGGCTTCAGTCCCTGTTCATGCCACCAGCGACGGGCGATTCCGTGCCAGTCGACTTCGCGACGGACGAAAACCGGGTATACCCCGCGCGAGAACTGGAGTCGGCGGCAGGTCTCTTCCGAGGGGCTGAAGGCGATGATCCAGGCTCGGGGACGCACTCGGGCGATGGCGCGGGCCGTGGCGCCGGTCTCGGTGGGGGCGATGATGTAGGGCACGTTCAGCTGGTCCGCCATCACGGCGGCCTGTTGAGCCAGGACGCCGGCAACCGAAATGACATCGCTTGAGGGTGGTTGGGGAGTACTGAGATGGCGCTCGGTTGTCTCGGCGATGCGTCTCATGGTGGCAACAGCCTCCACTGGGTGGCGGCCCATGGCCGTCTCTTCGGAGAGCATCACGCAGTCGGTGCCGTCGAGGATCGCGTTTGTGACATCGGTGACTTCGGCCCGCGTGGGGCGGCGGTGCACCGTCATCGATTCGAGCATCTGGGTGGCAGTAATGACAGGTCTTCCGGCTGCGTTGGCCCGGCGGATAAGAGTCTTCTGAGCTACGGCTATGCGTTCGAGAGGGATGTCCACCCCCAAGTCTCCGCGCGCGACCATGATTCCGTCAGCAAGCGCGAGAACGGATTCAATCCGCTCCATGGCCTGGGCGCGCTCGATCTTGGCGATGATGAAGGGATCGCCCCCCAAAGCGGTCGCCGCCTCGCGAACCCTAGCGACGTCTTCAGGACCCTCCACGAACGAGACGCCTATAGCATCGACACCTTCCGCGAGCGCGAAAGCGAGCAGCTCCCGGTCGGGTGCAGTGAACGCAGGGATATCCAAGTGGATCCCGGGCAGCGCAATCCCATCCCGGGAGCGGAGAGTGCCGCCCAGCAGGACTTTCGCGAGGTGGCCGCGACCATCGCTGCCGCGGCTCCGTGTCGGGGCCGGGTCGTTGCGAATCCGGAGCTGAATGAGTCCGTCGTCCAGGAAGACATCGTCTCCCGGCTTCAGCGACGCTGGCAGCGCGGGGAGATCGAAGGGGACCTCCTGGATTCGCGACCGGCGAACAGTCTCGTCCCCTGTTTGTTTCGCCGGTTCGCCTGGCGTTTCATTTGCGAAAGCCACGAGTCGGACCAACTGTCCGCGTTCCAGCTCGATCTGATCGCCCGGCAGTCGACCGACCCGAAGCTTGGGTCCCGGTAGATCCGCCAGCAGGCTGACCCGTCTGCCGACCAGCTCGGCCGCCGTCCTGATAGCGGCGATGGTGGATCGGTGGCTCTCGATGTCACCATGGGCCAGATTGAGGCGGGCGACATCCATCCCCTGCCGGATCATGCGCTCCAGCGTGCCGGAGGCCTGTGAAGCCGGACCGATGGTACAGACGATTCGAGTCTTGTGCTTGGGAAGTCGCAACGTTTCGGATCCGCCCGCGCTTGAGTCGGGTAAGCTGTTACATAGCGATGGTATCCCAGAATGGACATCCTCAATCCTCTGGTGGACGGCGCGACGGACTCTCCGGCGCGCGTCGCCTCGATTTTTCCAACCCGTTGCTCTCCGAGTTGTGCGAGCTGTACGGCGTGCAGACCGGCTACCGCGACACCCGCGGAAAGTGGCGGGAGTCGCCGGTTGAGAGCATCGTCGCAATCTTGAGAGCGCTCGGGGCCGACCTCGGTGACCAGCGGGCGGTCGGCGACCGGCAGGTGAGCGCTGCCATCCGCGAGCGTAAACGGGAGCTTGGGAGACGGCTGATCGAGCCGGTGTTGGTGGCTTGGGAGGGCAGATCCGTGCTTACGAAAGTGCCTCCCGCAGAGTGGCTTGTCTCGGGGTGCCACGGGCGCGCAAGGGGGAATCGCGCGAAACTGACCCTGACCCTGGAAGATGGCACGGAGACATCGTGGGAATGCCCGATTGCAGCCGGGGAGTCCGTTTCTGTCCGAAAACTGCCGCGGCTGCCTTATGGCTATCACAAGTTGGTGGTGGAGTACGGGACATCGTTGGACGAAGCCGCGGTGATCTCAGCGCCACGGCGGTGCTGGCGGCCGGAAGCAGGAGAATCACGCCGACCCGGGGAGGGGGTGGCGAGGGCTGCCGGAGCGCCGGGTGCTTTGGCCGGCGACTGGCCCGACGCCTCGGTTACCGATCCGCTGAAGGCCCTTGAGGGACGTCCGTGGGGGATCTTCGCGCCGCTCTACGCGCTCCGGAGCGAGCGTGACTGGGGCGCGGGGGATTTGGCCGAACTGAGGGCGCTCCGTGATTGGGTGGGATCGCGCGGAGGCTGCGTGGTCTCGACGCTCCCGTTGTTGGCGATGTTTTTCAACGAGCCGTTTGATCCTTCTCCTTACCGCCCGGTGAGCCGGCTGTTCTGGAACGAGTTCTACTTGGCCGTGGAGCAGATTCCAGAATGGGACCGGTGCACCGCCGCCCGAGAGTTGTGGGCGAGCGCCGACGTCCAAGCTGAACTCCGTGCACTGCGCGCCGAACCCCTGGTGGATTACCGGGGAGTCATGGGTCTCAAGCGGAGGGTGTTGGAGAGAATGGCAGAGGACTTCTTCTCGAACCCCGGCCCGGAGGGGCGAGACGCGGCTACGGCACGGCGGAAGGCCTTTGAGCGTCATCTGAGAGAGCATCCGCTGGCCCAGGATTACGCAACCTTCCGGGCCGGGCGGGAAGACTGGCCCTCCGCAGACTCTGCCGCTGCAGCCAAGCGATATCATCTTTACTGTCAGTGGCAGATGGAGGAGCAGCTCGGCCGTTTTTCGGGCGGGGACGGGCCGGATCTCTTTCTCGATCTGCCCCTCGGAGTCCATCCAGACGGGTTCGACGCATGGCGGTGGCCGGAACTCTTCGCGCGGGGTATGTCCACCGGCGCTCCTCCCGACGATTTCTTCGCCAAGGGACAGGACTGGGCGCTGCCCCCTCTGCACCCGGAACGTATTCGCGAGGACGGGCATCAGTACTTCGCCCGATGTCTGCGGCATCACATGCGTCACGCCGGTTACCTGCGCATCGACCACATAATGTCGCTCCACCGGCTGTTCTGGGTGCCTGAGGGAATGGAGGCAACAGACGGTGTATATGTCAATTATCCCACCGAGGACTTGTACGCCGTTCTGTGTCTGGAGTCTCATCGCAACAGGACGGTCGTGGTAGGAGAAGACCTGGGCACGGTCTCACCGGGCGTACGGTCCACAATGAGGCGGCACGGCGTTCTTCGCAGCTGGGTGTTGCAGACCTCCCTGCGCCCCCGCGCGGCGCAACTGATAGCACCCGTGCCTCAGGGAAGCGTCGCGAGCCTCAACACACACGACATGTTCCCATTCGCGGGGTTCTTGGGGGGCCGGGATATCGAGGTCCGGGTCCAGACAGGGCAGCTTGATGAGCAGCGGGCACACCGCGCGACGGCGGCGCGAACCATGCTTATCGCCCGGCTATACAAGTGGGCGGAGCGGCAGGCCGACACAGCCGCCGCTCTCGGATGCGAGCCTGTTTTCGCAGCATCCACTGCCACCGAGGACCCAGCCCATATTCTGCGCGCGGTTCTCGCACACCTTGCAAACAGCCCCGCCCGTCTCACCCTGGTAAACCTAGAGGATCTGGAACTCGAGACCCATCCACAGAACGTCCCGGGAACCGTGCCGAGCACAAGCGGGGACCACTACGGCAACTGGAGGAGGCGGCTTCGGAAGAAGATGTCACGGACCAACCACTGCATACCGTGATTCTGTTTATGCACACATTGACAAACACATCCCATGCCCAGCGGGCGTCGCCCGTTATTCAACCGGCCGCGACACGCCGGCATCGCTGTGCGTTGACACCCTCCGATCCATCCATCGACCCATTCCAACCCGGTACCGCCTTCGAATCATCCTGCTTGCAGGCCGCTCGATCAAATACGTTATCCCCGTCGCTACAATAACGACTCCGACGACCGCGATGGGTATTGCCCCCAAAGGATCCAGCCCCCACCCGTAGAGCCCTCGCAAAATCACATAACCTACGTTCTGATGAATTAGGTACAGAGAATAAGAAATACCACCAACAAACAGCAGTGGTCTCACCGCCAACCATTTGATCCCATCATAAATATATAAATAGAACAACAGATACATTGCACACATTGCAGCGGCATTCTGCCAGTTACTGACATACCATTGTGCACCCAAATAAAACATCAAACTCATATGGTCTACTGTTCTTATCCCTTCACTCCTCATCTTATAAAAAACAGTACCAGCCATAAACATTGGTACATAGTTTTGAAGAAAAACAATCTGGTCACCAGGCCAGTCAATTCCAACCGTGTTCTTCATTAGCTGGTTGAGTACCGTAACCAATACCCATGCAAACGCAAACCTTCTCAAATGGTTTGTTTGTTTTATAACATAAACAAAAAACATTATGGCATAGAATGTCAAATTAATGGATAAAATCCAGTAAACACCGTCCACCGCAGCCACACCAAGAAATCCCTGCAGCATAGTCAGATTGAGAAGTGCCACGTTAGTTGAAACTTCGCGCCCGGGCAGAGTAAAGATCATTACAACAAAAAATGTGATGGCAACTGAAATCCAATAGGCTGGATAAAGCCGTGAAAAACGTGCCATGATATAATCTAAAGGGTTGCGTGT
>DAIRFC010000046.1:0-18571 GCA_036795215.1 Actinomycetota bacterium | reverse complement strand
TGGAAGCCCGCAAGGAGCCGGCGGCCCACAAGGACCTGCTGGTGCGTGTGGGTGGCTACAGCGCTTACTTCGTCGATCTGCCGCCCGAACTCCAGGAGGAGATCGTCGAGCGGACCATGCACGAGGTCAGCTAATCTATAGACCTCCCAGGCCGGGAGCGCCGCCGCTGGGCGGCGCTCCCGGTTGACATGCGACGAGAGCGAGGAGATAAGGGCAGTGACTAGCGCTACAGGGACCGTGTTCAACATCCAGCGGTACAGCATCGACGATGGTCCGGGCATCCGGACTACTGTTTTTTTCAAGGGCTGTCCCCTGAGCTGCTTGTGGTGCTCCAATCCTGAGTCTCAGAGTTTTGCTCCGGAACTGTTGCACCGCAATTCTCTCTGTAAGCTCTGCTACCGCTGCGTGGCCGCCTGCCCGGTCGGAGCCATTACCGTAGGCGCAAACGGCATCGAGATCGATAGGGACGTGTGCACGGTCTGCGGTGACTGTGTGGATGCCTGTCCGCACGATGCCATGCGCATCACGGGCAAAGAGATGACGGCGGACGAGGTCTTCGATGTCATCAAACGCGACATCGATTTCTATGAGGATTCCGGGGGAGGAGTGACTCTCTCGGGCGGCGAGGTCCTGTTGCAGCCGGAGTTTGCTTTGGAGCTTCTCAAGCGCTTCAAGGAGGCCGGTTTGCACACCTGTGTCGACACGGCCGGGCAGGGAGACACGGAGGGCCTCAAACGCCTGTTCCCCTACGTCGATCTCTTCTACTTCGACCTCAAGCATACCGACCCTAAGATCCACCAGGCTCAGGCCGGCCGCACGAATGAGCTCATCTTGCGTAACTTCAAGGAAGTGGCCGCCAGCGGCGTGCCGTTCGTGGTACGCGTGCCCGTAGTACCTGGTTTCAACGACAACAGCGACGCCATCTCGGACATCGCCGACCTGGTGGCGACGACCTCTCCGGGTGCGACCGTGCACCTGCTCCCCTACCACCGGTACGGGCAGCAGAAGTACGAACAGTTGGGACTGGATTACCGGATGCCGGCTGCCGAGACGCCTTCGCCCAAGTTCATGGAGGCCGCCCGCAGGATCGTAGAAGGTCGCGGACTGACGTGCGAAGTGGCCGTGTAGCACCCGATTTTGGATCGTAACTGAGAACGAGAGGGACTGATGGAAAACCTAGGTTGCGTCATCACAGGGACCGTCGGAGTCGACGCCCACGTCATCGGTACGAAGATCGTCTCCCGGGCTCTGCGCGAGGCCGGTTTCAAAGTGGTGGAGTTGGGTGCACAGACTCCCCCGGAGGAGTTCATAATGGCTGCCCAGGAGACGGCTGCAGACGCCATGATGATCAGCTCGCTGTATGGGATGGCCGAGATGGATCTGGAAGGTTTCCGCGACAAGTGCACGGAGGCCGGTCTGGAGGATGTCCTACTGTACGTGGGGGGCATACTGGGCGTCTCCCGCCGCGACTTCCCTGCGGACGAAGCCAAGTTCAAACGGATGGGATTCGACAGAGTCTATCCGCCTGAGACCGACGTTCGGACGGCCATCGATGATCTCAAGGCCGATCTAAGCCGGAAACGGGCCGAGCGTCCGTAGCGTCTGGCTCGCAGGTCTAAACGGCAGGTCGAGCGTCGTGGGCAGCAAGCGCCTTTTTGTTGACTTCGGCAGCACCTTCACGAAACTGGTGGCCTTCGAACTGGAGGCCGAGGAGTTGCTCGCCCGGGTCCAGGTGCCCTCGACCGTCGATGAGGACGTTACTATCGGCCTCGAGCAGGCCTTCGACCTGCTTGCCGAGAGCGTTCCCCTAGGACAGGAGGAGCGCCGGCAGACCGTGGCCTGCAGCAGTGCGGCCGGAGGGCTGCGGGTCGTTTGTGTCGGGCTTGTGCCCGAGTACACCACCGAAGCGGGTCGTAGAGCTGCTTTGGGGGCCGGGGCTAAGATCGTGGGCTCCTACTCCTTCGATCTTGCTGAGTCCGAACTCCGCGAGATCCAGGAGACTGCTCCGGATATCGTTCTGCTTACCGGGGGCACCGATGGGGGCAACAAGAAAGTAATCAGCCACAACGCTGCTATGCTTGCCCGGAGCGGCCCCGGCGTGACCAACATCATCGTCGCGGGAAACAAGTCCGCCTACGACGAGGTCGAGACTCTTTTCTCCGGCTCGGGCAAGAACGTGATTTACACCAGCAATGTCATGCCCGAGATCGGTGTTCTCGAAGTCGCGGCTGCCAACCACGAGATCAGAAATCTTTTCATAGCCCGCATCACCGAGGCGAAAGGCATCGGACGGGCAAGGAGCATGATCGCCGATGTCAGCATGCCCACACCGGCGGCCGTGCTGGAAGCGGCCAAGCTCCTGGCCGACGGCACCAACGGTACTCCCGGTATCGGTGAGCTCCTTCTGGTGGACGTGGGAGGAGCCACCACCGACGTATACTCAGTGGCCAAAGGGGCGCCGACGTCAAGCTCGGTGCGGCTCTTGGGTCTGCCTGAGCCCTATGCGAAGCGCACCGTAGAGGGCGATCTAGGTCTCTTCCACAATCTGGATACCTTGAAGACCATCGCCGGGTCGGAGCCTCTGCCTGAGGACTTCGAAGAGGCGGTGGAGGCTATGTGCAGGGAGAACAGCGTGCCCGAAGGGGAACAGCAGACGGAGTGTCACCTGCTGCTCTCGAAGATCGCCGTACACTCCGCTGTCGATCGGCATGTGGGTTCGCTCAAACAGGTCATCACCCCCAATGGTGAGGTGACCGTGCAGCGGGGTAAGGACCTCACTCAGTTGCAGTGGGTGGTCGGAGCCGGAGGTCCGGTCTCCTTCTCGGCCGACCCGGTCAACGTGCTCGAGGGGGCACGTTTCGAGCGAGATATGCCCATGTTGCTCAAGCCCAAAGAACCCGAGTGGCTCCTCGACCGCGAATACGTCCTTTTTGCCCTGGGTCTGCTGGCACAGAGCGAACCGGAGAAGGCACTGAAGTTGATGAAGAAGTACATCGTGCACCTGTAGTCCGAAGAATCCTGATCCGAGAGGACCCGCAGATCACGAGCGAGAAAGGACTGAAGACCATGCCGGCATCCGACAGCGAGAAGTACTTCGTGAGTAGTCCGGCCTATGAGGTCGTCCCTGCTTTCGAGGTAATAGGCCGCATACCGGCCATGACCTTGATGAGCAACAATCTCATCCCCGGCTCGAACATGTATGTGGAGACCGGCTGGATCCTTGGGATGCCGGACCCCAACCCGCACATCCTCGAACACGTGCACGACTACGACGAGATAGTCATCCATCTGGGCACCGACCCCAACGATCCCGAGGACCTGGGTGGCGAGATCGAGTTCATGTTGGACGGACAACCTCTCACCATCAACAAGTCTTCCTCCATCTTCGTGCCCAAGGGCATGAAACACGGCCCGCTCACTTGGAAGCGTTTCACGAAGCCGCATCTGGAACTGACCGTCATGATCGGCGCCGGTAGCTTGGCCGAGGCCGATCCGGGAGGCCACCAGGAGAAGATGGGGAGTGAAAGAGAGCGGGACTAGCTGCAGGGAGCCGACGGACCAGTGAGGAGTAGACAGATGGCTGAATCGAAGTACGGCAAGTACATCGTCACCGAGGATCTCATGCCGCCCGAGTCGGAGGCCTGGGTGAAGTCTATGGAGGACCAGGCCGAAGAGGGCAAGATAGTTGACCGGACGATGCTGCTCGGCATCATGAATTCGATCGTGCCTGGATGCTCCCTGTTCGTGGGGTGCGAGATCCTGTGGGGCCTCCCTGGTGGGAAGCCCGTCGATATCGAGATACCGCACAGCCACGACTTCGACGAGGTGATCGGTTTCGGAGGGACCAACCGCAACTATCCCCGCGATCTGGGCGGCGAGATCGAGTTCCACATCGGTGGAGAGACGCACACCATCACGAAGACCTGCCTGATCTTCGTACCGAAAGGCGTGGAACACTGCCCTGTCACCTTTAAGAGGATAGATACGCCCATCTTCATGTTCGAAGCGGCCAACGATCCCGAATACATGAAGCAGTTCCAGCAATAGGCAAAAGGACGGAGGAGGCACTCATGAAGATGACCTACGACGAGTTTGCTGCCTGGATCGACGAGTACTTCGAGGTCTTCAACAAGTACGGCCAGGACCCCGACGAGATCCACCGTATGGATAAGTACTTCTCCAAGGACGTGGTGTACAACCCCTACATCGCCTATGTGGGCAAGGTGGAGGGCCGGGAGAATTGGTACAAGGTGCTCACATCGCACCCTTCGGGCATCGAACGGCTGACTCCCGAGCATCTGGTCATCGACGAGAGGCAGCAGGTCTTCGTGGCTCAGATCAGAACGGACATCATTGACCGGGACACTCAGGAGCTCTTACTAACCAAACGGTATCTTTGTCGCTACCCTCTAGTCGAGGAAGAGGGTGCTATGAAGATCGCGCGGCTGGACTTCTTCTGGGAGATTCTGCCGACCGGGGCCCTGGAGATCGATGACGTGTTCGAGCGTGATTGGAAGAAGAACCCGGACGGGCCCCAGCGGCTGGAGTCGTAGCTCCGGCGAGAGAAGCGATGCAACCTTAGGGATCGGAGGAGCGGCATGAAGCCCACATATGACGAGATCGTGCAGTGGATGAAGGACTACTTCGCCGACTATAATGCGAGCGCCCAGAACGCCGAGACCGTCCACGCCATGGACAAGTACCTGGCTCCGGATTTCACCTTCATCCCTTACACGTATGTGTTCGGGGGACCGGACAATCCTTTCAGGGGACGAGAAGGCTTCTATACTATGTTGACCGGCCATCCGGAAGACTATGAGGAGTTCATCGTCCACGACATATTCGTCGATGAGAAACGGATGGTGGCGGTGGCCTTCCTGCAGGCCACCATATACGATACGGCCACTAAGACGGTGAAGGTGCAGAAGGATTACCTGCCGTTGTACGAACTCAAGCTCGATGAGGACGGGGAGCTCAAGATCGACACCATCAGGTTCTTCTGGGAAGCCTCGCCGCCTGAGGTCGATGCCGCGGGCTATACAGTCGACCCGTCGCGATGGGACAAGTAGAAGCTGACAGGTTTCAAGAGGATGTTTCAAAAGGACAAGGGAGGCACCCGTTGACCGACTCAAAGTACAGTAGGCTCCTGGAACCCGGCCGCATCGGCCCGGTCACCACCCGCAACCGCATCCTCAAGACCGGCGCGGGCATGCTCATGTGGCACGAGGACGACACGCACATGCGACCCGAGATGCTGGCCTTCTACGAGCGGATGGCGCGGGGGGGCACCGGACTCATCATCGTCGAGTCTCCCACGGTCGACTACCCGGCGGGAGCCCGCTGGCGCATGCGCTACCGCATCGACGACGACCGCTTCATCGAAGGTATGAAGGAGCTCGTCGACGTTATCCACAAGCACGGCTGCCCGACCTTCATGCAGATGAACCACGACGGACCCTGGCAGGTCAACCTGCCCCACATCGAGCCCAACCAGGTCTTTGACGGCCCGCCCATGGGCGCCTCGCCCATCTCGGTGCCCATTGAGAACGATTTCCACAACGAGGTCCCGCGGCAGATGACGATCCCGGAGATAGAGGCGATCGTCGACAAGTTCGCCGCGGCCGCCGAGCGGGCGAAGAAGGCCGGCTTCGACGGCGTCGACGTCAACGCCGCGAGCAGCCATCTGCTCCACAACTTCCTCTCCCCCTTCTGGAACCGCAGGGAAGATATGTACGGCGGAAGTAGCGAGAACCGCTCTCGCTTCCCCGCTCAGGTGATCTCCGAGATCAAGCGTCGCTGCGGTCGCGACTTCGCCTGCACCATGATCATCAACGGGCTCGAGGTCGGCCAAGTGGTCGATATCGACGACGCCTGCATGCTGACACCCCAGATAGCGCGGGAACAGGTCCGTTTCCTGGAAAAGGCCGGCGCCGACGCCATCATGGTGAGAAGTCACTGGCTGGGCTACCACGTCCCCGCGTATCTCACCGACCTGCTCTTCTACCCCGACCCTCCCATCCCGCTGGACAAGTTCCCCAAGGAGTACTACAAGGACCTCAAGGGCGCGGGTGCCAACATGCTGCTCGCCGCCGGCATCAAGAAAGAGGTCTCCATCCCCGTCACCGTCGTGGGCAGGCTCGATGCCGACCTGGGTGAGAAGATCCTCGAAGAGGGCATGGCCGACTTCATCGGCATGACCAGACGTCTCCACGCCGATCCCGACTACGTGAACAAGCTCCGCGAGGGGCGTCTGGATGACATCGCCCCGTGCACGGGCTGCGACAACTGCCTAGGCACCAAGCGCTGCCGCATCAACGCCCTGCTGGGCACCCCGTACACCGACGTCGAGAAGGCCGAGACGAAGAAGAAAGTCCTCGTCATCGGCGGCGGCCCCGGCGGAATGGAAGCAGCGCGCGTCTCGGCCCTTCGTGGCCACGACGTGACCCTGTACGAGAAGACCCCCATCCTCGGCGGGCTCCTCCCCATCGCGTCTATCGTCAAGGGCCGCCATCCCGAGGACGTCCCCCTCATCATCGACTACCTGCGGGGGCAGATCAGGAAGCTCGGGGTGAACGTGGTCCTCGGCAAAGAAGCCGATTTCTCCACCGTGGATGAGATCAAGCCCGACGTGGTCTTTCTGGCCACGGGCGCCAGTGCGACGATCCCGCCCATCAAGGGGATAGACCGGCCCAACGTGGTGAGCGGTGCCGCCCTGCACAAACAACTGAAACTCCTCAGCCGCTTCTTCACCCCCTATACCTTGCGCTGGTTGACCAAGTTCTACATGCCTCTGGGCAAGAACGTAGTGGTCATCGGAGGCGCGCTCCAGGGGTGCGAGCTGGCCGAGTTCCTGGCGAAGCGCGGCCGGAACGTGACCATCGTCGAGCAGGCAGACCTCCTCGGCGAGGGGATGATCGATGCGGTGCTCGGCAATCTCCTGACCTGGTTCAAGCACAAGGGCGTCGGCATGATAACCGGCGTGAAAGAATACGTGGAGATTACCGACAAGGGTCTCACCATCGTGACCAAGGACGGGACTGAGGAAACCCTGGCGGCTGATACCTTCGTCTCGGCGCTTCCCCTGGCATCCAACAACGATCTACTGTCCGGTCTGCAGTCCAGGGTCCCCGAGGTCTACGCGGTGGGCGACTGTGCGCAACCCGGACTCATTGCCGACGCGGTCGGTACGGGGCTCCGTACTGCCATGAACGTCTAGCGCCGGGGAGACTTCTATGACGAGGGCCAGATACGGGTACATGGGAAAGATGCTGTTCGTCGACCTGACGAACGGCACGTGGCACGAAGAGGAACTTTCTGAAGAGACGGCTCGTAGGTTCGTCGGTGGCTACGGCATCGGTGCGCGCATCATCCTGGAGCGGATGAAGCCGGGTGCCGACCCTCTCGGACCGGACAACATCTTCGGTATCGGCACGGGTCCGCTGACCCTCTCCGGCGTGTACGCGGCCTGCCGCTTCGCGACCATGGGGAAGTCCCCTCTCACCGGCTACTGGGGTGACGCCAACTGTGGCGGTGATTTCGCCAATGCCTTCAAGGCGGCAGGTTACGACATCGTCTTCTTTGAGGGCAGGGCGGAGCATCCCGTCTACCTGCTCATCCAGGATGGCAAGGTGGAGATCAAGGATGCCCGTCACCTGTGGGGCAAAGATACGGCGGTGACCGAAGCGCTGATACGGGATGAAAACGACAACCGCAAACTGAAAGTGGCGGTCATCGGTCCGGCCGGGGAACGGATGGCACGGATAGCGGCGGTCATCAACGACCGGGGGAGAGCTGCAGCCAGGTCGGGTCTCGGCGCGGTCATGGGGTCCAAGAACCTAAAAGCCGTCGCGGCGATCGGCGCCCGGAAGCCGGAGATACACGACAAGCCCAGGGTGCAGGCCTTGATGAGGGAGATGCTGAAAGAGGCCAAGGAAAATCCCTCGGGTATGTTCTTCGGGCTTACCCATGGTGGTTCCGCCGGGGCCATGATCGCTCATCTTCACGATGCGGACGTACCGATCAAGAACTGGAGAGGCAACAACGTCGAGGACTTTCCAGAGCAGCTGTGGGAGTCCGTCGCCCTGCCCGGCATGACTCAGTACCTCACGAAGAGGTACGCCTGTACCGGTTGCCCCATCGGGTGTGGGGGCAAGGTCACTGTGGAAGAGGGCAAGTATCCAGTCCAGGATGCGCACAAGCCTGAGTACGAGACGCTGGCCGCCTTCGGCACTATGTGCCTCAACACGGACATGAAGTCCCTCATCTACGAGAACGAATTGTGTGACCTCTACGGGCTGGACACCATATCAGCCGGTTGCACACTGGCGTTCGCCATCGAGTGCTTCGAGAACGGCATTATCACCAAGGCCGATACCGACGGTGCCGAGCTGACCTGGGGAAACAGTGACGCTCACGTCGCAGTACTCAAGAAGATGTGCCTCCGCGAGGGAATAGGTGACGTGCTGGCCGACGGGGCCAAGTGGGCTGCCGAGAAGCTCGGCAGGGGCGCGGCAGAGTTCGCCATGCACGCAGGCGGCGAGATGCTGGCCATGCATGACCCGCGCTGTTTCCCCGGCTGGGGAGCGACCTACATCTCCGATTCGACGCCGGGGCGGCACACGCGGGGAGGCACTGCGTTCGCGGAGCACGGCGGCGTGAATGAGATCATCTACGGAGGCCTGGGTATACCCTTCAAGTTGGAACGCTACGATCCAACCGACAAAGGCAAGTACCATGCTTTGGTCGCCGCGTGGCAGCATTGGGCGAACACCTCAGGCGCCTGCATGTTCGGCATCGACAGCATGCCCATGGATTTCGTTGGTTGCATAAACGCCATCACCGGCTGGGGTCTTGATTACCCAGAGCTTGCCGAGACGGGCAAACGGATAGCCACCTTGTTGCACGGCTTCAACGTAAGAGAAGGCTTCAAGCCGAGCGATTTCAAGCTTCCGGAGCGGGCTCGGGGTAATCCGCCGCTGGAGGTAGGCGATCTGAAGGGCGTGACTGTTGATTCCGAGGGTCTGAAGCGCCAGTTCTATGAAGAGATGGGCTTCGACTTCGAGACCGGGGTGGTCGATCGAGAACGGATCACCGCTCTTGGTCTGGAAGATGTGCTTTGAAGTGTAAGACCGACGTTCTCTAACAGGGAGCCGATATGTTGCTGAAGGATAAGGTAGCGATCATTACCGGCGGAGCGAAGGGTATGGGCAGAGGTATCGCCCACAAGTTCGCGGCCGAAGGCTGCAGCGTGGCGGTATGCGACATCGATGTCGCCGGTGTCCGGGCCGTCGCCGAAGAGATCAAGGCCTCGGGTGGGAAGGCCCTGAGCGCCAGGATGGATATAACCAAGAGTTCGGAGATCGAGGAGACGGTGGCCAAGGTCCTCGATGAGTTCGGGACGATTGACATCCTGGTCAACAACGCAGGAGGAGTGCCCGGCACTCACGCCACCGGGGCCAGCGGCACCTTCGGCGAAGATGAGTGGGACAGGATCGTGAGCATCAATCTCAAGGGCCCCTGGATGGTGACCGAGGCGGTTCTCCCAGTTATGAAGGAGAAGCGCACGGGGGCGCTTCTGTTCATCTCGTCCATGGGAGCCGTTTCGCCGGTGGTATCGGTGCTTCACTACCATTCCGCGAAAGCGGGCGTCATCGGGCTCTCTCTGAATCTGGCTTTCGAACTGGCGCCGTTCAATATCAGGTCGAACACCATCGTCCCCGGGCCCATCGAGACCCCGTTCTGGGATTCGCTGTTACCAGCAGGGCCGGAGAGAGACGCCTTCTTCTCCGCCCTGTCCAAGCACGAGGTGCCCTTGGAAAGGATGGGGTCCGCCGAGGACATCGCGGGAGCGGCTCTGTTCCTGTGTTCGAATCTATCCTCTTTCGTGACCGGGCAGACACTCTGCGTGGCCGGTGGCCAGCCCATGATGTCCAACGGTGCCGTCTTCAATATCGAACGCTATCTGAAGGAACGGGGGTTGCTATGAGCGAGCTGAGTGGCAAGGTCGCCCTGGTGACGGGAGCGGCGGCGAAGAGGAGCATGGGCCGGGGGATCGCGGTCCAGCTGGCGAAGGACGGTGCGGATGTGGTCGTAGTCGACAAGTTCGCCAACCCCGCGAGCATCTGGCCCGGCGACCAGGACTGGGGTGGTTTGGATGCCGTGGTCGACGAGATCCGAGCGCTGGGCAGAAAGGGTGTGGCCCTGACCACCGACGTCAGCGACAGCGCCGACGTAGATGCCATGGTCGCTTGGGCCATCGAGGAGTGTGGCAAGATCGATATCTTGGTGCACTGTGTGGGCGTGCGCGGCCCGATGCCCATCCCGGTGGTGGACCTCGACGAAGCCACCTGGAGGATGCTCATCGACATCAACCTCACCGGCGCGTTCCTGGTCTGCAAGGCGGTGGCCAAGACCATGATCCCAGATCCCGAGGGCAAGAAGATCGTTCTCATCTCGTCCCTGGCCGGCGTCGGACCATATCCGGGAGGAGCGGGGTACTGCGCCTCCAAGCACGGTCTATTGGGTCTCATGAAGACCTTGGCCCGGGAGTTGGCTCCGTACAAGATCAACGTCAACGCCATCAACCCCGGCGGATTCGACACGAACTTCCGAGACGAGAGTATGATCAAACAGGCCGAAGAGAGGGGTATGACCGTCGAAGAATCGCTCAAGACGCCGACGGCCGGGCCTACCGGGCAGGCTGGGCCTCCACCCATCCCCTTGGGCCGGCTGGGCACCCCCCAGGATATCGCGGACCTTGTGTCGTTCCTCGTGTCCGATCGAGCGAAATACATAACAGGAGAAGACATCAATCTATCCGGAGGCGCCAGCTGACGGCCGTCCGTCTGGTTGGACCTCGGGAAGGAGAGCGCCGGCATGGCAGAAGAAGGACCTTACACTCTACGCATCATTCGGGTTGATCTCGGGACCAAGGAGATCACCGAAGAGCTAATCGACGGCGAGACCACGGCCAAGTACGTGGGCGGCACCGGTCTTGCCACCAAGTACCTGTGGGACGAAGTCCCCGCAGGTGTGAAGTGGTCGGACCCCGAGAACCGGATCACGTTCTTCACGGGGCCCCTCGCGGGTACCAGGGTCTGCGGATCTGGGACCTTCTCCGTGACCACTCTCGGCGCCTGCACCGGCATGGCCGGGACGGGTCAAGCCAATGGATTCATGGGCGCCTTCATGAGACACAATGGGATTGACGGCGTCATCGTTCAGGGCATCGCGGACAAGTGGACGCGCATTCATATCCAGGATGGCGAAGTCCACCTGCTGGACGCAGAGCATCTGGTCGGCTTAGACACTTGGGAGACTGAAGACGCCGTCAAGGAGGAAAGCAAGGGCAGGTGTAGCGTCTACAGCATCGGTCCGGCGGGGGAGAACCTTGTCCGCTTCTCGGCCATTGTCGGCGACCGTGGTCATGTGGCCGCCCACAACGGGGTGGGCGCGGTCATGGGTTCAAAGAAGATCAAGTGCATCTCGGCGGTAAAAGGCGATGTGAAACCACGGGTGGTCGATCCCGAGACTCTAGTAGCCAAAGCCAAGGAGTTGACCGAGTTCACCAAGCAGGTCGACCCCGGTCTCCTGCAGTACGGCACCAATGCCGGCATCACCCCGTTGGCTGCCATGGGCGCTCTTCCCATGCGCAACTACACCACCAACGTATGGCCCGAAGGGAACAAGTACACTCCGGAATACATGCGCGAGACCTTCACCGATTCCAAGCCCTCCGCCTGTTGGGCCTGTGCGATCGCCCACTGCCGCATCATGCGATTGCCGGAAGGCGGCCCCTATGCCGGGTTCGTCGGCGAGGAACCTGAGTACGAAGGTACGGCGGAGATGGGACCCCTTATCGGTATGACCGATCCGGCCGAAACCTTCTACCTCGGTAACCTGGTCGACCGTCTGGGCTTCGACATCAATGAATCGGGCTACCTCATCGCTTGGATGATGGAATGCTACGAGAAAGGTTATCTCACCAAAGACGACTTCGATGGCATTGAGATGAAGTGGGGCGACTCTGAGGCCGTGGCCGCCATGCTCAATAAGATCGCCCGGCGCGAGGGCTGCGGGGATCTGTTCGCCGAAGGTACCAAACGGTCGGCCGAGAGAGTGGGGGGAGAGGCTCAGGACTGCTGTGTCTACACCATGAAGGGGGCGACTCCCCGTGGTCACGACCATCGCGGTCACTGGATGGAGTTTCTTGATACCTGCCTCTCCAACACGGGGACTATCGAGACGAGCGGCCATCTTTTCACTCCCAAGAATCTGAATCTGGAGCCGGTGAAGGACCGCTTCGACCCGATCGCCATGTCGACCATGAACGCCAAGCTCAACGGCGGCCGGAACGTCGAAGATTCCTTCGGCATATGCCGTCTCTGCACTCCCAGCCTCGCTCTCACTCTGGATTGCATCAATGCGACCACCGGCTGGACCTGGGATATCGAGAGCGCCAAGGAGATGGGTCTTCGGATCGTCAACCTGATGCGGATGTTCAACTTCCGACATGGGCTGACTAAAGAGATGGAGGCGCCGTCGGTGCGCTACAGCTCGACCCCGGTCGACGGCCCGGTCGCCGGTATAGGCATCCGGGAGCACTGGGATGCTATCAGGGACAACTACTACGAGCAGATGGGCTGGGATGTTGAGACCGGCAAACCACTACCCGAGACACTCAAGAAGTACGGTTTAGAGGACCTCATCAAGGAACTCAACTGACTTGAAACGGCTTCCGTCAGCCCCCGGATATGAAGGGTATGACCCTCACCTGGTCGCCGTTCTTGAGCCGGTAGTCCGGTCTGACGTATACGCTATTGACTATCACCGCCTCGGTGTCGGGGGGCAGCTGGAGGATCTCCATGAGATCCTCCAGCGTCATGCCCTCCCGCAGGGGCACCTCTCGAGCGGGGTAACCCTTGCGGGGAGGGAATGTCTCCACTGTGACCGTCGGCTGTCTGTCGGTCCGCACCGGTGTCAATCCTCCCGCCTCGTCTTTCGTCGGCCAGAATACCGGGGGGCCTAGAGGCAGACAAGACCGGGTCCGCAGCCGGACCGACCGACAGCCACCTTTACGAGAAGAGAGGACCGAAGATGGCAGAGCGTACGAAACAGGATGGGGTGGAAGAGAAGAAGATCGTCTGCTGGGCCTCACCGGGGTGCATCCACCAGTGCGGGCTCATCGCTACCGTCAAGGACGGAAAGCTGATCGGTCTCAGGGGTAACAAGGATTACCCAACGCCGAACCACGGCTGCAGCGACAGGATGCCCTATCACCCCAACTGGCTGTACAGCCCCGACCAGCTGCTTCACCCGCTCAAGAGGAAGGGAGAGCGCGGTGAGAACCGGTGGGAGCAGATCCCCTGGGAGCAGGCCCTCGACGAGATAGCGGCCAAGCTCGAGGATCTCAAGGAAAGGTACGGGCCGGAGACCCTCACCGTCCAGGAGGGCACTTACCGAAGCGACATGTATCCCATGCGCACCCGTTTCCTCAATCTCTTCGGCAACCCCTCCAACATCGGTTGCGCCGGCACCATCTGTCGCTGCAACACAGTCGCGATGAATTACGCCCTCCTGGGCATGACGAATGCCCGGCCCAAGCTCCCTAACATCAACTGCTTGGTCATCGACGGGTGCGCTCTCGGCCAGACTGCTCCGCTCGACTTCCAGCGGCTCCAGAAACGGAAGGCGCAGGGGGATCTCAAACTCATAGTCATCGACCCCAGAAAGACCGAGGCCGGCAGGTTCGCCGATATCTGGGTCCAGCTACGGCCCGGCACCGATACGGCCTTGTTCATGGGTTGGATCAACGTGATCATCGAAGAAGGTCTCTACGACAAGGAGTTCGTGGAGGAGTGGACCTTCGGCTTCGACGAACTCCGCCGGCGGGCCGCCGAGTACACTCCCGAGAAAGTCGCCGAGATCACCTGGGTTCCGCCAGAGGTGATCCGCGCGTCGGCGCGCATGTATGCCACCAACTGGCCGGCCGGTTTCCACTGGGGATCGGCCACCGATATGCTGGGCCGCAACTCCGTCCGGGTGGAGCAAACCCGTGTGTGTCTCCGGGCTATAACCGGGAACCTGAAGGTCGGCGGTGGCGAGACGATCGTGGGGCCTGGTCCCATCGTCGACGGCAAGATCGGCATCCGCGACTCCATGCTCACCCTGCCCGAGAAGGTGAGTCCCGAACAGCGCAAGAAGCAGCTCGGTTGCGACCGCTTCAGGTTGATGGGTTGGCCGGGATACGAGTTGATGGCCAAGTATCATGAGGAGACCTACGGCATCCCCTTCCCGGTGGCCGCCCACAACTTCGTGGCCGTGCAGCCTCTCATCTGGAAGGCGATTCTCGAGAAGGACCCCTATCCGGTCACGGCCATGATCACCTGGGGAAGCAACTTTCTCCTCAACGGTGGCGATGTGAAGACCATGTACAAAGCCATCAAGAGCCCCAACCTCGAGCTTCACGTGGTACTGGAGCACTTCATGACCCCCACTGCCCTCCTCGCCGACTACGTGCTGCCGATCGCGAGCAAGCTCGAGAAGCCCATGTGCGCCACACATGAGGACTTCGCACCCAACATCGCCTGCTCGGAGGCGGCGGTGGAGCCGTTAGGCGAACGCCACGGTGACTTCCATGTCTGGAAGGGCTTGGCGGAGCGGCTCGGCTTCGGCGAGTACTTTCCCTGGACGACGGAAGAAGAGCTGGCCGATTTCCGACTGGCGCCTCTCGGTCTGACTTTCAAGGAGGTCGCCACCGAAAAGTACTTCGTGAGAAGCGACGAGCCCTGGACTTACGAGACCATCAACCCGCGCACGGGCAAGAAGACGGGGTTCGCGACTCCCTCAGGCAAGGCCGAACTCTACTCCAACATCCTCGAGCAACTGGGTTACGACCCTTTGCCCTTCTACGAGGAACCCCCGGAGAGCCCCATCAGCACGCCGGAGGTGGCGAAGGAGTACCCCTACATATTGATCACCGGCGGCAACTTCAGGCCCATGTTCCACTCCGAGAACCGGCATTGGGGTATAGGGACGCGCGAGCAGTATCCGGACCCCGTCATGGACATCAACATTGAGACGGCCCGCGAGCTCGGCATCGGAGAAGGTGACTGGGTCTACGTGGAGACCCTTCGAGGAGTCATACGGCAGCGGGCTACCCTTACCGATGAGATCGACCCACGGGTGGTCAACGTCCAAAGCCATTGGTGGTTCCCCGAGCGGCCCGCTCGGGAGCCCTGGCTCCATGGCCTCTGGGAGTCGAACTGCAATGTGCTCACCATCGCCGACGATCCCGACACGTTCGACCAGATCACCGGTGGATGGCCGTTGAGGGCTCTTCTCTGCAAGATCTACAAGGATCCGGCTCCGGCCGGGTAGGTTGACCGCATGAGGCCGGGGCGAGCCTCGGGGCGCCGTCTCGGCACCCCGAGGCTCGCCCCGGCCTAGTCGTCAGGCAAGCCCGACATAACGAAGGGCGTTCCTTCCCGCGATGCGGCCGGAGTTGATGGCGAAGGCTGAGGACAGGCCGGAGGAGACGTGGATGGGGTAACTGTCGCCGTACATACCCCCGGCGTCGAAGCCGCCCGCGTAGAGACCGGGGATCGGCGTGCCTTTGGCGTCAACCACCTCTGTCCGTTCATTGATCTTGATGCCGCCCTTGGTGCCCAGCGTGACGGTCCGTGCCTTGACCGCATAGAAGGTGGGGCCGACCAGCGGGCGCAGTAGGTTGGGATCCTTGGCCATCAGATCGTCGTGGCCCTTAGCACAGAATCTGTTGTAATCGTCGATGGTCATGCGCAGAGTCGTGGGTTCCATCCCGGCCAGGCGGGCAAGCTCTTCGACCGAGCCGGCCCTGAAGATCTCGGTGGTGCCGGTGCTCATGATGGCTTCGAGCTCTTTGCGGACACCGGTCGGCACGTATCCGGGAGGATGCTCGGGGCCGAGCCCTCTGTCGATACCTGACTTCAGGATGTCGTCGATGATCGAATCGTCGAAGATGCTGAGCGTGTAGCCGTCGATAGCGGCCCGCAGGTTGGCGTTGCCCGAGTGCGTGTCGTGGAATGCGAGGCCCTCGTCACAGAACCTCTCGCCCTTGCTGGTCAACCACAGATCGGGCTGCATCGCCACTACCTCGAGGTCGCCACCCATGGCGAACTCATCGCCGACGGGACCTACACGTATCAACTCGAGTGAGTCCACTCCATCGCAGGCGGCACCCAGCTCCCAAGCCATCCGTATGCCATCGCCCATCTTGCCGGTGTTGCCCACCGCGATGAGGTCCACGCCCAAGTCCCGACCGGTGTACTTCTTGATCCACTCCTTGTTGTTGGCGTAGCCACCCGTGGCGATGACGACCGCTTTGCATGCCACCTCCACCTCTTCGCCCTCGGCGCTAACCACCACTCCGCTGATCCGACCACCCTGCTTCAACAAGGTCGTGACCGGCGTTCCCGGAAAGATGGACACGCCCCTGTTCTTCGCCTGGGTGGCGAGCGCCTTGACCACGGCCTCGCCCTTCCCCTTGACCACGTGGTACGTCTGCGGGACACGCGGCATATTGATCATCTGCCCGGTGAAGACCACGCCCTGTTCTTCCAGCCAGGCGATGGTTGCCGCCGATTCGTCCACCACCGTGCGGACCAAGAGAGCATTCGCCTTCCAGTGACTGTACTCCATGATGTTGCGGAAGGCTTCGTCCCTACTGTAGGCGATGAAGCGCTCGCGCTGCATCTTGCTCTCGACGGCGAAGGTACCGTTGAAGAAGTTGGATGTGCCTCCCAAGGACCGCTGCTTCTCGAAGACCGCTACGGTGGCCCCGCCCTCGGGGAGCGTCACGGCTGCGGCCAGTCCGGCCGCGCCGGAGCCGGCGATTGCCACGTGTACTTCTGATGGGATCGAACTCACATGGGCCCCCTATCGTTCGGGTGGATCTCGTGGGCGAGAACGTCGTGATCATCGGAGAACATACCTTTCTCGGTTGTCCCGGGCAAGCCTCAGGTGCGCATCGACCTTAGGCAGTGGCTTGTCCCTGGTCGGCGGGTCGGTAGACGGGGGTGGCGGGCATCGTGATCAGGTGTTTTGATTGCGTGAGCCTTACGCTAATATGGACCCATCAAGCTTGGCGCTTGCAGATAGGACGGCGCTGAGCGAGAAGGCTGATGTCGAACAGGTCTTGTAGGGCGGGGACTCGGTCGGTGTCAGTTCGGGGATTGACGTATAGCTACTACTACCGGGAGATGTCGTTACTCTGTCAAGGCGACGCGAAGTGCGGGCAGCTGGGCACCCAGGTCTGGGTGCTGTGGACGGAGCTCGGCGAACGCCGGAGATCGATGAGGATGTTGTTCCCCGGTCTCCCTCTCGGAAGCACCTCAATCGAGACCGCGAGCAGAGCGTTGGCGTAGGGGCCATACCGAGGTCGGGCGCACGCTTAGAGATTTGAGCATGACGGTTGGAGCTAACACACAGACTGATGTAGGTTGGAGCCTCGTGCAGCTTCGGCTTCCGCGTCGTCGCACACTTCTAGTATCGACTACGTCGGGAGCGAGAGGTGGGCCAGCGCCCAAAGACCGCCTGCGTTGAGACGTGAGCAAGCGGCACGGTCACACAGGCACCGCTCGCTGCCAGATGCACGCACAGTAGGAGGTTTTGCTCATCATGGGCGCTGATAAGAAGAATATCGATGTCGAACCCGGCAGGCAGGTCGTAAGAGGCACGAGCCTGATCGGCCCCAAAGACTCTGGTCCCCCCACCTGGGTGGACGTCAAGGACGGCAGGATCACCCGTATCCGACCCCTCGACTACGAATCCAAGTACGACAAGAAGGACTTCAACGTCTGGAAGATGGAGGCCCGGGGGAAAACCTTCGAGCCTCCCATGAGGCCCTGCATCGGCCCCATAGGACTCGCCTACAAGAAGCGGGTCTACTCCAAGAACCGGGTGCGCTACCCACTCAAACGCGTTGACTGGGACCCAACCGGCGCACCCGGATCTGTCGGCCCGGGAGGGCGTAACACCCAGAACCGGGGCACGAGCAAGTACGTACGCATCAGCTGGGACGAGGCCGCCGAGCTGGTGGCCTCGGAGCTCAGACGGGTTGGTAAGACCTACGGTCCCGAGGCGGTGTTCTCGCAATCGGACATGCACGGCGAGAGCAAGCATCTCAGCCCCAGCCACGGCTGCGCCAACCGGCTGCTCTCCCTTTTGGGCGGCTACACCATCCAGATGCGCAACTTAGACAGCTGGGAAGGTCAGAACTGGGGAGCCAAGCACGTGTGGGGATGCGAGCCGGTAGGGGAGATGATGCCGGCCGCCAACCTCTATCCGGACATAGCCGCACACGCACAGTTGCTGCTCTTCTGGGGATGTGACCCGGAGACCACTCCTCATCCCATCCAAGGCATGATGTCCAGTCGCCTCTGCTACTGGCTCTCGGAGCTGGGGCTCACGTCGGTCTACGTCTGTCCCGACCTCAACTATGGCGCGGCCGTGCACGCGGATAAGTGGATCCCCATCCTCCCCAACACCGATGCCGCTCTGCAGCTGGCCATCGCCTATCTGTGGCTGACGGAAG